>JAZURN010000031.1:0-15647 GCA_045606185.1 Ructibacterium sp.
ACCTGGTTTGGGACCAGGGGGCCGCAGGTTCGAATCCTGTCGCCCCGACCAGAAAAAAGCACTTCTTCGGAAGTGCTTTTTTCAACTAAATCCGTCTTGCGACGGAATAAATCTGCTTCGCAGATGAAATCACTTCGTAATGAAATCTTGCTCCGCAAGGATAAAAAGACGGATTTAATTTCATCAAAGCTGCAAAGCTTTGATTTCATCCAAACTTGTTTGGATTTCATCGTGAGCAGAGTGAACGATTTCATTTAAAATCAAAATATCTCTATGGTTCTGCTTTTTTCAGTTATATTCGGCTTACGCAAGTGATATTTCCTTCGTAAGTTATATTCGGCGTTGAAGCGGTATCAGAAAACCAGATGTCAAAAAATAAAATTGGGAAACTTTTCTTCCTTATTATATAATATATTATAATAAATTTAAAAAAAGATGGAACAAAGTTGAAAAATCCGCCGTCTAATTGATAGGAAACGGCAAAATGGAAGCCCCCCTTTGCGAGAAAGATTAAAAACTGCGCGAAAGCAGGAAAAAAGACGCAAAAAAAGAAATTTTTTCAACAAAGGGGTTGACAAAAGCCGAATTCAAGGTTAAAATGGACAAATGCCGAGGGGGAATTGGATTTTTATGCCCAAAAACACAAAAAAGACGGCATGCCCGTACCGTTATTTCCCGAAATTCCTCTTTTTGAGGGGTTAGAAATCGGTAGGAATCACTTACATGGCAGGAAAGTGGCTGCAATTTTTTGGTTAGTTTGTTACAAAACTATTAAAAATCAAATTAAATATTGACATTTGCCCTGTTTTAGTGCTATAATTTGAACAAAGTTAGTGGGAATATATTCTTTTTGGTATAGACTCATTGGCAAAGTCGTCGCAGAACGGGTACTGCGGTGCAATGAAAGTGTAAAAAAAATAAAAATCTTAATATTTTAAGGAGGATTTGAGAATGAGAAATCTCAAAAAGATTATTGCTTTGGTAGCAGTTTTTGCTATGCTGGTTAGTACTGTAGCATTTGCAGGCACTTTCAGCGATGTAGCTGACACTGACAATTATGCTAAAGCAATCGAACTGTTGAACGATCTTGGTATCGTTACAGGTGACGACGAAGACGGCGACGGCGTGATGGACTTCAGACCTGAAGACACCATTACCAGAGCAGAAGTAACTGCTATTATCGCTAGAATTCAGGGTATGGATGTAGCTGCTCAGACCGCTACCGAGTTTGAGGACGTTCCTTCCAGCCACTGGGCTTCCGGTTATGTTGCACAGGCTGCTAGCCAGGGCATCGTAAACGGTTATGGCGATGGTAAGTTCGGTCCTGAGGACAACGTAACTTACGAGCAGATGATTAAGATGCTGATGGAAACTCTGGGTTACAGACCCTTCGCAACTGACAATGGCGGTTACCCCACCGGTTATGTTACCGCAGCTACCCGTTACGGCGTGCTTGATGGCGTTGTAGGCGGCGGCATCGGCGTAGAGGCTTCCAGAGGTATGGTTGCACAGATGGTTTACAATGCAATCAACACTCCTTTGATGGATCCCGTAACCTACGGCACCGATAAGGAATATGGTATCTACGATGGCGTTAACTTTGCTCTGCAGACTTTGCTTACCAGAGACCTGAAGATGATCAAGTTGACCGGTATCGTTACCGCAAACAGCCTGTCCGGCACCATTGATACCACTGCTAGAAAGACCGTTGAAGTTGCAACTTATGACACTGCAGACAACGGCTACTACATTGGTACCGTAAACAACTACGTTAACGGCGTTGTTACCGGTTGGTATGTTCCTGACCTGACCATGTATCAGGGCGACGTTGATTGCGACCAGTTCTTGGGCTATGCTGTAGAAGTATACGCTAAGAAGATGAGCAACTTCGAGAACAACTACACCGTAATCGCTATGGAGAAGCAGGCTGTAAACAGCGAGATCGCATTCAACCTGGATCAGTATACTGATTACACCGCAGCTACCGGCGTTGTTGAATATCTGAAGGACGTAAACAGCAATGTTGAGCTTTCCAAGACCATTCAGGCTGGTGCTACCATCATCTACAACGGTATCCCCGTTGCAACCGATGACACCAACAACGTTACCACTGATGATAGCCGTAACGTTCTGGCTAACTACTTCGGCGGCACCATTACTGCTAACAACACTTTGAGCGGTAAGGTTACCCTGCTCGATACCGATAACAATCCTGCATACGACATCGTTAACATTGAAATCGCTGTTACCGCTGTTGTTAAGGAAGTTACCAACAAGGGCCAGGTTAAGTTCTTTATCGCTCCTAGAGAAGTACACACCGGCAATGGCGTGAAGTTGGTATTTGATGATGCTGACATTAACACCATCATCAACCTGACCAAGAATGGTGAAGCTATCGACTACACCGAGCTGAAGAAGTGGGATGTAGTATCCATCATCTGGAATGGTAGCAACACTAACCAGGTTTACAATGTAACCGTTCTGGACGAAGGCAACTACGTTGACGGTGCAGTTTCCGTAGCAAAGAATAACGGCGACGTTGTTCTGACCGACGGCAACACCTATGAAATCGCTGCTAACGCTTACAATGTAGGCACTGTTGAACCTGGTCTGTCCGGTAGATTCTACATTGACGCTTATGGCAAGATTGTTGCTCTGGACGACGCTGTAGAAATCGAAGGCGTTAACACCAAGGTTGACCAGTATGCTTACGTTCTGGCTGCAAAGGCTGAAGACGGCACATGGCCTGGCGAAAAGGTTGTATCTGTTAAGTTGCTCGACATGAGCGGCGAAATCTACGAGGCTGAGCTGGCTGAGAAGGTTAAGTTGGTTAACTTTGACCAGACTCTGACCGCTACCGTGGCTGCAGCTTACCGGGCTGACAAGAGCTTCACTGCAGAGCTGAACGATACCGCTTACATCCCTGACCTGGATGCATTTGCAGCTGGTCTGGTTAACAGACTGATCGCTTACGAAGGCAACGATGCACGCAAGGTTAAGACCATCGCTGTAGAGGCTGCTGCTAATAGCGAAAGAGATTTGGCTCTCATCAACTCCGGTTCTTCTGCATACAACGCTGACGCTCTGACCTTCAAGAACGGCATCGCTGTAAACGAAGACACCAAGGTATTCTACATTGCTCCTAAGTCTGCTGCAATTACCTATGGTAACAATGCAAACGAAGCAAGCTCCATCAACAGTTCTGTAGCTACCATTGCTAGCCTGTTGGATGACCAGACCTACAACGTATACGGTTTTGCTCCGGATGCTAACGACGAAGCACAGGTAGTAGTTCTGATGAACGAGACCGGTCGTCTCTCCGCTGCAACCAACATCGCAGTTATCGACAGTGTTGGTGTATCTGTTGTAAATGGTACTGACGAAGTATGCACCGTTTCCTACTACATGAATGGCGAACTCCAGACCGCAACCACCAAGGTTGACATGGGTACTGTAGGCGTTATCTCTGCAGCAGAGCGTGGCGACATCGTTCAGATGACTGTTGAAAACGGCGTAATCACTTATGCAAAGGCTATCCTGACCTTTACCGGTCTGGCTGACGGCACCGCTTATGCGAAGAACGCAGCTGCTACCCCCGTATTTGCTCTGGGTACCCCTGGCAACACTGACGAGTCTTACCTCTTCGGTGCAGTTACCAAGTTCAGCAACAACGGTACCGCTCTGGTACAGGGTCTGGATGCTGCAGGTAACGCTGTAGGCGCAATCCAGTACGTGAAGGAAGCTGACGCAAATGTATACGTTTATGACGTAAACATGAAGGCAGACTTTAGACTGGAAGTTGGTAGCCTGGGCGATGCAGAAGTTGACGAAGAATTGATGGATACCACCAAGACCGTTACTTTGGAAGATGGTACCACCACCGTTGCTACTCCTGCATACGGCATGATGGACTATGTATTCGTAAGAACTTACAACAACAAGCCTGCTGACATCGTTGTTTACAGAAACTACGACTTTGGCAGATACAACGTTCAGTAAGATTCACTTACGATAGCGTAATTGCTAAAATTAAAAGGGACCCCTTGTGGGTCCCTTTTTTATGCTATTGCGTTAAATTATGTGGAAATAGGGATATGCCCCCCTTGTGCAAAGGAGGGGGGTCCATCGAAGGTGGAGGGATGGAGTTATCCGACGTCCCGGTGGTTTTTGTAATGGCAGGCGGGACGGCATTTATGCCGTCACCTACAATTTTCCTGTTTTATGCGTTTTCATTGTAGGGGACGTTCACGAACGTCCCGTTGTCATATTCTCAAATTCCCCGGATTCCCGGTAGGGACGGACGCCTCTGTCCGCCCGAAAAAACGCTCCCCGATGCTCTGGAGAGGCTGACCTGCACATACGGATGGTGTATCGCAATCGCAACGTTCGGAGATAAACACCGACCCTACAATTCACTCCCTATTTTTTCTCTCATTTTGCCCAATAACTTTTTTTCAATTCTGGAAACCTGAACTTGCGAAATTCCCAATCGATCAGCAATTTCGGTCTGGGTTTTTTGTTTATAATACCGCAAATAAATGATGGTTTTTTCCCGTCCCTCCAAATCCTTTAACAGAGATTCCAAGGTTAGCTTGTTTATAACGTTCTCTTCGGGGGTTTCCAAGCTTTCCAAACGCTCCAGAAGGGAGGATTGCTCCCGATTTCCGTCATCTGGGGTGGCGTACAAGGATTCAGGACGAATTCTTGACTCCAAAGCCGAAGATAGTTCGGCAGGAGAGATTTCCAGTCTGCTTGCCAGCTCCCCAATGGTAGGTTCAATACCGGTTTTTTTGGTCAGCTCTTCCCGCAGTGCCATAGCCCGAGTGGCGGTTTCCTTGAGGGAACGGCTGACCTTAATCATTCCGTCGTCTCGTAGAAAGCGTTTGATTTCGCCGAGTATCATTGGAACTGCGTATGTAGAAAACCGGACGCCAAGGCTTACATCAAACCGTTGGACTGCCTTAATCAAACCGATACAACCTACCTGAAACAAATCTTCCATTTCCTGACCTCTTCCCAAAAAGCGTTTTACAACGCTATGCACCAAACCTGTGTTTATTTCTACCAATAGGTCTTGTGCAGCCTTGTCCCCTTTTCCGGCACGAAATAGAAGCTGGTCATTTTCCCAATGCTTGTTATCTTCCATAGTCGCTTTGCCCGATTCGTTTTGTCATGGTAACCGTTGTTCCCTTCTCGGGGGTAGAATCTACGTTCAATGAATCCATAAAGCTTTCCATCACGGTAAACCCCATACCGCTTCGCTCCTCTCCGGGAACAGTGGAATAGAGAGGCTGCATAGCCAAGGGAATGTTCTCAATTCCTACACCTTGGTCTGCAATCATGACAATAAACTCCTCCCCAACAATCTTACAGACCAGCTCTACTTCCCCGCAGGTATGATTGTAGCCGTGAACAATCGCATTGGTTACTGCCTCGGATACCGCCGTTTTGATATCTGCCAATTCTTCGCAGGTGGGGTCCAGCTGCGCTGCAAAAGCGCCCGCTGCAGCTCTGGCAAATGCCTCGTTTCTTGCTTTAGCAGGAAACTGTAGCTTCATATAGTTTTCCATTTTGATTCCTCCTTTTAACCGCATTCAATAATCGTTTTTAACCCGGAAAGCTCCAGGATTCGGTCTACCTGAGGCTGGGTGCGGATAATCATGGTCTTGCCGTTTCTAGCC
This sequence comes from Ructibacterium sp., assembly GCA_045606185.1. Taxonomy (GTDB): domain Bacteria; phylum Bacillota; class Clostridia; order Monoglobales; family Monoglobaceae; genus Ructibacterium. Next base: position 5,682 of record JAZURN010000031.1, read on the forward strand.
TTGATTTGCTTATATCTGCCCAAAATCATTCCGATTCCCGAGCTATCCATAAAGGATACCTCGGCAAAATCTAAAATCAAATTTTTGATGGGATAAAGCTGAAGATTTCGGTCAATATCGCTGCGGATTTCTCCGGCACAGCTCTGGTCGATTTCCCCGGATAGCTTGACCACCAGGGTTGTGCCGATATGTTCTGTTCGTATGGTCATGGTGCTCCTCCTTGCTACATGGTATTTGCATACAAATTCATCATACCATAGATGAACTATTTCCCATTTATTTCCGTACCCAAAAAGGCGACAAAAATCGAGAAAATCTTTTTCATTTTCGGTAAATAAAAGGACCAATATTGCGGACAATGTTTTGTTTTGATATAACATAAAATAAAAAGTGTTGTAACCAATATTGGTCAAAGCGAGAGGAAATGGGTATGGAACAAAAAATTAGACGGGATTTGAATATGGGAGATAATTTACGGCGGTTGCGGGGGTTGTTTGGATTATCACAAGAGAAGTTGTGTGCCGAACTACAACGTCGGGGTTGTGATATTGGAAGAACGACCTATGCAAAGTATGAGGCAGGGGAACTGAATATCAGGGCGAGTGTCATTGTAACGTTACGAAAGATTTATCAATGCTCCTATGATGACTTTTTTCGAGGGCTGGAGTAGGCCATGCCGACAGAGCATGGTTCTTTTCGCTATAATAGAAAAAGGGGATGACTACACTGGAAAATAACGGGAAGCTCATTCGAAGTCTAAAAAATAGCATCTTTCCTCGGCGCTGTATTTTTTGCAGACGAATTTTGTCTCTTTCAGCAGAAGTCGGTGTTTGTACGGATTGTATGAAGACCTTACCCTTTTGTCTTGCTTACAACCGTTGTGCGGGGTGCGGGCGACCCATTCCCGATGGAGAGCGGTTCTGTTCCCACTGCAAAGGAACCAGAAAGAGGTTTCTTCATAAAGTCAGTGCGGCTTATTGTTACAAGGAGTCGGCAAAACAGGCACTTCTTCGATTCAAACGGGAGAGATTTCAGAGCTTTGCATCTGTTTTTGCAAAGCATATGGCGGTGGTGCTGGGTCAGGACTGTCCCCATGCGGAATTTGACATTGTGGTTGCAGTGCCCCCTCGAAAAGAGCGGATGCAAAAAGAAAACTATGACCAAGCAAGGACCCTTGCCGGAACCCTTGCTAAAGAGTTGGGAATTCCCTTTCGGGGAGGGGTTCTTTGCCAGGTTGAGAATGGTCGGAAACAAAGCGACCTCACGCTGGAGGAGAGATGGTGTAATGTTCAGGGTAATTTTCGGGTGGTTTTGAACCATGTTATCCTAGAAAAAAGAATTCTTTTGGTAGATGATATTTGTACCACCGGTGCTACTTTAAATGAATGCGCCAAGGTTCTGCGGGAAGCAGGGGCAAAGACAGTATATTCTGTTGTTGCTGCCATTGTTGCCGAGGAATAGACAAAAAAATTTTTTGAATTTAAGAGATTTGTAATTTACATGTAATAAAGTTTATGATAGAATAGAAATGGCGAATATTTTCATATAGAGTATGATACGGATAGGATAAAACCCATTTGTTTAGAAAACCCTTTGGATTTTCTTCTTGTTTGGCAAGATTGCGTAGGAGCTTTTTGGGAGGCAGAAGCATGGAAAAAATGGTTGTTCTGGGGGGCGCTCCATTGACCGGCAGAGTAGAAATCAGCGGTGCGAAGAATTCCGCCGTTGCGATTCTGGTGGCTGCCATTATGGTTAAGGGGAAGTGCCGGATTGACAATGTTCCTCATGTAAGTGATATCGAGGTTTTGATTGAAATCATTAACAATTTAGGCGGCAAGGCTGCCTTTGTTGCCCCCGGCGTTGTGGAAATTGACGCAACAGATTTGAATAGCTTTGAAGCCGGCTACGAAACCGTCCGGAAAATTCGTGCGTCTTCCTACCTGATGGGAGCGTTGCTTGGTAGATTTGGCAAGGCGAGAGTTGCCCTGCCCGGCGGCTGTGATTTTGGTGTACGACCCATTGACCAGCATATCAAGGGGTTTAAGGCGTTGGGAGCCGAGGTTACCATTGAGCATGGCATGGTGGAGCTGGAGGCAGAAAAGCTGATGGCGGATAACATCTATCTGGATGTGGTATCCGTTGGTGCAACCATCAATATTATGCTAGCGGCAGTCTTTGCCGAGGGTACCACCGTCATTGACAGTGCCGCAAAGGAACCTCATATTGTGGACGTGGCGAATTTTCTGAACTGTATGGGTGCCAATATTCGTGGTGCCGGTACCGACTTGATTCGTATTAAGGGTGTTACCGAGCTTCATGGCGGCAGCTTTAGCGTCATTCCTGACCAGATTGAGGCAGGAACCTTTATGATTGCAGCTGCGGCAACCCATGGAGATGTGATTGTCAGCAATATCATTCCTGAGCATATGGAATCCCTCTCTGCAAAACTTGCGGAGATGGGCGTGGGAATTGAAGAATATGACGAGGCGATTCGGGTTTATTCCAAAGACGGAGAGTCGTACGATGCTGCTAATGTGAAAACCCAGCCGCATCCGGGATTTCCCACCGACCTCCAACCCCAGATGGCGACCTTGCTTGCTACAGCAAAGGGGACAAGTATTGTTACCGAGAATGTTTGGGACAACCGCTTTAAGTATGTGGGGGAACTGAACCGGATGGGTGCGAATATTTCAGTTGAGGGCAGAATTGCTACGATTGAGGGCGCTCCCTACCTGACCGGCGCACCGGTCTCTGCCACCGACCTTCGTGCCGGAGCGGCATTGGTCATTGCCGGACTCATGGCACATGGAGTAACCGAGATTTATAACCTAAAGTACATCGACCGTGGCTACGAGGGATTTGAGGACAAGCTTCGGAGCCTTGGTGCACAGATTGCCCGCAGAGGCAGCGGCAGAAAGGCGGAGGACATAGACGAGGGCGAGAGTACTACGGCGTAGAGAGAAAGAAAAAGGGATGTCAGAGAGAGGACATCCCTTGTTTTACGAGAGAGGGGGGAATCCAGATGAAGTTATGTTCCATTCGCAGCGGAAGCAGAGGAAATGCCATTTTGGTTTGGACAGAGAAGACCAAGCTGCTGATTGATTGTGGTATCAGCGGAAAAGTAGCAGAAAATGGCATGCGGGAAGCAGGGATTGCTCCGGAGGATTTGACAGCGGTGCTGGTAACCCATGAGCATAGAGATCACACCGGCGGAGTGGGTATTATCAGCCGACGATATGGAGTTCCTGTCTTTGCCAATGAGGGAACATGGGCTGCCATGGAGCAGGATTTGGGAAAGATTGACCCAAAGCAGAAAAAGACCTTTGACCATACGCAGGAATTTTCGGTGGGGGACATTGGGGTTTCTCCTTTTTCTATTCCCCATGATGCGGCGGACCCGGTGGGATACTGCTTGGCAGGAGAAGGAAAGAAGCTTGCCATAGCCACCGATATTGGGGTCCTGGAGGAGTCCCTGTTTCGGGCAGTCAAAGGGAGCGAGGCGGTACTCTTGGAGTCCAATCATGACAGGAATATGCTGGACATGGGAAGCTACCCCCTGCCGCTCAAGCAACGGATTCGGGGAAGGAAAGGGCATTTGTCCAACGAGGAAGCGGGAAAAGCGGCAGAGTTTTTGGTTCGGATGGGAGTTCGCCAGATTCTGCTGGGGCATTTGAGCCCGGAGAATAACTATCCCTTATTGGCGGAGCAAACGGTAAAAAACGCCCTGACTGCCGCCGGGATTCAGCCGGGGCGGGATATGATACTGGGCGTTGCCCCCGGGGATGCGTTAAGTGGTATTTATGAGATATAAAAAATGAGGACGACAAGCAGTCGTCCTCATTTTTTAGTCTTCCTGATTCATGAGCATTTCGTTGAATTCCTGACGGGAAATCAAAACCTGGCGGGGTTTGGTGCCCTCATAGGGACCAATAATCCGACGCTCCTCCATCTGGTCAATCAGCCGTGCAGCACGCTGATAGCCAATCTTGAACCGCCGTTGGAACATGGCAACGGATGCCTGTCCGTTTTCTAACACCATCTCCACAGCCTGAACAAAAAGCTCGTCCTTTGGGTCGCTTCCGCTTCGGGTTGCGGAATCCTCGTCGTCGTGGTGGGAGGAACCGCCATCCAGATTGGCAGTAATCCGTTCCTGCTCTCTTTGGATGGTTTCCAGAACCGCCTCGTCGTATTGGGCTTCGTACTGACCCTTGATGAACTCAATGACCCGCTCAATCTCCGCATCGGATACAAAGTTTCCCTGAATCCGCTGGGGTTTTACCGAACCGCTGGGGTTATAGAGCATATCGCCACGCCCCAAAAGCTTTTCCGCACCGGTCATATCAATAATGGTACGGCTATCTACCTGGGAGGTTACATTAAAGGCAATTCGGGATGGAATGTTTGCCTTAATGACACCGGTAATGACATTCACGGTAGGACGTTGGGTAGCAATAACCAAATACATCCCGGCTGCCCGGGCAAGGGCTGCTAAACGGTTGATGGCGTCTTCCACCTCGTTTTTGGCAGCAAGCATCAAATCAGCAAACTCGTCAATGATAATTACAATTTCGGGGAGCTTGGAATCCGGCTCGCCTCGTTCCTCCATCAGTGCGTTATAGCCTTTCAGATTCCGAACATTGTTGTTCTTTAAGAGCTGATACCGGTTCTGCATCTCCACCACCGCCCAGTTGAGGGCTCCGGCAGCGTGTTTGGGGTCGGTTACCACCGGAATCAAAAGATGGGGAATCCCGTTATAAATGCCCAATTCTACCATTTTGGGGTCAACCATAATGAGTTTAACCTCGTCCGGCTTTGCCTTAAAGAGGATACTTAGAATCAGGGAGTTAATACAGACGCTCTTACCGGAACCTGTCTGTCCCGCAATCAAAACATGGGGGAATTTGGCGATGTCCGCTACCACGCAGCTGCCGCCAATGTCTTTGCCTAGGGCAAAGGCAGTTTTGGATTGGAAGTTCTGGAACTTATCGCTCTCCAGCACCTCCCGAATGGGAACCGGACTTGCTTCCTTGTTGGGAATCTCGATGCCGATGGCGGACTTGCCCGGAATGGGTGCCTCGATGCGAACTCCGGGGGCGGCAAGGCTGAGGGCAATGTCGTCGGTCAGACTGGTAATCTTGGAAACCTTAACCCCTACGCCCGGTTGCAATTCAAATCGGGTTACCGAGGGCCCCTGGGTAATATTGGTAATCCACGCTTCTACCTTAAAGCTCCGGAGGGTATCCAAAAGACGGTTTGCTTTTTCTTCCAACTCCGCCTTAATTTCCTCCCGGGTACGGGTTCTGGGTTCGGGAGGGTCAAGCAAATCCAACGTGGGCATGTAGTATTCCATCATTCGGGGCGGTGTGACAGAGTTTTCTTCCAATTCTGCCATAATCTCCGCTTCGGGAGAGACGGGACCCTCTTCGGTTATCATTCGTCGCCCGGCCACCACGGCTCTGTCCAGCGGAACGCCTGCCTCCATGGCAAGCTTGGTGGAAAGCTCGGGTGTATCCTCCAGCTTTGCCTCCGAGGGCGGTGTAAAGACAGGGTCGGCATCCTCGGGATTTTCCTGCTGGATAATACTACCGTCTTCTTCTGTAATGGGGAGCTCGCTCAAAACCCCGGTTTTCATATTATTAATGGAAAAGGGAAGGTTTTCGGTGGTTTGGTCTTCCGGAGGAAGAACGTTTTTCAGCAATTCATCATCCTCCCGGAAGGTAAACCGCCGAACCGGAATATCTTGAGCGTCCTTGGGTCCGTCCTCAACGGGGGATACGGGTTGCCCGGATAGGGGCTCTTCTCCCGAAAAATATCCTTCAAAAAAGTTGCCGTTTTTCTTCTTTTGGGGCGCAGGCGTCGGCTCTGCTTCCGGTTCGGGGAGGGATTTTTGGAAAAATCCCCGCCAGAAAGAGGATTTTTTATGAACCCTCGGCTCCGGTTCCAGCTCCATTTCCACCTGGGTTTCGGCAACCTCTGCCACCTTGTCCGACTGGCGTTTTACCAGCTTGCCAAGCTTACGAAAAATGGATTCCAGAGAAACGCCGGTCAGCAAAATAACCAGAATCAGTTCTAGAGCAATGGTTAATACCCAACTACCGCCAACCCCCAACAGGGTTACCAGAATCCGGCAGATGCCACCACCGATTACGCCGCCGCCGTAGCCGTCAATGCCGCTCTGCCAGAGGGAAACAACCTGCTCGAACAAGCTGCCGGCAGTCTGCTGCGTGCCGCAGCCCAATGCCACCAGAATTGAGGTAACCAGCACCACCCCCGCCAGCAGAAGATAGCGAGTGGTGTTTCGCCGGCCTTCTTTGTTCAAAAAGACCTGCACGCCGGTTACAATGACAAAGACACAGCTAATCGCACTGGCAAATCCCAGTAAGCCATAAAAAATATCCCGCAAAAAGCTGCCCACAGCACCTGTTGCAGTTGTTAAAAATGCCATTAGCAAAAACAGACCTCCTGCAATAATCAGGATGCCCTGAACTTCATTGGACAGAGTTTTCTGCCCGGCTTGTGCCTTTTGTGGGTTGGTGCCTTTTTGGGAGGTACTCTTTTTCCCAGGGGCAGAGGCTTTGGTTCTGCTACTGGATTTCTTTCCTTTGGTTTGTGCCATAGTGGTATTCTCCTTTGTCAAGAGTATCTATTTCTTGGGAAGATAGCAATTCCATTCTACTTTCTATTGTATCATATCATTATAACAATACCATTACAGATAGCTTTCATTTTCCGGCAATCAGCGGGAAAAAAGCCAGGCTTTAGGGGAATTTTGGGGAAAGGGCGGTATCCCCTCCTATTGACAAAAAAAAGAAATTCCTGTATAATGAGCAGGATAATTGGGGGAGTGTTTTTTTCTCCTTGCATGATAAAAAGAAAGGAGTGGTTCCCGATGGAGTTGCGGGGTTCTGACATTGTGATAGAGTGCCTTTTGGAACAGGGTGTGGACACCGTTTTTGGCTATCCCGGCGGTGCAATTTTGAATATCTACGATTCCCTCTATGGATATGCGGATAAAATTCGGCATATTTTGACGGCTCATGAACAGGGTGCCGCTCATGCCGCTGACGGGTATGCCAGAAGCACAGGAAAGACCGGTGTGGTTTTTGCCACCTCGGGGCCCGGTGCCACCAATCTGGTAACCGGTATTGCCACGGCGTATATGGATTCGGTGCCCATGGTTGCCATTACTTGTAATGTTGGAACGGCATATTTGGGGAAAGACTCTTTTCAGGAGATTGATATTGTGGGCATTTCCATGCCCATTACCAAGCACAACTTTCTGGTCAAGCGGGCAGAGGACATTGCTCCCGCCATTCGGGAGGCATTTGTGATTGCCGCCTCGGGCAGACCGGGACCTGTCCTGATTGATATTACCAAGGATGCTACCGAACTGACAGCGGAATACCAAAAAACTGTTCCCCAAAAGGCGGATAATAACAAGGTTGCATTTACCGGAAAGGAACTTGCCCGTGCAGTAAAGCTGATAGACAAGGCGAAGCGTCCTTTGATTTATGCCGGCGGGGGTGTCATTGCCGCCAATGCCGCAGAGGAATTGAAACGGTTTCAGGAACTGATTGACGCACCGGTTACCCTGTCCCTGATGGGTTTGGGCGGGTTTTCTGCCAGCGACCCTGCCTATACCGGAATGATTGGGATGCACGGCACCAAAGCAACCTCCTTGGCTATCTCGGAATGCGATTTGCTGATTGCCATTGGGGCACGGTTCTCCGACCGGGTTACCTGTAATACCCATACCTTTGCCAAGGAAACCAAGATTCTGCACATTGATGCAGATCGGGCAGAGATTGACAAAAACGTTCTAACCGACGGGTATCTGGTAGGGGATGCCAAGGCAGTGCTTGCTGCACTTTGCAAAAAGCTGGACAAACCCCGCACCCACACTGATTGGATGAAAAAGATTGCCACGTGGAAGGCGGCATATCCTACTTTTCAGCCAAAGAGCAGCGGATTGACGCCGCAAATAGTATTAGAATCTCTGCGAATTGCCACAAAGGGAGATGCCATTGTCTGTACCGATGTGGGACAGCACCAGATGTGGACAGCGCAGTTCTTTGGGATAGACAAACCACGGCGGTTCCTTTCCTCGGGCGGGCTTGGCACCATGGGGTATGGTCTGGGTGCAGCCATCGGCGCACAGGTAGGAAATCCGGATGCTGTTGTAATCAATGTAACCGGGGACGGCTGTTTCCATATGAATTGCAACGAGCTTTCCACCGCAGCAAAGCAGAAGCTGCCGGTTATTGACGTTATCATGAATAATAATGTTTTGGGTATGGTGCGGCAGTGGCAGAGGCTGTTTTATGAGGAACGATTTTCCGAAACCACGCTGGACAAAAAAACAGATTATGATATGGTAGCCAAAGGCTTTGGGGCAAATGCCTTTACTGTAAGAACGCAAAAAGAGCTGGAAGATGCTATTTGGGAGGCGCTTGCCTGTAGGATAGCACCCACCGTGATAAACTGCCTGATTGATTCCGACCAGACGGTGCTTCCTATGGTGCCCAGCGGAAGTTCTATTCAAGAGCCTCTTCTTGAGCTATAAGGAGGATGTTTATGAAAGCACATGTTTTATCGGTTTTGGTTAAGAACCACGCCGGCGTTTTGAGTCGGGTTTCGGGGCTGTTCTCTCGCAGAATGTATAATATTGACAGCTTGTCGGTGGGAGAAACCGAGAAACCGGAGATTTCCCGTATTACCATTGCAGTCCGTGCCGACGATAATACCTTTACCCAGATTCAGAATCAACTTGCAAAGCTGCAGGAGGTTATCAAAATCATTGAACTGAAGAAAGAAGACGCCGTGCTTCGGGAGCATGTCCTGATTCGGGTTAGTGCCAAGGACAGAACCGGCGTCATCCAGATTTGCGATATCTTCCGTGCAGAGGTAGTGGATATTTCTCCGGAATTTTTGACAGCGGAGCTGACCGGGACGCCGGACAAAATCAGTGCCTTTATTACCATGATGGAGGAGCATGAGGTCAAAGATTTGGTTCGTACCGGCATGACCGGATTGCAACGGGGATAAATTAAGGAAAGAGTGAAGAGGTATGGAAGAAAATCCGCCATGGCGGATTTTCTTTTTTGTATGGTTACATTGTTCCGTTGACAAAAACGAAATCTCAATGGGGATAATTGTAGAGGACGCCGAAGCAGCGAGCCAAGATTGCCGGATTTTCAAGTACGGCTGGAATGAAAAAAGACCCCGAAGGGTCTTTTTGTTTTGCCATATCAGGATTGTCCTCGTTAGGACAACAGATTAGTTACACTCTGCAACCAACGGACCTGCCAGTTCCTTTAAGTAGAACAGCTTACCGGGAAGGGTAGGCATATAGGTAGAGGTAATGGAGGTACAGGGACCATAGTGGAGGGTGGTCAGGAAGCTCATGCCCTGCCACTGCATGCCACGTCCCAAAAGACCATCTGCACCGCCGATGATGTAATCAGCCTGTAAGAAGAGACCGGGGCCGATGGTGTTAGCACGGCAAGGAACCAGGGTGGTCCGGCTCTTAAAGCTGGTCAATGCGTTCTGCTCGATGGTCAGCGGATGCAGCTTTGCACCGATGCGGTAGCACTGTGCCTTCCACTCGTCAACCGCAGCGTAATCATCGGCAAACTGGGGCTCCCAGAAAGCGATGTGGCACATTCTGCCGATGCCGTAAACCAGCACCAGCTTTGCGCCGCGCTTTTTCAGCTCCGCAATCTTGCCGGGATAGGTCGGCAGATTTTCCTTCGTCGCAAAATTGCGCTGTGCGGGCGGAACGGTCTTATTCAGCTTGCCGAAGAAGGCTTCCTTCATGCTGTATTCAAAGGAAGCGGGGTTATCGTTGGAAAGGGTGTTGCCGTCAGCATCGGCCCATTCGTCCATATTGAAGGTATAGACGTGGGAGCAGTCCACGTCCCATTCGTTAAGGAAATAAGCGGCCCATTTATACATACCCATGGGACC
>JAZURN010000032.1:0-62051 GCA_045606185.1 Ructibacterium sp.
TTGCCACCACCGCCGGCCCCATCGCAAGAAACGTGATACGAAAATACCTGGGAATGTAAAATAGAAGACAAAAAAACGCGCGATTCGTGAATCGCCCCTACGATATTGATTCCATCTGCCCGACACGACTGCCCGCCGGGGATTTTGCAGCACTTTCTGGTCGTGGAAAACCGCCGACCCCTACAATAATTATCATGTGTCTCCGTTATACAAAAAAAGCGAGGAACCTTCGTTCCTCGCTTTTTGGTTTTGATTAGTCAACAAACTCCAAGATTGCCATCTCAGCTGCGTCGCCACGACGGGGACCCATCTTAATAATTCTGGTGTAACCACCGTTTCTTTCAGCATATTTCGGAGCGATTTCATCAAACAGCTTTACCACAACATCACGCTTGGTAATATAGCTAAGCGCCTGTCTCTTGGTATGAAGAGTATTGGTCTTGCCGAGAGTAACCATCTTCTCTGCAATCTTGCGAACTTCCTTTGCACGGGTCAGAGTTGTTTCAATTCTGCCTGCTTCCAGGAAGGAAGTGGTCATAGACCGGAGCATTGCACGTCTCTGGTCAGTCGGTCTGCCAAGTTTTCTCTGGATTGCCATTTTATCTCACCTCAATTTTTAATTTCTATTTGTGGGATTAGTCATCGCTTGCCAGTGCCAAATCCATAGCATCCAGCTTTGCAATAACCTCCTCCAGGGATTTCCGTCCAAGATTTCTAACCTTCATCATATCGTTCTCGGAACGGGTTGTCAGATCCTGTACAGTGTTGATGCCGGCACGCTTGAGACAGTTGTAGGAACGAACAGAAAGGTCAAGCTCCTCAATGGTGGTTTCCAGAACCTTCTCCTTCTTGCTTTCTTCCTTTTCAACCATAATCTCTGTGTTCTTTGCCTCATCGGACAGGTCGATGAACAAGCTCATGTGCTCGCTGACAATCTTGGCAGCTAACGACACTGCCTCGGCAGGGGTAATGGTACCGTTGGTCCATACCTCCAAGGTAAGCTTGTCATAGTCGGTTACATTGCCCACACGGGTATTATCCACGGTATAATTTACCTTCTCTACCGGTGTATAGATAGAGTCAGTTGCAATTACACCGATAATCGGTTGAAGCAGTTGCTTATTCCGATCAGAGGAAACATAACCACGACCCTTGTCCAGGGTAATTTCCATAAACAGTCTGGCATCTTCGCTCAGGGTTGCAATGTGCAAATCCTCATTGATGATTTCAACGTCGGAATCATGCTTGATATCCCCTGCACAAATTTCCCCTGCGCCTTCGTGATTGATGTAAACTGTCTTAGGTGCATCAGAGTGCAGCTTAATCGCCAGCTGCTTAATGTTAAGAATAATTTCCGCAACATCCTCTTTCACACCGGGAATTGTTGAAAACTCATGAAGAACTCCGTCAATCTTTACCGAAGTTGCAGCCACACCGGGAAGGGAGGACAGCAACATTCTTCTGAGAGAGTTGCCAAACGTTGTGCCGTAGCCTCTTTCCAGAGGCTCAACAACAAATTTGCCATATTTATTATCTTCGGATGCTTCTACGCATTCAATTCTTGGCTTTTCGATTTCAATCATTGTCAGCCCTCCTAGACTATTTACAACGAATTCTTTGAATCCGCCGGATTGTTACAGCAAGTTATTATTTGCTGTACAACTCGACGATCAGATGCTCTTCGATCGGCATATCAATATCTTCCCGTTCTGCCAGAGCAACCACACGACCCTCTAAGGTCTCACGGTTCATGTCAAGCCACTTGGGAACGATTCTGCCCTCGGTAGAGCCGAGAATAGCCTCGAATTTTGCACTGGATCTGCTCTTCTCACGAACAGCAATCACATCGCCAGGCTTTACCAGGTAGGAAGGAATGTTTACCTTCTTGCCGTTTACGGTAAAGTGAGCGTGGGAAACCAGCTGTCTTGCTTCCGGTCTGGAAACTGCCAGACCCAACTTATAAACTACGTTATCCAGACGGCTTTCCAGAATGCGGAGCAGGTTTTCGCCGGTTACGCCTTCCTTCTTGTTTGCCATTTCAAAGTAATGTGCAAACTGACCTTCCAAAATACCGTAAGCTCTTCTTACCTTCTGCTTCTCACGAAGCTGAGTGCCGTACTCGGAAAGCTTCCGTCTGCCCTGACCGTGCTGACCGGGGGCATAGGCACGTCTGGTAACTGCACACTTATCGGTGTAGCATCTGTCGCCCTTTAAGAACAACTTCTGACCTTCACGTCTGCAAAGTCTGCAAACAGATTCTGTATATCTTGCCATTTACTCTTTCACCTCCGTCATTACACGCGTCTTCTCTTCGGCGGTCTGCAACCGTTGTGAGGAATCGGTGTAACGTCCTTAATCATATTCACTTCGAGGCCTGCAACCTGCAATGCACGGATTGCTGCTTCACGACCGGAACCCGGTCCCTTAACATAAACCTCGACATACTTCAAGCCATGCTCCATTGCTGCCTTCGCTGCAGTCTCTGCTGCCATCTGGGCTGCAAAGGGAGTGCTCTTTTTAGAACCTCTAAAACCGAGGCCACCGGCGGATGCCCAAGAAATTGCATTTCCGGCTACGTCTGTAATCGTAACAATGGTATTATTAAATGTAGATTTAATATGCGCTGCACCCCGCTCGATGTTCTTTCTTTCCTTACGGCGGCGGGTTCTCTTAACTGCCTTTGCCATTGTATCTTTCACCTCCTGAAATTACGGATATCCGATACGGGTTTTCCCCGCATGGAAAAATCAAATTTTTAAACAGCTGCCACACAAGCAGTTGCGGCAAGCACACGCAAACAAAAACTATTTCTTCTTGTTTGCAATGGTCTTTTTGGGGCCCTTTCTGGTTCTGGCATTGGTCTTAGACCGCTGACCACGAACAGGAAGACCCTTTCTGTGACGAAGACCTCTGTAGCAGTTGATTTCCATCAAACGCTTGATGTCCAATGCAATGTCTCTACGCAAATCGCCCTCTACGCTGTAGTGGTCGATCTCCGCTCTCAGCTTGGAAACCTCGTCTTCAGTAAGATCACGAACTCTGGTGTCCGGATTGATGCCGGTTGCCTCCAGAATCTTTTTGGAAGTAGAAAGACCGATACCAAAGATATAGGTAAGACCAATCTCAACTCTCTTGTCGTTCGGTAAATCTACGCCTGCGATACGTGCCATAAATTTTCACCTCCATTGATTTTTTGGAAAAAACAGTGGAGCAGAATTTCACCCGTAATTACGGCGTCAGCTTATAGAAGTGTTTGTGGTTTATAAGCCTGACCCTGCTCCGGTTTTGCAATTAACCCTGCTTCTGCTTGTGGCGGGGATTCTCACAAATTACCATGACTCTGCCTTTTCTTTTGATAATTTTGCACTTTTCACAAATAGGTTTTACGGAAGGTTGTACTTTCATTTCCTTCACCTCCTAAATTTGTAGTTGCCGCCTAAAGACACTTTTACCCATTAAGCGAACTATTATATCTTACCACGAAACCTCGGTAATGTCAATTCTTTTTTTTACAGAATTGCAAAAAAACTGTAAAATTTCAAGGTTGTTTCTCTGCCTGCCATATACATTTTCCACAAAGAAAAGGGGACAGGCGTCTTCCCTGTCCCCTACTTCAATTACCAGCAGTTACACAATCACAAAGCCGTTTTCATTCTGCTCCAGCTTTCCGTGCCACAAATAGACCGTGTCCCAGCGAATTTCGGTCTCTTCTGCTTCCCATCCGTGGAAGAAGACATGGATGCCGTCTGCCTCGATAAGCAAAGAACAATGTCCGGCGCCCAAATCTGTTTGGAATATTCCAACCCCTCCCCGGGGATAAACACCTTTTTCCCCTCGGCTGCCAAAAGCGCCTCCAAGCTATCGCCGCAAGCCACACTGACCGATGTCAAATCTTCGGTATAACACCGATAATATTTTTCTTTATACTTGATAATCTGCGGGTCTCTTGCCGATACCCCGGAAATCTTTGTTTTTTCCATTACAATTATCACTCCCTGTACGAATTTTATTATTATACAATGATTAGGCTACCTCTACAAGCTAAAAATGAACCCATGATGGCAAAAATTTGCGTGATTGAAAAATTTTAATTTTTTTCAAAAAATGTATTGACAATCCTCGAAAAAGATGATATACTGTTCAAGTCGTCGCAACGAGGACAAGCAAATTGAATATGGAGGGGTTCCCGAGTGGCCAAAGGGGGCAGACTGTAAATCTGTTGCGTCTCGCTTCGATGGTTCGAATCCATCTCCCTCCACCAGAAAAAAGCATCCTAACAGGATGCTTTTTTTCTTGAGAACACTATCCAGGGCTTGAATCCTCTCTGCATACGAAACCCCCTCTCCAACGAGAGGGGGTTTTTCTGTTATGCTTTGTTTTATTCAGCTGCTTCGGTATCTTCCCCTGCTACTGCACTGTAGGAGGGATAAACTTCGATATTGTTATACCGAGCCATACCGGTTCCGGCAGGAACCAGTTTACCGATGATAACATTTTCCTTAAGACCAACCAGCGGGTCCTTCTTACCCTTGATTGCAGCGTCGGTAAGAACACGAGTGGTCTCCTGGAAGGATGCTGCAGACAGGAAGGAATCGGTAGCCAGCGCTGCCTTGGTAATACCCATCAGCACATCGGAGTACTCTGCAGGACGCTTGCCCTCCTCGGTCATCTGCTTGTTGATTTCCTCTACCTCAAAGACGCTGACCAGAGAGCCGGTAAGCAATCCGGTATCCCCGGCTTCCTCAATCTTAACCTTATGCATCATTTGACGAACGATAACCTCAATATGCTTATCGTTGATATCAACACCCTGCAGACGATATACACGCTGTACTTCCTGAATGAAGTAGTTCTGTACTGCGGTAGAACCAAGAACCTCCAGAATATCGTGGGGGTTGATGGAACCTTCGGTCAGGGGTTCGCCCTTCTGGATTTCCTGATCATCCCGAACCTTGATTCTGGAACCGAACGGAATCAGGTAGGTTACAGCTTCGCCGGTTTCGTTGTTGGTTACAGTAACCTCACGCTTATTGTTGGTTTCAGTAATCCGAACAATACCACCGATTTCAGAGATAATCGCAACGCCCTTGGGTTTTCTTGCTTCAAACAACTCCTCGACACGGGGGAGACCCTGGGTAATATCGTCGCCTGCGACACCGCCGGCGTGGAAGGTTCTCATGGTCAACTGGGTACCAGGCTCACCAATGGACTGTGCTGCGATGATACCAACTGTTTCGCCCACATCAACGGGTCTTCCTGCCGCCAAGTTGTGTCCGTAACACTTAGCACAAACACCAACCTTACTGCGACACTTCACAACGGAACGAATCTTGACTTCCTTGATACCGGCATCCACAATCCGCTTTGCTTGATCCATGGTAATCATTTCGTTCTCGGGAACAATCACTTCGCCGGTTTCAGGATGAATGATATCTTCGGTTACGGTTCTGCCCTCTAACCGGTCAATGAGCGGCTCGATAATCTCGTTGCCGTCCCGGATATCGCAAACGATAATGCCATCTCTGGTTCCACAGTCTTCTTCTCTTACAATCACTTCCTGAGAAACGTCTACCAGACGGCGGGTCAGGTAACCGGAGTCCGCCGTACGGAGTGCGGTATCGGTAAGACCCTTTCTGGCACCGTGGGTGGAGATAAAGTACTCCAACACGGTCAGACCCTCACGGAAGTTAGAACGAATGGGAATCTCAATGGTACGACCCGAGGTATCCGCCATCAGACCACGCATTGCTGCCAACTGACGAATCTGGTTCACACTACCACGGGCACCGGAGTTTGCCATCATGTAAATCGGGTTAAGCTGCTTTAAGTTTGCCATCAAAGCGTCTGTTACCTTATTGGAGGTTTCGGACCAGATGTTAATAACATGGCGATAACGTTCCTCATCGGTAAGCAGACCACGACGGTACTTCCGTACAACCTGGTCGATTTTCTCCTCTGCCTCAGCAAGGAATACCTTCTTTGCTTCCGGCACCTGCATATCATCCACACAGACGGTAATCGCACCAATGGTGGAATACTTATAACCCATTGCCTTTACATCATCCAGCAGAGTTGCTGTTTCGGTAATGCCGTGGATTTTAATGCTTGCATTGATAATCTTACCAAGCAATTTCTTGTCCACACCGGGTTCTACATTGTCGTTGATTTCCTCTTTCACTGCTGGTTTCTTGAGAACATTGTCCCCGATTTCCAGATCCAGTGCATGCTCGGGATTGGTTCTGTCCACAAATCCTAAATCCTGGGGAATCTTGGAGTTGAAGATCAACCGACCAACGGTTGCGTCAATCATGCCGGTCTTTTCCTCGCCATTGACAGTACGGGTTACCCGAACCTTAATGGGAGCATGGAGTCCTACTGCACCATTGTTGTAAGCCAGAACCGCCTCGTCATAAGAGGAGAACAGCTTGCCGGTACCCAATTCGGTATCGTCCTTTAAGGTCAGGTAATAGCTACCCAAAACCATATCCTGGGTCGGAACGGTAACAGGCTTACCATCCTGAGGCTTAATCAGGTTGTTGGCAGAGAGCATCAGGAACCGAGCCTCTGCTTGAGCCTCTGCAGACAGAGGTAGATGAACTGCCATCTGGTCGCCGTCGAAGTCGGCGTTAAATGCGGTACACACCAGAGGATGGAGCTTCAATGCCTTACCTTCTACCAATACCGGTTCGAATGCCTGAATACCCAGTCTATGCAGGGTTGGTGCACGGTTTAAAAGAACCGGATGCTCGGAAATAACATCCTCCAAAACATCCCAGACTTCGGGACGAATCCGCTCTACCATCCGCTTTGCGGACTTGATATTGTGTGCCATACCATCGGCAACCAATTTCTTCATAACAAAGGGCTTAAAGAGCTCCAGTGCCATCTTCTTGGGCAAACCGCACTGATAAATCTTCAGCTCGGGACCAACCACGATAACGGAACGTCCGGAATAGTCAACACGCTTACCCAGCAGGTTCTGACGGAACCGACCCTGTTTACCCTTTAACATATCGGACAGGGACTTTAAGGGACGGTTACCGGGGCCGGTAACGGGACGGCCTCGACGACCGTTGTCAATCAAAGCATCTACTGCTTCTTGAAGCATTCTCTTCTCGTTTCTTACAATGATTTCGGGAGCACCCAAATCAAGGAGCCGCTTCAACCGGTTGTTCCGGTTAATCACACGGCGGTACAAATCGTTCAGGTCGGAGGTTGCAAACCGACCGCCGTCCAGCTGTACCATAGGACGGATTTCCGGCGGAATAACCGGAATCACAGACAGAACCATCCATTCGGGCTTATTGCCGGACTTGCGGAATGCTTCCACAACCTCCAGACGGCGGACAGTACGAATCTTCTTCTGTCCCTTTGCGCCCTCCAAATCGTTCTTCAGTTCCTCATACAATGCTTCTAAGTCAATGTCCCGAAGCATTTCCAGGATTGCTTCCGCACCCATGCCGGCACGGAACATATCCCCATACTTTTCGTAGTTTTCACGGTATTCTTTCTCGGTAAGAATCTGGTTCTTCATCAAAGAGGTCTTGCCCGGATCAATAACCACATAGGCTGCAAAGTAGAGAACCTTTTCCAGAGCCCGAGGGGACATATCCAAAATCAACCCCATCCGGCTGGGGATACCCTTAAAATACCAGATATGGGAAACCGGTACTGCCAGTTCAATATGACCCATCCGCTCACGACGAACCTTAGAGCGGGTTACTTCAACGCCGCATCGGTCACAGACAACACCCTTATACCGTACTCTTTTATACTTACCGCAATGACATTCCCAGTCCTTCTGCGGTCCAAAAATCCGCTCGCAGAACAAGCCGTCTTTCTCCGGCTTTAAGGTTCTGTAGTTGATGGTTTCGGGCTTTTTAACCTCGCCGTGAGACCACTCTCTAATCTTCTCGGGAGATGCCAGTCCGATTTGTATTGCATCAAAATTTTGATATTCGCTCATAACGACCATGCCTTTCTAACTCACAAATTTCGTTGCTGTCTGCCGTGAGTTTGGCAGACAGCCCAAGCTTGTTCCAATCCTCTAACTGTTAGAACAAAACGTCGTCATCATCAAAATCATCATCTTCTTCTTCGACCATCTGTTCCAAAGAACCAACATCCTCGGAATCCAGATAATCGCCATCAAAACCGCTATCCGCACTGCCGGCCGTCAAAAGCTCCGCCAGACCGCCTGAAAGTACGCCGTCGCCCTCTTCCTCGTCATCACTGCCGAGAATATCGTCCATCAAATCGTCGTCATCATCCAGATTCATATCCAACTCGTCATCGTCGCCTGCGGGAAGGATATCATCATCCTCGATGCCTGCGATGTTAACCGGCAAATCGTCCGGATCATCGTCCATGGATTCACGGAGAACAATTTCGTTGTCATCCTTGTCCAGAACCTTGATATCCAGCGCCAGACTCTGGAGTTCCTTTACCAGAACCTTGAAGGATTCGGGAACACCGGGTTCCGGCACGTTCTCGCCCTTAACGATAGACTCGTAAGTCTTCACACGACCTACCACATCATCGGATTTAACGGTCAGAATTTCCTGCAAGGTATAAGCTGCACCATATGCCTCCAGTGCCCAAACTTCCATCTCACCGAAACGCTGTCCGCCGAACTGTGCCTTACCACCTAAAGGCTGCTGGGTTACCAGCGAGTAAGGACCGGTGGAACGTGCGTGAATCTTATCATCAACCAGATGGTGGAGTTTCAGGTAGTGCATGTAGCCTACCGTTACAGGATTATCAAAAGGCTCGCCGGTTCGTCCATCGTAGAGAATCGATTTACCGTTCCGATTATAGCCTGCCTGCTCCAGAGCATCCATGATATCTTCCTCGTTGGCACCGTCAAATACCGGGGTAGCAATCTTCCAGCCAAGTGCCTTTGCTGCATAGCCTAAATGGACTTCCAGCACCTGACCGATATTCATACGAGAAGGAACGCCCAGGGGGTTCAGTACAATCTGCAAGGGAGTACCGTCTTCTAAGAAAGGCATATCCTCTTCGGGAAGAATCCGGGAAATAACGCCCTTATTACCATGACGACCCGCCATCTTATCGCCCACGGAAATCTTTCTCTTCTGGGCAATGTAACAACGAACCACCTGATTCACACCGGGGGAAAGCTCATCGCCGTTTGCCCGGGTAAATACCTGAACATCCACAATAATACCATATTCGCCGTGGGGAACCCGCAGAGAGGTATCTCTGACCTCACGTGCCTTTTCGCCAAAGATGGCACGGAGCAACCGTTCCTCTGCAGTCAGCTCGGTTTCGCCCTTGGGGGTAACCTTACCAACCAGAATGTCGCCGCTCTCTACCTCGGCACCAATCCGGATGATACCACGTTCGTCAAGATTCCGAAGGGCATCCTCGCCCACGTTGGGGATATCCCGAGTAATTTCTTCCGGGCCCAGCTTGGTATCTCTTGCTTCTACCTCATATTCCTCAATATGAATGGAGGTAAAGATATCTTCCTTAACCAGTTTTTCGTTGATTAAGATAGCATCCTCGTAGTTGTAGCCTTCCCATGTCATGAAGCCGATTAAGATATTTCTACCAAGACCGATTTCGCCGTTCTGGGTGGAGGGACCATCTGCAATAATGTCCCCAGCTTCCACTCTCTCGCCGGCGGTCACGATGGGACGCTGGTTGATACAGGTACCCTGGTTAGAACGGGTAAATTTAATCAGCTTATACCGGTCAAGCCCTTTGTCGTCATTCAAAATCACAATCTCGTCAGCGGAAACCTTTTCCACCACGCCACCCTTGGTTGCCAGAACACAGACACCGGAGTCCCGGGCTGCCTTATATTCCATACCGGTACCTACAATGGGGGATTCGGGGACCAAAAGCGGAACTGCCTGACGCTGCATGTTAGAACCCATCAAAGCACGGTTCGCATCGTCGTTTTCCAGGAAGGGAATCATGGCAGTTGCAATGGACATAACCTGTCTGGGGGATACATCCATATAGTCTACCCGCTCGGGAGCAACTTCTAAAAATTCGTCCTTATAACGGGTTACAACCTTTTTGTTCAGGAACCGACCGTTTTCATCCAGAGGCTCGGTTGCCTGTGCTACAAAGTAGCCCTCTTCGGTGTCTGCGGTCATGTACTCGACCTCTTCGGTTACCACACCGGTTTCCTTATCTACTTTCCGGTAGGGCGTTTCGATAAAGCCGTACTCGTTAACCTTTGCAAAACCGCTCAAGGAGTTAATCAAACCAATGTTGGGACCTTCCGGAGTCTCAATGGGACACATACGACCATAGTGAGAATGGTGTACGTCACGGACCTCGAAGCCGGCACGCTCACGGGAGAGACCGCCAGGACCCAATGCAGAAAGTCTTCTCTTATGGGTCAGCTCGCCCAGGGGGTTAATCTGATCCATAAACTGGGACAGCTGAGAGGAGCAGAAGAATTCCTTAATGGCAGAGGTTACCGGACGAATGTTAATCAGGGTCTGGGGGGTAATGACATCCAAATCCTGAATGGTCATCCGCTCACGAACCACACGTTCCATTCGGGAAAGACCGATACGGAACTGGTTCTGCAAAAGCTCGCCCACACTACGCAAGCGACGATTACCCAGATGGTCAATATCGTCCACCTGACCAACACCTGCTGCCAGGTTGCATATATAAGAAATAGATGCCAAGATATCGTCAATCATAATCTGACGGGGAATCAGCTCATCTTTTCTTGCAACCAGCTGTGCCTTAAATTCCTCAGAATCCACATCGGGATACTGTTCTAAAATCTCATGGAGTACACTGCTGCAAACCGTTTCGGTAATGCCATGCTCTCTGGGATTGTAGCTGACATAGTTCTTCAAATCTACCATGTGGTTGGAAATAACCTTGGTGCGGGTTCCATCCACATCCAGTATAATGTCGTTGATTTCTGCCTTTTCCAATGCTGCGGCAATTGCCTTGGTAATTACATCGCCCTCGGCAACCAGAACCTCGCCGGTTTCCGGGTCTGCAATGGTCTGTCCGGATACAAAACCAACAATTCTGTTCGCAAGCTGCAGCTTTTTATTAAACTTATACCGACCTACCTTGGCAAGGTCATACCGCTTGGGGTCAAAGAACAAATTCTGAATCAAGGTCTGGGCAGATTCCACAGTGGGAGGCTCGCCCGGACGAAGCTTTCTGTATACCTCAAGCAAACCTTCCTCCATGGTGGAGGTGGTGTCCTTTTCCATGGTTGCCAAAAGCCGTGCATCTTCGCCGAAAAGCTCGGTAATCTGAGCGTCGGTGCCAAAGCCCAGGGCACGAATCAATACCGTTACCGGAATCTTCCGGTTCCGGTCAATTCGTACATAGAAAATATCATTGCTGTCGGTTTCATACTCCAGCCATGCACCACGGTTGGGAATAACCTGGGAGGAGAACAGCTTCTTGCCGACCTTGTCGAATTCTTCCGAATAATATACACTTGGTGCACGAACCAACTGGGAGACGATAACACGCTCCGCACCGTTGATGATAAAGGTGCCCGACGGCGTCATAATGGGGAAATCTCCCATAAAGATTTCTTGTTCCTTTACCTCGCCGGTTTCCTTGTTGATCAGCCGAACCTTAACCCGTAGGGGTGCTGCATAAGTGGTATCCCGCTCCTTGCACTCCTCAATGTCATACTTGGGAGTATCCTCCAAACGGTAGTCTATGAACTCCAGAATCAAATTTCCGGCATAGTCCGTAATGGGCGACACATCATGAAAAACATCTTTTAACCCCTCGTCCAAAAACCAGTCATAAGAGTTCTTCTGAATCTCAATCAGATTGGGCATCTCCAGGATTTCCTGAATCTTGCCGTAACTCATACGCGTGTTTTTTCCTAGTTTCACAGGATGTACCATAAAACCGATCACCTCATCTAAGAATTTATTAAAACTCTGCTTTTGTGCACCATTTCCAAGCAGATTATCTTATTCATTTTTCTTTTGCAGAAATTCCCGTCCAAAAAAGTCTTGCCAAGACAAAAAATCTATGCTATACTACAGTTATATTTTTCGTTTTTGCCCTACCAATACCGTGAAAGACGCATAATTTCTCATTATAAAGAGATAATTATTATATCACGCAAAACTGGGGTTGTCAAGTGCTTTTTCCCCGAAAATAGAACGAAAAAGAGATATTTTTTATGATTTTTTCGGCGAATTGCTTAAACTTATACCACTATTCGCCGAAACAATGAAAGGGATTGACTTTTTATGAAGGGCTCAAACCGATTTAATTTCGTCAATTGCAAAGGTATTTCTGCGGCGCTTCTGGCGCTTTTTGTTTTGTTGAACCAAACTGCCGTATTTGGTGCAGTTCTGGGAAAACAAACCTCCGCCAAGATTACCGAGTATTCCCAAGGGACCATTCTATATAAGAACACCTTTGATGATAGCTCGGTGGGACAGCAAACCGAACATTATGTGGCATACACCCCCAATCCGGATATTACTCCTATTATTTCAAGCGGAACCTCCGTCTACGGAAAGAGAACCCTCTCCCAAGCCAACCAAACCTTAGAGAGTCAAGGAATCCTGAGTGCCATCGGGATGAATGGGGACTTCTTCTCTCTTCAGACCGGCGTTCCCATGAGCAATCTCATTATGGAAAAGCGTGTGGTTTCTAAGGATGCCGGTTGGCTTTCTGCCATTGGCTTTCGGGAGGATGGTTCCGCCTTCATCGGCACGCTGCCTATCTCCACCAACATCAATACCGACCTTGGCAGTATTCCGGTGGAATGTATCAACAAATACCGCCAACCTTATTCTCTCTATCTCTTTACCGAAGACTTTGGGGAAAGCACCCATGCAGAGGATGCAGGAATCAATATTGTTTTAAACCCCAAAACAGATACCATTACTTTAAACAGCTCCATCTCTGCTGTGGTAGAATCGGTTACCACCGACGAGGGTGCGGTTGCCATTCCAAAAGGGAAATGGATCCTCAGCGTATCCGACGCCGCCGACCAGACCATCAAAGACAGAGTTGCTACCCTGACTCCAGGCACCAAGGTCATGGTGGACACCAAAAATGCCGGGGATGATCCTCGCTGGGAAACAGCAGTCTACGCCATGGGTAACACCGGCGGCAAACTGCTGACCGACGGAAAGCTGGACTATACTGATGATTCTGCAGCACCTCGAAGTGCCATTGGCATTAAAAAAGACGGTACTGTTATCTTCTATACCATTGACGGACGGCAGACCGGCTACAGCTACGGCGCACGGAAAGAAACCGTTGCCAAACGGCTTTTGGAGCTTGGTTGTGTAGATGCCATCAATTTAGATGGTGGCGGCTCTACCACGTTGGGTGGCGTTCTGCCGGGAACCACTGATTTTCGAGTTATCAATTCCCCCTCAGACGGAAGACAACGGAGCTGCGCTAACTTCTTCTTTTTAAAGAAGAATAACGCTCCCACCGGCATTCCTTACCGATTGACAGTGTCCCATTGGGGACAGCCGATTCTCTCTGGTGCCTCGGTACAGCTAACGGCAGATGCCATTGACGATTCCTATGGACCTGCTGAAACTCCTGCAGATATTACCTATACCTTAACCGATGATGCAAACACCCCCTCTCCCGATGGTTTGAAAACCGAAGTAACCGAAAGTGGTCTGGTTACCGTTCGGGGAAACGGCGATGTCTACATCAAAGCGGAGGGTGGCGGCGTTTCGGGCAGCACCATGCTTCGGGCAGTTGCCACTCCGGAAGAAATTCGAATCTATGATACCGAAACCGGCGATGCGATTACCGAACTGGTGGTAGAACCGGAGCAGGAGCTTACCTTTTCTGCTACTGCCTACTGGGGAAAAGAAAAAATGATAGTCAAATCCGACAGCTTTACCTGGCGTCTGGTCAGCGAGGACAAAAGCATTGGGAAGATTACCAAGGACGGGAAGTTTACTGCAAGCGCAAATAGCGGTGCCATGGGCACTCTTGCAGTCAATGCGGGTCTATGCACCAAAGAAATCCCGGTGCGGATTCGCCTAAGTGACGAAATCCCCGAGGATGTCCCTCGTCCTGTTATTTACGGGCAGATTATTAGCCAGGGACTTTCCGCCTCTATCTCCTGCGAAAGCAGCCAAGTATTAGAGGAAAATATTCAGCTTTACCTTGACGGCGAACCCGTGGAATTTGAATATACCAAATCCGGCATCCTGACCTACGTTATGCCGGAAGAGCTTGCCGGCGAGTACCATCGTATGGTTCTGGTGTCAACAGCAGAAAACGGTGCTGCTGCTATGGCAGGCTTTGACTGGGGTAGTCCCGCTTTATGCGAAAATTCATTCCCCGATACCCAAACCCATTGGGCACGGGATATTATCAGCTACATGGCTAGGCAGAAGGTTGTTACCGGCAGCAGCGAGGACGGAAGTCTAACCAATCTGGTCTTCAAGCCGGACGATAATATGACCCGTACCGAGTTTGCCATTATGCTCTGTAATTATTTGAACCTCGACACCACCAAGTACCAAAGTACCACTCTTCCCTTTACCGATGCCGCCGAGATTCCCTGGTGGGCATTGGAGCGTGTGAAAGCGGTCTACGCTCTTGGCTTAATGAAAGGTCAGCTGACCGACTATGGAGTTGAGTTCAAACCCAATGATAACATTAAGCGAATGGAATATGCAATCTCCGTGCAACGGCTTCTTCCTATCGGTCTTGCGGGGGCACCCATTACCGCTTTGGATGCCGAGGAAATTCCCTTCTGGGCAAAGGAAAGCATGAAGGTTGCCACCGCCCAGGGCATCCTCTCCGGATACCCCGACGGCACCTTAAAACCCTCCCGCAGCGTAACCCGTGCTGAGGCTGTAAAGATTCTTCACACCGTGTTTGGGGTAGGGAAATAGAAAAAGAAGATTCCCGTACGGGAATCTTCTTTCTTATTCTTGGGGTCCTAAATATTCAGAATCTTCAAATCCTAAAATCATGATAAAGATGGGATTTAATAGAATTAAGCCTATAGCAAACCCCCGTCCATGGCCAAAGGCTTTGGACATCTTTACATAACATAAAACCTCAATGATAACCAGCAAAATCGAAATGATAAATCCAAAGACCATTCCGACCACAGGAATTGCCGAAAGGATAGATGTCAATACACTCAACCCTATTAAAATCCAGAAGGGTTTGGTATCCCAAGCAATCTTATACAGAATATAATCCGCATAAACAGGAATCAAGGCTTTCCACCCCTCTT
Organism: Ructibacterium sp.; assembly: GCA_045606185.1. Classification (GTDB taxonomy): domain Bacteria; phylum Bacillota; class Clostridia; order Monoglobales; family Monoglobaceae; genus Ructibacterium. The sequence goes on from JAZURN010000032.1 coordinate 15,221, forward strand.
CTCCTGCCTTCTCAAAAATCTTCCAATATGCCACAATCTGTAAAACCAGCAAAACAATCATGGCAATCACAAAAACCGACATCATGGCGCCCATTCCAGCCGCCATGGCAGCCGGAACTACATTGGTTTGATTCATAACAAATCCTCCTTTTTTGGTTACGCATTCAGTTCAGAAGTGCAGTTGGGGCAACGGGTCGCCTCAATGGCAATCTCGCTGCAGCAATAAGGGCACTTCTTGGTGGTGGGAGCCACCTCCGGCGCCGGCTTCTTTGTCAGGTCGGTTACCCGGGCAATCGCCTTGACCAGCAGGAAGATAATGAACGCCATAATCAAAAAGTCAATGACGGTGGTAAGAAAGGTTCCGTACCGGATTTCTACCTCGCCAATCCTCCAAATTAGATTTTCAAAATTAGCTCCCCCAAACAATCCTAAAAGGGGAGTAATCATATCTCCAACCAGGGAGGCTACGATTTTCTGGAACGCACCGCCGATAATAACGCCGACTGCCAAATCTATTACATTGCCCCTGGCAATGAATGCTTTGAACTCTTCAAAAAACTTCTTCATTTTTTTACCTCATTTCTCTTGTAAATTTATGTATTTTATAAACAAGCATAAATGGCATCCCGGACCCTGGGCTGATAATACTCCTCTCTAGGGTTTAGGCAATGTTTGGTGTACACCGCCGCCAGATTGATTTCCGGGTCGATATAGACCGAAGCACCTGCCCTCACATTAAAAAGGTGCTGAATCAGAATGGGCTTCCCGTCTTACCACCACAAAGATTCGTTCCGAATCTTCTCTAGCAGGCTCAAAAGACAGATTGTCAAACACACCCAGACAGGTCAGGTTGCACTCGGCGATTGCCTTTTTCACTTCCTCTACAGAGTATACCCGCTCCTCCTGGTATTCGTCCTGGCGGGTATAGGTTCCGTCGGGGTTCTTTAAGAAGAAGTTCAAATCAAAATAGCAAATGCCCTCATCCTCGTCAAACTCGTTACTCCAGGTACAGTAGGCATCCTCGGTATCGTAGACAAAGGTTCTGCCGTCCAGAATCTCTCTGTATTTATATTCTGTATTCAAATCAAAAATGAAGATACCGCCCGGGTCAAGGTAATAGTGAAGTAGCTTGAGCATACTCTCCAGCTGACCATCTCCTGTCAGGTAATTGACCCCGTCCAAGGCACAGACCATGGCACCTACTGTTCCATAGAGTTCGAATTCGGTCATATCCTGATGAAGGAACAAAATCTCTTTCCCCTGCTCTCTTGCCTTTTCCATGGCAATTTCCAGCATCTCGGGAGAAGCATCAAGACCAATCATGTCGTAGCCCCGCTCCGCCAGTTCCATGGTCATATTTCCGGTACCGCATCCCATGTCCAGTACCAGCTCCGGCTGAACATCAAATCGTTTGAATACCGCCTGATAATAATCGGCAAATTCTCTATAGCCAATTTCCTGCATCTGGTCATAGACCTTGGCTAGAATGTGGTACATAAGGACACCTCCTTTTGGGAATTTCATATCAGTTATTGCAGACCGTCGAGAACGCCGGTCCCTACAATCGAAATCCATGTGGGTTGGTTGTAGGGGCGGGGTTCTATCCCCGCCCGCATTCCAATGTGTAATATCATCGGGTGGGCGTGGAAACCCACCCCTACGATGGTTATCCACAATGGTTTACACTATGGGAACGGACGATTCGTGAATCGCACCTACTCTTCTATTTTCTCTATCGGGGCATACGCCGCAAGCAACTTCTTCTCCCCCTCGGGAAATTGAATTCGGAGCAGCATATCGGCACCCATACTCTGGGCATCCACAATGGTACCGATGCCAAACTTCCGGTGTTTTACCTTATCCCCAACTGCATAGGCAAGACCTGCCGCCATCTGGGGTTTCTTCTCTTCCTTCTTCTCAAGATACCCGCTCTTGCCAAAGCCCTGGGCGGGCGTGATTTGAAAATCCACCGCCGCCGGTGTCTTGAGCCGCTCCTCTTTTCGGTCGAGTAAATCCATAGGAATCTCGTCCAGAAACCGGGAGGGAGGGTTATACTTGGTGGCACCGAACAGCGTTCGGCTCTGGGCACGGGAAAGGAACAACCGTTCCTTGGCTCGGGTAATTCCCACATAGCAAAGGCGGCGTTCTTCCTCAATCTCCTCGGCGTCCCCAAAGGAACGCATCCCCGGAAAGACCCCTTCTTCCATCCCCATCAAGAATACATTGGGGAACTCCAATCCCTTGGCACTGTGAAGGGTCATCAAGGTTACCGTTTCCTGTGCCTCGTCGTAGTTATCAATATCCGAAATCAAGGAAATATCCTCCAACAACTGCTCCATGGTCAGGGCAGCGTCCTTTTTGACCGACTCCTGAACCATGGAGATAAATTCGTCCAAGTTTTCCAGTCGAGTCTGGTTCTCCACCGTCTTTTCCTGCCGGAGCGCCGTCAGCATCCCGGTCTTTTCCATAACCAGCTTGGTAAATAGCTCCAGACCCATTCCCTCGTCCAGTTCTTTCCGCAAATCCTGAATCAGTTTAGCAAACGCCATCAGCTTCTCGGCGGTTTTTCCCCGGAATTCCTCGAATTTTTCGGCTCTTTGACAGACGCCGAACATGGTAAGGCCTTCCCCAACAGAAACCGCCTCTACTTTGTCAACGGTGGTTGCACCGATACCACGCTTGGGTTCGTTTATCACTCTGCGAAGTGCCACATTATCCCCGTGGTTCTGAATCAGCCGGAGATAGGAGGTCAAATCCTTTATCTCTTTCCGGTCGTAGAATCGAAGTCCCCCCACCACCTTATAGGGGATGGCGGAACGGAGCAGGGCATCCTCCACCACACGGGACATGGCGTTCATTCGATAGAGAATCACAGAATTGTTAAAGCTGCCCCCCAGTTCCCGGATGGAATCGGCAATATGATACGCTTCGGCGTGCTCGTTAAGGGCAGAATAGAGTTCAATCTTCTCCCCGCTCCCGGAGGCCGTCCAGAGGCTTTTACCCTTTCTGCCGCTGTTGTTCTTGATAACCGCATTTGCAGCGTCCAAGATGTTCTGGGTGGAGCGGTAGTTCTCCTCCAATTTAATCACACGGCAACCCCGAAACTCCTCTTCAAAACCCAGGATATTTCCGATATCTGCACCACGGAACTTATAGATACTCTGGTCGTCATCCCCCACCACACAAAGGTTCTGATGCTCCTTTGCAAGGAGGCTTACCAGTCGGTACTGGGCATGGTTGGTGTCCTGATACTCGTCCACAAGGATATACCGGAATCGGTTCTGGTAGTAAGAGAGTACCTCGGGGCACTCCTCCAAAAGCCGAACGGTGTTCACAATCAAATCATCGAAGTCCATGGCATTGTTTGCTTTTAACTTCTTCTGATACAATTCATATAAATCTGCCACGGTAGAGAGATAAAAGTCCCCACGGTTAATCTGGGCATACTCCGCCGGGTCTATCAGCTTATCCTTAGCACTGCTGATGTGAGAGAGTACAGCTCTGGGTGGAAATTTTTTATCGTCCAAATCCAGCTCCTTGATACAGGTCTTCATGACCGTCTGCTGATCTGCCGTATCATAAACAGTAAAGCTTTTCTCGTAACCGATTCGCTCGGCATCCCGGCGAAGAAACCGAACACACGCCGAATGGAAGGTACTGGCAAAGATATCCCCGCCGGCATCTCCTAACTTTCGAATCAGCCGCTCTTTCAGCTCGCCTGCCGCTTTGTTGGTAAAGGTAATGGCAAGAATCTGCCAGGGCTGAACCGGCTCGCCCATGAGATACCCCCAAAGGTGCTCCGGCAGCTCATCCAGTTCCCCATCGGCGTACCAGCCAAGAATCTCCAAATCCTGTTCGGTAACTCCCGCCGGCAGCTCTGCCGGTGCCTTGCCGTACTGAATCAGATGTTCAATCTTATGTACAATGACCGTGGTCTTGCCCGACCCGGCTCCTGCCAATACCAAAAGCGGTCCTTCTGTATGAAGCACCGCCTCTTGTTGTTTTGGATTGAGATTGGGATATTCTTTTGCAAGAATCTTCTCCCGGATTTCCTGAAATGTCATCTCTATCCGCTCCTGTCGTTGTTATCGTAAAATGGTAGCACCGCCCAGAACCAAATCCCCGTCCGGCTGATAAAACACCACCGCTTGTCCCGGGGTAACTGCCCGTTGGGGTTCTTGAAAGTCCACCCGCAGATACCTCCCGTCCCAGGAAATAACCGCCGGTGCCGGTCTTGCGCTGTACCGCACCTTGGCGAGAACCTCCATGGGGTCTGTCAAGGCATCAAAGGGGATAAAATTCTCATCCGTCGCAAGCAACGATTGGGAAAACTCACTGCCGCTCTCCCCCAGTACTACCTGGTTTTTGATGGGGTCAATTTTTACCACGAACATAGGCTTACCAAAGGCAATCCCCAGTCCTTTTCGTTGCCCCACGGTGTAGTGGACAATACCTCGATGTTTTCCGAGCACATTGCCCTCCAAATCCACAAAATCCCCTACCGGAGGCAGATTCCCTGTCCGTCTTTCAATGAAAGAGGCATAGTCCTGGTCCGGCACAAAACAGATTTCCATACTATCCGGCTTGTTTGCCGTGGAAAGCCCCAAGGCTTCGGCACGGCTCCGCACTGCATCCTTATCCGGAAAATCCCCCAATGGCATCAGGGTATGTGCCAACTGTTCCTGGGTCAGAGAATACAGGGCATAGGTCTGGTCCTTGGCAGAACTTTCCGCCCGCCGCAAAAGATACCGTCCGGATTTTTCGTCATAGCTGATTTTGGCATAATGACCGGTCGCCACCTTATCTGCACCTAGGATTTCTGCTTTTTTCCGCAGAGCCTCAAACTTTAAAAACCGATTGCAGGCAATGCACGGATTGGGGGTTCTACCCGATAGGTATTCCCGGGTAAAGTAGTCCACCACAAAGTCGGAAAACTCCTTTCGAAAGTCCAGAACAAAAAAGTCAATCCCCAAACGGTTTGCCACCCGTCTGGCGTCTTCTACGGCAGAAAGGGAGCAACAGGTTCCCTCTTGGAAACCGTCCCCCACATCCTCGCCTTCCCAGAGCCGCATGGTTACACCCACCACATCATAGCCCTGTTCCTTGAGCACCGCCGCCGCAACACTGCTGTCCACGCCGCCGGACATCCCGATTACTACCCGTTCCACGGGTTATTCCTCTTCATGCCCGTGATGATGGCATGCCTCGCAGCAGCCGGAGCACTTAATGCCCTTGGGCGGCTCCTGACCTTTTCTCTCGTAGTAGTTCACAATGGCAGATTGTACTGCTTCCTCTGCCAAAACCGAACAGTGAAGCTTTACCGGAGGAAGTCCATCCAGAGCCTCCACTACCGCCTGATTGGTCATCTTCATTGCCTCGTCCACCGTCTTACCCTTAACCAGTTCTGTTGCCATAGAACTGGTGGCAATGGCGGCACCGCAGCCAAAGGTCTTGAACTTGACCTCCTCAATGATGCCGGTGGCATCGTCAATCTTCATATAAATCTTCATAATATCGCCGCATTGGGGATTTCCTACCTCGCCCACGGCATTGGCATCGGCAATCTCGCCCACATTCCGGGGATTGCTGAAATGATCCATAACCTTTTCGCTATACATAAACCATCTTCCTTTCTATTGGTTCTGATTTTCTTTAAGATACGCCTCATAAAGAGGAGACATCTGCCGCAGGCGGTCTACAATTTCCGCCACCGCCTTGGCAATGGTTTCAACATCCTCGGGGGTATTGCTGGTGTCAAAGCTGACCCGGAGAGATCCGTGCGCCTCCTCGTGCTTTAAGCCAATGGCAAGGAGCACATGGGAGGGGTCTAATGACCCGGAGGTACAGGCGCTGCCGCTGGAGGCAGAAATGCCCTTCATATCCAAAAATAGCAGGAGTCCCTCCCCTTCGATGAAGGAGAAAGAGATGTTAGCGTTCCCCGGAAGTCTGTTTACCGGATCGCCGTTGAGCCAAGCATGGGGTACCAGCTCTAAAACCCGCTCAATATATCTGTCCCTTAAAATCTTCAAGTATGCCGCTTTCCGGGGGATGTCCGCCGTAGCAAGTTCGATTGCCTTACCCAGTCCTACAATACCGGGGACATTCTCGGTGCCGGCACGGCGGCTCCGCTCCTGGGCACCACCGGTAATGAAAGAGGAAAGCTTTACCCCTTTGCGAACATACAACGCACCGCTGCCCTTGGGACCGTGGAATTTATGTCCGGTCAGGGAGAGCATATCAATATTGTATTTCTTGACATCAATGGGAATCATCCCCACCGCCTGAACAGCATCGGTATGAAAGACTACGCCTGCCTCTTTGGCAATGGCACCAATTTCCGCAATGGGCATGATGGTTCCGATTTCGTTGTTGGCAAACATCACGGTAATCAAAATGGTGGTATCCTTGATTGCCGCTTTCACATCCTCGGGAGAAACCCGGCCAAACTTGTCAACGGGCAGGTAGGTTACTTCATACCCCTGTTTTTCCAAGTCCTGACAGGTATGAAGAACCGCATGGTGTTCCACCGCAGTTGTGATGATGTGGTTTCCCTTGTCCTTTAAACTCTTTGCCACCGAGCGAATTGCCCAGTTATCCGCCTCGCTGCCCGAGCCGGTAAAGTAAATCTCTTTGGGTTCGGCGCCGATGGCAGTTGCCACCTGCTCCCGAGCCTTTTCAATGGCTGCTTTCGCAGTCCGCCCCTCGGCATAAATGCTGGAGGGGTTTCCGTAGTTCTCGCAGAAATGAGGAATCATCGCCGCAAAGACCTCCGGCGCCACCTGTGTTGTGGCGGCATTGTCAACGTAAATCCGTTTTTCCATGGTTATCGCTACCTTTCTTTTACAGAGTGCAATCTATGAAAAGTAGATGTTCTGTAAGTGATGTAATGTAAAGTTTAGTCTTCCAGTTCGGCGTATCGTTTGGATTCTGCCACCGCCAGCTTATCACAACGCTCGTTCTCGGCATGTCCCGCATGGCCCTTGACCCAGACCAGCTTTACCTGATGAAACTTGAGAAGCTCCAGGATCCGCTCCCATAAGTCCGGGTTCAGTGCCTTTTCCTTGGAGGTTCGCATCCAGCCCTTGGCTTTCCACTTTTCTGCCCAGCCCTGCTCTATGGCGTCAATGAAATACTTGGAATCGCTATAGAGGGTTACATCGCAGGGTTCAGTCAATGCAGAAAGACCCGCAATCACTGCCGATAGCTCCATCCGGTTGTTGGTGGTATCTACCGCACCGCCGGAAAGCTCCTTTTCGTGCTGCTTATACCGCAGAATCACACCATAGCCACCGGGGCCGGGGTTTCCGCTGCAAGCACCGTCGGTAAAGATTTCTACCTGCTTCCGCTCCACCATGGCAATCCTCCTCCTGAAACACAAAACTTTACATCATATTATCTTATCATATTATATCCAAAAAATCTACATCTTTTTTACCAAAATTTTTCGGGTTTCTTCATGGTAAATAGAATGGGTTGACAAAGTCAACCCAAAAGCTCTGTTATCTCACTTTCCCCAAAGACCCTGATGCCGTTCCGTTTCAGACATTCTGCCGCAACCCCGTCGCCTGAAACCAAAGTCCGGGTAAAAGTTCCGTCATAAACCCTGCCGCTGCCGCAGGCAGGGCTCTTCTCTTTTAGCAGGGCAACCTTACAATCCAGAAATTTAGCAAGCTTGAGTACTTCCTCTGCACCTTTTTGGTATTCCTCGGTTACATCAGTTCCGGCATTGGAAATAACCCGCTCCCCTACCCGCTCCGCCGGGTTTCGGGGCGTGGAGAGACCGCCCAACTGCTCGGGGCAGACGGGAATTAAGGTAAACTTCTCCCGAAGCAACTTCAACACTTTCTCCGGCAGAGGTCGACAGGCACCATCGTACCTGCAGGAAAGTCCGGTCAGGCATCCGCTAATCAGTAAATTCATCTCCGTCCCTCCCTATGGTTTTTCTTTACCATAGCACAACGAGAAAAGGATGTCAACTAGAGAATCTCCTCGATGCTGAACCCCTCCTGATGGGGAATATGGGAAAGTCGCATTCGAAACATGGTAAATTCCCCAATAAAATCCGGTTCTGCCTGAACAGCTGCATATTCCATACTCTGCTTTAAGGAAATTTCTATTTCTTCTATTTCTTCGGTATCAATGGTCAAACACGCCCAAAACCGACTCCTGTCCCACCGACTCCGGAGCATTTGCAGCTTGTCAGAAATTTCACTCCAGTTTTCCTTTTCAAAGTCCTCCTCTACCTCGTTGCAAAGCGCTGTGATATCCTTGTCCAGCTTTACAATTTGATAAGTATGAACCCCCACAAAGGTTCCGCATAGTACCAGAATGCAGATTGCCGCCACAACACGGTTCATCAGGACTCCTCCTTTTCTTTGGGAATCAGCACCGTGTTGCCGGTGCCCTTTTCCACGCTCAAATAAAAGACATCTCTCGGTCGTTTCAGCTTATTCTTCTTCAGCAACTTATCCAGCCAGATATGGTCGAGCCCTAACCGTTTCAGGTTCCCGGAAATCAGGTTCCCGTTATCAATCAGCACATAACTCATCCGTGCCGGTTCGGTTTTTATCTGTAAGTCTGCCGGCGTTACCGGACTATTCTCAGTCTTTAGAATCACGCTGACCTTGCCGTTGGTTTCCATGAGTACATATTCTACCTGATTCAGGCTAATGGCACCATTGTTCCGGATCTCCTCCATCAAATCCGCCACATTGAACCGCTGCCTCCGCATCTCCTGCTGGTTTAGTCTGCCGTTCTCAAAAAACATACTGGGACGCCCGTAAAACACCGTCCGGATTTTGGTGCTCCGGTAGGCAAAATAAGAAAGAAAAATTTCCAAAACCACCAGAATCAGAATTGCCAGAATACTGCCCAGCAAAGGAAATCCCGGGTTGGTAATCGGCATGGCCGCCATCTCGGAAATTATGATGGTTACCACCAGTTCCGAGGGTTCCAGTTCCCCAATCTGTCGCTTTCCCATTAACCGTAGAATTAACACTACAAAAAAATAAATGATTGTCGTACGCAGCACCGTCGTAATCACAGACTTCACCTCGGAATTAGTATGGAGAAAAATCCTGGAAATATACGTAAATAAAGGTTTACAAACGGACAGATTTCTCGTATAATAGAATCATCAAATTTTGTTGGAGGAAGTCTTCATGTATCTTGGAATTGATTTGGGCGGCACCAATATTGCAGTGGGTCTGGTGGACGCTCAATGTAAGATTTTAGCGCAAAACTCCCGCCCTACCGATGTGCCCCGCTCCTATCAAGAGATTATTCAGGATATGGCGGAACTCTGTCGGGAGGTTACCGAATCCGCCGGATACACCATGACAGATGTAAAGGGAATCGGGATAGGAACTCCCGGTTCGGTAGATAGCAAAAACGGCGTGGTGATCTACGGAAACAATCTGGATTGGCATCAGGTTCCCCTGGCAGAGGAACTGAACCGACACTTCCCAGGGATGCCTGTTGCGGTAGAGAACGACGCCAATGCCGCAGCCTTTGGCGAATATATGGCAACTGGTGGCGATGCGGACAGCTTTGTGGCAGTAACTCTGGGTACCGGTGTCGGTGGCGGTATTATCCTGAACAAAAAGATTTTTTGCGGCTTTAACGGTGCTGCCGGAGAACTGGGGCACTTTACCCTGATTCACAATGGAGAACCCTGCACCTGCGGAAAGAAAGGTTGCTGGGAAAGCTATGCTTCGGTTACAGCCTTGATTCGCCAGACCAAAGAAGCGATTGCAAAAAATCCCGATAGCCTGATGGCAAAGCTTGCCGAAGAAACTGGCAAGGTCAATGGCAGAACCTCTTTTGATGCCGCCAAGGCAGGGGATTCTGCTGCCCAGAAGGTCGTGGACCAGTACATATCCTACATTGCAGACGGTGTGGTCAGCATGATCAATATTTTCGAACCGGAGATTCTGGTCATTGGCGGTGGCATCAGCGCCGAGGGCGAATACCTGATGGCTCCCATCCGGAAACATGCAACAGAGTTTGCCTATAGCAAGGGTCTTCCCCAGACAGAGCTGAAAATTGCTTCTCTTGCCAATGATGCCGGCATCATCGGTGCCGCTATGGCAGTTGTAGCAAAGTAGGAAACGGATAAATCCGTTCCGCAACGGGACGTCGAGGACGCCGTCCCCTACAGTACATTTTTGCGAGCAATATCGTAGCATTGCAGGGAATGCACCCAGGACGTTCCCTGCAAGATTTGTCGAATCTTTCTTCCAAAACCGCCTTGACAATTTTGTGGATAAGTGATACAATACCCATGTTGTGCAGGTGTAGTTTAGTGGTAAAACATCAGCTTCCCAAGCTGAGGTTGTGGGTTCGATTCCCATCATCTGCTCCAAAAAAAGCACCCCGATGGGGTGCTTTTTTATTGCAACAAGAAGGACGGGCATGCCTGCCCGTCTATAAAATTACCGATAGTACTGACGATTCAATCCCTGAATCCAGTTTTTGTCAATGGTTTTTATCTGGTCTTTCGTAACCCGGTACCGCCAGTTGTTTTCTGCTCTGCCCGGGAAATTCAGACGAGTGTCCGACCCATATCCCAACAAATCCTGAATGGTAAAAATCACGGTGCCTGCATGACTCCCCCAGATGGTGCGAATTATATCCGGAAGTGCCTTGGTCCAATCTGCATCGGTAAAACCACAGTAGGAGAGCATGTTTTTTCGCTGTTCTTCTTCCAGCTCCCACAGATACCCAAGGAGAGTATTGTTATCATGGGTACCTCCGTAGGCAATGACATTTTGTGGGTAGTTGTGGGGCATATGGGTAGACTCTCCGCCAAAGAAACCGAACTGAAAGACCCGCATTCCGGGGAATCCGCTCCTCTCCACCAGCTCCTCCACCTCTTTGGTAATATGTCCCAAATCCTCGGCAATAATCAGCTTATCCCCGACAATAGCCTGAATCTTTTCAATCAAATCCATCCCGGGACCTTTGACCCATTTTCCGCATCTGGCCGTCTTCTCCGTTGCCGGCACCGACCAATAAGCTTCAAAGGCACGGAAGTGGTCAATTCGAAGTCCGTCAAAGAGTTCAAGCATAAAGGAAATTCTGTCCAACCACCAGCGGTAACCGTCTGCTTTCATTTTTTCCCAATCGTAAAGGGGATTCCCCCAAAGCTGACCGTCCTCACAAAAATAGTCCGGCGGCACGCCTGCTACCGAAGTGGGACAGTTTCTTTTGTCCAACTGGAAAAGGTCGGTGTTCGCCCACAAATCCGCACTGTCCGGGGACACATAAAAGGGAATATCCCCGATGATACCAATACCCTTTTGGTTGGCGTATGCCTTAATCTCCTTCCACTCTGCAAAAAACTCAAACTGCATAAACTTCCAGAGAAAGAGTTCTTCCGGGTCGAATTCCTGGGTTTCCCAATCCTGCCATGCCACAAAGTCATTGGCAGTTTTTAGTGCCATAAACCGACAAAAGCTTTCCAGATGCCGGTTCTTTGCAATAAACGCCTCAATTTCGTCCTTGTTTTCTGCCCGTTTTGCCGCTTTTCTTAACAGTGTAATCCGCTCCCGAGAAAGCCGCTCAAACTCGCAAAGATAGGGCGTCTCCTGCTCTGCTAAATGGAGTTCTTCTTCTGTCAGCAACCCCTTTTGAAAAAGGGTATCCAAATCAATAAAGTACGGATTTCCCCCAAAGGACGAATGGGACTTGTAGGGGGAATTGTATTCGTCAATGGGGCAAAAGGGCAAAACCTGCCAATAGGAAATCCCGCAGTCTGCCAGAAAGTCAATAAACTCCTTTGCCTCCTTGCCAAAACTGCCGCAGGAATACTTCCCCGGCAAAGATGAAATATGCATCAAAACACCGCTGCTTCTTTTCACGCAAAAATCCTCCTGTGCTATTTATGATTTATCCATGTTGGTTTTCCATAAGTAATAGGCTCCCGCTCCGCCAGCCTAGCTTGGCATCACGATTGCCGCAATGATATAAGCAAGAATCCCTGACCCGCCAAAAAGGGTAAACACAACCCATGCAAGCCGAATAATCGTAGGATCCAAATCAAAATACTCCGCAATTCCGGCACAGACTCCGCAGATCTTTTTATCGGTTGTAGATTTGTATAATCTCTTATTCATAGTATTTCTCCTTTTCTATTTTTATTTCTCAACTCTGGTGTTTTCCTGCTTCCAATATACCACAAACTTGCAGAACAAAAATTCAAGAATAAAGTTCGCCAGCATCGTCAAAATCTCCACAAGATAGTTGTTGATGCCAACGCTTACCGCCAAGTGTCCTATCCAAGTGGATACCGGAGTAAAAACAGCATAAAATCCAAACAGCTTGGTCATAGCCGCCGGAACATTCGCAGCAGACTTGAAAGTATACCGCCGATTAAAGGTAAAGTTCCAGACAATAGAAAGAATCAGGGAAACTAGATACGCCAACCAATGTCCCCACCTGAAAACCTCGCTGAAAACGGCATACGTTCCCAACTGGATTACCCCTGCCGAAATGGAAAACAAGGTAAATTTTACCATTTGAAAAATTGCATTTTTCTTCATACTCTCTCCTTTTGCGATACAGTCACAAATTCTTTTTCTTTCTCCCCATCGGTTTTGGTACCGGGAAGAACAAATCGAAACGCCTCTGGAACAATTTTAAATTCTGTTCTGCCTGCGTCAACAACCTCTCCGTCAATGCAAAGGCGCATCCTACCTGTTTTGGGCGTCAAGATAACTTCTCTACACTTTTCGGACCTGATATACTTTTCAATCCCGGAAATTTTCAAAAAGGTTCCTTTCATGTAATAGGGCAGTAAAGAGATGAACCGGAGCCGTGATACATTCTGGATCATATTGATATCCATGAACCCATCTACAACTGATGCCAAGGGATTACTCTTGATCCCGCCGCCGCAAAAGCTGCCATTTGCCACCGAGGTCAGGAGAAGTTCTCCATCCTGCTTCATTTCTCCGTCCAGTTCAATTTTCAAGTCCATCGTCTTCTTTTGCATCAAGGCAACCAGAATGGAGAGGAAGTAAGCAAAGGATCCGGAAATCAACGGTTTCTTCTTCATCTCGGCGGTTCGGTCTGCAACATTGCAGTCAAATCCGATGTTGAACATATTCACGCAGTATCCCTCTTTGTGGACTCCATCCAAATTGGTGCGATACCGAATCGCATCACAAAGGATGCTATTCCCTGTCATTTGATGTGCAAGATTACAAAAGTCATAGCCATCGCCGAAGTTCCGGCAAAAGTCATTCCCTGTTCCCAAAGGAACCACGCCCACCTCCGCATCAGGGAAGGCGCTCACTCCGTTTAAAACCTCACTCAATGTCCCGTCTCCGCCACAAGCAATGAATCGGGCAACACCGTAGGTTTCGCAGTAGCTTTTTACATAGGCAGTGGCATCGCCAACGGCACGGGTTATGTAGATTTCTCCGTCAGCTTTTACCTGATTGATGCTCTCTTGGATAGAGGACAGCAACGCTTTTTCTCCTTTTCCCTGCCCCGCCGCCGGGTTAACAATAAACACTGTTTTCATACTGGCTCCTTCTCCGTTTCGCAGTATCCAAATCCTATGAAAGCAATCTGTATAGCCGATACCCAAGATAGAAAAATTCTTCACGGAATAAAAACGGTAATTTGGTTTTCCAAGAGCGATATCTCGTTGTAGGTGTCGGAGAGGAATACGCATCCAATCCGCAATCTTTTGCCATCAACATAGCACGCTTCATATGCAAAGGGTCACTTACAATCATGCAGGTTTTTAGATGATGCTTGCCCATAATCGTTTTAGAATTCTCCAGGTTTTCCAGGGTTATCTGCGAGTTTTCTTCTAACAAAATTGCAGCTTCTGGTACACCTTTAGACAATGCATACTCTTTTGCTCGAAATGCGTCAGAAAAATCATTTCCCTCTCCAACGCCTCCCGTGAGGATAAGATATTCTACGTCGTTATTATGATATAATGTTACTCCGTGGTTGATACGTTCTGCATAAACCGGAGATACCCCACTATTGTCTGTAGAAGCACCCAGGATGATTGCAACATCACACTTTCGCCTTTCATCTACTTTGCTATACTGATAAATTTCTATTGCATTGAAAACGAGATATGCAAAAGACACCATCAAAAGGAAACCTACTATTATCTTCTTCATCTTTACAACCTCAAGTTTTTCGAACCTCACACCACACCCCGGCAGATTCATTTCCCAAAAAGTAAAAAGTATAGTCAATTTTATGATTTTGTCAAGTTAGGGACAAAAATTATTCGCCGAGCAATTCTACTTTTATTTCTCTGTAGTTTTCCATTAATACTGAACTCTTTTTAGACAAATCTTCTGTATATGTATTATAGCTACCCTTGCACAAAATTACAAAATCCACATAGTCAGAGTAAGCATAGTATAATTCTTTAAATTCATCATATGCGTCTTCAAATTTTTCAGGAGGATTTTTAAGTTTCCCAAGATATGTGTCAATTTCACTTTGCTTATTTCTAATAGATGTAATCTGGCCTGTAAACTCTTCATCAGCAAACAGATTACTTAAAGCTTCATTAAAGTCTTTTGCAGTTTTTGTATATTTCGCAGTGTTTTCATTATCTTTATCAAAAATTGCATTATTCCACACAGAACATATCTGATTACCAACTTTTTCAGCATCAGCAGATACTGCCATTATTTCGTCCACTGCAGTACATATCTCTATATTGTAGTTTTCAGTTCTTGTGTTATTAGATATAAGCAATAATGCTGATAATAAAAACACAAAGCATATCGCTGAAATCCAAAACCACTTCTTCTGGAATATACTTTTACGCTTTTGTTTTTCATCTGATTTCATTTCAAGCAAGTTTAACGGATAGCCACAATTAGAACAAACACCCTTCAAACTATCAGTAATCACACCACATTCAGGGCAATTCACCATTGTTTTTTCTGCATTTACATCATCAATTAGTTGATGTCCACATCCCACACAAACTTTTGCTTTGTCGCTTATTTCCTTATTACAAATAGGACAGTTAATCAGTGCCACTATAATACCTCCTACCATCTCGTGTATATAATACTTTGTAAAACTATAAACTAATCAATCACAATAAGAATCAACAGGATACCAATCTACTTGACGCATATCATCATATTCTGCTCGTTCATTATTGCTGTTTTTCTTCAGCTCAATTTTATTTTTTGTTTTCTTTACACTGGCATTTTTATTATTACTCTTCTTCTCTGTTTTTTTCATTGTATCTATCTCCTTTCAATTCTCCTCAATATTTGATATAAACAATTTTGTCCCTTGTATATCAAAGTTTAAAATCAGTGTACGATTTAGATGCCACAAAATCATTTTACCAGAAGTAAATATGCCTGTTTGCAGGGGGATTTTTGCGACGCCGTCAATTGACACAGTGCTCGAAAGAGCATAAAAGAGCGTTAGCTCTTGAGAATTTTATGAAATATAATTCTGTATGTATCAATTATACCACTTTCAACAAAAAAAGACAATCTTTTCTTCCAAAAGATTGTCTTTTCATTTTTTAATTACCATTTTAACGTTTAGGGTTATCGAAAAAGCTTAGAATACAGTTGATTTCTATCTTTTCCTCGTTTTCGCAATCCGCTCCAGTCAATGTGCTTCTTTCCGGATGCCGTCAAAAGGATAATTCTCCAAATATAGGCAAGATACCCCACGGGGAGCAGAAACTTCTTCCGTTTATAAACCGGCTTCCAGAGATAGACTTTGTCCGTCAGTCGATGCAGATACCGCCACCGGCGTTTCTTTCCCGTTTGGTCAATTTTGTTCAGGAAAAACGCCTCCTGATAACGCTGTCGGTCGGTTTTCCCAAAGTTACCGCACAGAAGCATGTCCGCCAGAAGCTCCTCTGCTGTTTGGTTATCCACCTGGGCAAACCATTCTTTGTTCTCTATCTTCAAAAACAGAGCCGACGCCTTACCCAACGCCTGCGCAAAGCGCCAAAGATTTATTTTCTGTAGCTTTTCTTGGAAGAGGGAAATCCACTCATCGTTGGAAACGGCATTGACCAAAACCGCCCAATCGCACAGATGCCGGAGTCCTACACCGCCACCACCTAACATATGCCGTTTCATATGCAGTAGCATAATGAGTCCATGAGAGAACGCATCAGGGATGGTCAGCCGCTCCCATTCCAAGTCAACTTGAACCGCCTTGGAGAAGATTTCTGCAAGATAAGCTTGCGTCTGCACTTCCCCCTCCAGCAAGGAAACGACACCCTTGTGCATCTCGTAAAGTTGGCTCCCTTTTCGAAATGCAAGATGAAAATCATGCTCTTCGCTATTATCTGTCAGGGTAAATCCATGCTCCAGCATGAGTTTCTTACTCTTTTCCAGATGCTCTTTGGGGACGACAAAGTCCACATCGCCCATCTGGCGCAAATGTCTTTTTTCCCCGTAATAGTATGCAGACGCAAAACCTTTGATGGTACACATTGGTAATCCCGCTTCGGCAAAGATGCCCTCCACCGCCGCATTGGCGCAAAGCTGACGGATATTCTTTTGAATATTCGCCATTACACCCTGTTTCCATCGTGTGTATACTTCCTCGTTGTACGTCACGGCATCCGGAGGAAGAGCATCAAACGCCAAAGCCAGTACCGTTTGCTTGCGCGCCTCCGCAAATAAGCACTCCCAATCTACACCACGTAGGTCGATGGGATGTCCTGCCTCAAACAAGGTGTTTGCCACCAAGTCAAGTAAAAGCTTACTCTCTTTGGAAAGGTTGTCTACCACCGCCATACTCCTCCTGACTTTTTCGTACGCTTCTCAAATACACTCCCGCAAAGAACTTGATTAAATATCAAATCCAATTCCGCTCTCTCGTAACACTTCCTGCATTTCTCTTTTTTCAGATTCGGTTTTTTTAGAATAATGTGTATGCCAAACAGGTACCGTTTCAAATAATTTTTGATTCTTCTCTACATACGCATCATAAGTTCCAATAACCCTTGCCGGAGAACCGACTGCCACAGAATTATCGGGAATATCCTTTGTGACTATGCTTCCTGCACCAATAATAACCTTGTTCCCAATTTTTACGTTCGGCATCACAATACTTCCGGCACCGATGAAAACATCATCGCCGATATCAACCCGGCCCACCTTACTATAATTTTCTTGGTAGAACCATCATGGGTTAATATCCTACAGCCACTGGCAAGGGTTACATTGTTGCCCATACTGGCAAGATATGCATGCCCTTGGTCAATAGAACCATAGACATGGCAGTTTTCGCCAATCGTAACTCCGCTCAAACGCAATTCTGTCAATGTGGGTTTTCCACCCCAACTTTTTCTAATTATCTTTTTTAAAAATAGAAAAAATTTCATGATTAACTCCTCACGCTTATTTTTCATATAAATCATCTTTTATCTTAGTAGTTGAAATGTCTGGTGTTCTGGGCAAATATACGACATTACATTTTTCTTTCAAGAAGTCAAACTTTCCTTCCCAATCATCACCCATTACAAAAGTATCCACGTGATATAGATCCACATCCGTCATTTTCTGATCCCAACAAGTTTCGGGAATTACTAAATCCACATAGCGTATGGCCTCTACCAACGCCTTACGCTCCTCATAGCTAAAATAAGATTTTTTTTGTTTCTGGTTCCAATTAAACTCATCTGTAGAAACAACCACAATAAGATAATCTCCCAGTTCTTTTGCCCGTCTTAATAAATTAATATGTCCGTAATGCAATAAATCGAACGTTCCGTATGTAATTACTCTTTTCATTTCTTTTTACTCCTTCCGCCATAACACTTTTCAATAATAAATTCTGCACATTTTTCTGATGCATTCCCATCACGAATCATTCCAACATTTTCATAAAAACTTTTTAGTTTTATTTTATATTTCTCTTCGTCAAAAACAAGAATGTCACGCTCAAGTTCTTGGTTGTTTGTCGATACCATAAACGGTAACCGATCCAATTCAAAATAAAAATCTCGATCATTCTTATATTCATCAATATCTGTTGCAAATTGAAAACACGGCTTTCCGGTAAGTGCATAATCAAACATAACAGAAGAATAATCCGTAATCATAACATCTGCCGTTGCCATCAATTCTTGCATATCAGGATAAAATGAGCCATTTATTACATTATCACTCCACTTCAAATCTTGTGATTGCACAGCAATATTGGGATGCATACGTGTGATAAATACAAATTCTCCGCCAAACCTTTTGTTACACGCCTCTCTTATTCTATCATAGTTGATAGCATATGCTTCCATTTTCCTATCTGCTCGAAATGTAGGTGCATATAAAACGATTTTTTTACTTATATCTAATCCAAAGTATTGACACACTTTTTCCCTAGCTTGACAACAATCTCGAAGAAGAATGTCATTTCTTGGCGCCCCAATCTCAATTATGTCCCCGTCGTACCAAAATGCATTTCGATATATATTAGTCATAAAGCTACTGCATGATATGACACAATCAATATTTTTGGAATCCCTTCGTGCAATTTTCTCGTAATCATCAGCAAGTTTCGTTATCGCATCCTTTTCAATTCTTTTTAGAGCAAATCCATGCCATGTCTGAATATAAAATTGTTTTTTTCTCTTTAGCATGATAAAAAACTTCCGGCAATTATCAATCCAAATTTTAGAAGTCATCAAGTGATATACACATTGAAACGTGTTAATATTACATGCTTCAACACCTCTTGGGAGCGTCTTTTTTTCTTCTTCGTTGTTGACCAACCATACTATTCTAAATTTTTTTTCAGATGCCAATAGTTTTTCAACAATGTATTTTGCGTTATCTCCATAGCCTCTACCATAAAAACTAGAAATCGTAATCTTTTTTTTATTCACTGGAAATATCCGGCATATAACCCATACACCTCTAAGCTTTGCTGAGTTCCAGCACCTTCTCATCAGTCGAATCATTTTCCCACCTCACACTTTATGTTAATTGTTCAATAAATTCTTGTTCCTCATTATACCCATAATTTCCTTTAGTGATTGATTCTTTGTAATAAAAGCAATTCCCAAATACAAAACTCCACCTATTACAATTTGTAAAAACAACTCTATACCAGGGTTAAATTTCAATTCTCCTAAAAACAAAACAAAAATAAGCATCACAACGGATATAATTAAATTGGGAATTAAATCTTGTAATTGATAAATGCCTTTATAACCTATCAGTTTTCGATTAGGTATGCTATTAACAGAAATTTGAATCACTGTACATATTACCGTTGATAACGCTAGGCCTTTTGGCGAATTGGTTAGTACTAAAAATAAAAACAACGTCACAAAGTAGCCTAGCTTTTTTATAATTTCTATCTTTAAATAAACATCGCTTCGTCCCATTGCCTTAATGGTTTCACAATTCCCCGCAGCTACAATATCAAACATAAGAGCTACACAGGCAATTTGAATATAATATACCGCAGGCAACCACTTTTCTGTCAAGAAAAAAAGAATAAAGTTTTCCGATACGGCAAAAAAACCAAGCATTACAGGAAAAACTATAAAAGAAGCAATCCTCATATATAGTCTTGTATATTGAAGCAACCTCTCCTTATCGTCCTGATATTTTGCCATGGCAGGAAAAAGCACTGACGAAAGCGTATAGGTTATCGAACCGGAAATCGTTTCTGGGAAGGAGCGCCCTTTTGTGTAAAACGATAAATCCGCACTGGTATACTTAAGTCCAATAAACAAAGGATTGATTTGATTGATGGTTACCCCCATCAGGGAAGATAAAAAGATTTTGGAGCCATACCGAAACAACGGTCGCAGTTTCTCAATACTAATTTGAAAAGCAAGCCTTAATTTGGTTGCCCAAAACAAGATAATGGTATCGACTATGGTATTTGTCAACTGCTGTGCCACCAACGCCCATGCTCCAAATCCATTTATCGCCATAGTAATTCCTACCAAAGCAGACAACAAGGTTCCACCCAGGGTTGCAACGAAAAACATCTTAAACTGCATCCTTGAGGATACATAAGCACAAACAATAGCCTTCAGTGCATAAATCGGCAAGGATAGTCCCAAAACACGAATAATACTTTTTAGGATTGGTTGATGGTAGCATTCTGCAATCCAAGGTGCTGCCAAAAACAATGTTCCATATATGACGAGTGCTATAATAAAACTGACTGTGAATACAGAATTATAGTCCTCTCGATCCGCATCTTTTTTTTGTATAAGTGCAGTATTTAATCCACCTGATATGATTATATTCGCAAAAGTAAAGAAAATCGTAACAAGACTTACAACACCATAATCAGATGGATCAAGTAGCCGAGCAATGATGATAGAAACCATCAACGATACTACTTGTGCAAGAATTCTCTCGGAAAATTTCCAGACAGCACCATAAACCACCTTTTGTTTTATATTGTTTTCCCCCATATTTAACATCCTTTTTTGAATTTTTTTATACCGATTAAATACAAAGGAAGTATGATCTTATATCTAAAACAAGCAAGAATCACTTTGTCCTTTATACTTTTCATTTTAACAGACCTGATTGCTTCCATAAACAACTCATCATTTAAATATAACTTCAAGTTTCTCTTTTTTACTTTATATCCATCCTTTAAATTATAAAAAAGCTCGTTATTTTTTGCAAGCTGAAGAAGAAATATGATATATTCATCAATCTGTATTCCTGCATCCCACTGGCACTCTTTTTCTACCGTTTTAAGATGTATTGATAATTCCTTAATTTTTTTATACAATCCTTTATTATAGGTATGTGTCATTGACTCTGGATTTTGCCGATACTTATATCCGCAATAATCTACTACATAAATAGAATTTGCAAGCAACAGGGCAGGATACGATGCAGCGACATCCTCCCCAAGAGAAATGTTTTCCGATATATCCTGATAGACCTTTTCTACAATTACTCTTCGAAAACATTTACAACATACGCTGGGAAAAACATAAAACGTGAAGAAGGGAGCAACCGAAAGCATTTGCGAGTACACCATTTTAACGAGCTTTTCTTCCTTATAGATTCCGCAAGGAATCCGTTGCCGTCTCAAAATTTCGTTCCCATCTGCATAATAAGCTGAAAAACCAGTGCAAATCACATCAACTGCATTTTGCTTCAATATACCTTCATAAGTTTGCAGCATGTCACAATCAATGAAGTCATCTCCATCTATAAAGCATATATATTCTCCGGTGGCAGCAGCTATCCCCACCCGTCGTGTGCTCATCAGTCCTCCGTTTTCTTTATGGATTACCCGAATTCTTTTATCCCTGTTTGCATATTCATCACAGATTTGGGGGCATCGGTCCGGAGAACCATCATCGACAAGAATTAACTCAAAATCCGAATGGGTCTGTGCAAGGATACTTTCTATGCATTGCTGCAAATACTTTTCAACCTTATAAATCGAAACAACCAAACTATACTTCATTGATATATTCTATCTCCTTTGATTTACCAAAAGTTAAAAGGGAAATTACAATTCCCATCCAAAAACCTTCATATGTGTATGCACTTAAGAAGAATATTCCTATAACAAAAACCAATATTGTAGTATATGTTTTATGCTCAAAATGCTTTGTATTTTTGCGAAATAGTCCAACACAATAAATAAAATATGCCAACCAAATCCCGATTCCAACAATTCCATAAAAGTACAAGAACTCTATAAAAGTGTTATGAGCAGCTTTTCCTATATTGGTATTAAAACCAAACCCAAATAACAGTTTGCTGATTCCGGCATCATTAAATGCTGAAAAATAATCTTCCCAAATCTCAACTCTGCCAGTGGTATTATCGGCAAATGATCCTCCTTCAACAAACCGATTTAATATCATGTCAATCATATTATACTCAAGCATATTGGTAATGTAATGAAACAAGAAAACACCAGCCACTACAATTGCTAATGAAAATAATAACTGCTCCAAGGTTTTGATTTTTCTTAAAAAATATAAAACTATTAGAAAAACCATTACTAAAAGATAGCTTTTTGAAAACGTTTGCAACCCTGCAAATATTAGAAATAAAATTAAAACTGTACGTTGAAGATTTAATTTTTTAAATGCCATCAACAAATAAGCAAGAATGATATAATTACTAAGTGCATAGAAATTAGAGTCATAAGCAAGTCCAAAAAAGCGTGTTAATTCCTCGTAATGCTCTGTCCAAATTAAATCATATTCAAACACATTAAGCAATGCCGGAATCTGCGTCACATAAAAACCTATTATTGTGGAAATCACAAACCCCAAAATATAGTTTTTCATAAACTCGCGACCGTCAATACAATGTGAAAAAGATGCAATAACTGAGATTGCCAGCAATAAAATAATGCCAATTAATTTAGCAAAAGAAATTTCTGCATTCTTATCGCAAAAGAGAAAGCTATATAATACAATTACTAGATAAAAAATCAGTAGCTTTTTCTGCACTTTATAAAAAAAGATGAACTTGATGATAAATAATGCTACTACGACAAAGAACATATATCTTCCCTGATAGGTAAAGATTCTCGAAAAAGATGTAAAAAAAGCTATATAATAAATGGATTTTTCGCAATCAGAAAACAAAACTAAGACGCATGCCACAGAAAATGCAGCTAAAATCAAAAGCGGGATATTGATTAAATAAGCCACAAGCAGTATTGCCACCACAAGTATTTCCATCATTGTACAATTCATAGACAATATATTCTGTGTTCCATTTATTTTCAATTTCTTTCCCATTTTATGATTTCATCTCCATCTATAAGTTCAGTATTTTAGAAAACTGACTATATTGATAACAGTTATCAACACATCGGGGAAGTCCCAACACTTTTTTCTCTGCTTTTAAAATACTGTTACAAATTCCATCAACGCTATTATCGCAAACCATTGCCCCCGCATCACTTACCATTTCTTCTGCCGATGTTGTATTTGTTGTAATAATCGGTAATCCGAGAACCTTTGCTTCATCAAACACCATTGGCGCTGCTTCATGCAAAGAGGGAACCAATAAGTAATCTGCATTTATCATATATTGATACGGGTTTTTTTCCTCTCCCAGCAAAAACACTTTATCTTCCATATGATATTTTTCTACCAAATTTTTAAGCATAGTTCTTTGCGGACCATCTCCAACAATATAATACCGAACATCCTCTCTCTGTGCACAATTCAATGCTTCAATAGCCCTGCTTATTCCCTTTTCTGCCGACAATCTTGCAATCGAAACCATGTTAATAAATCCCTCATCATACAGATATGGATTCTCATTAGCCAGCAAACCTATCTCTAAATCATAAAAATTTCTTAATGTTTCAACCTTACTTGAATGCACCCCTGCCCCCTGAAGAAATCTCTCCCGAACAGAATCGGAACAGCATGCTATTTTATCAAATTCCAAGTATGCGGCATTATTTTTTTCGGTCATACATCCAGAGTTCAAATAATCACAATGAACCAAACAAAGCTTGTTCTTAGCTATCGTTTTATCCAAAACAAATTCCCCGCACCCATTCCCAAAATATTTATGGTTGAACAAATGCGAATATGAAATTACTACATCATATCCGCTAATTTTTCTTTGAAACAATCCCATGATTTTCATGGCACTTCGTCTAGAGAACAACTCTGTGTACTTTACCAAAAACGCTTTTAGCAAGAAAAGAAACGGATATTTTTTTAATTCATTTTTTGTCAAGCCCAACATGCGATACTGTCTTTGCGGTGTTATAATCTTAACACCTTCCGGCACATCTTTTAGCAAGCTCCCGCTTCTGCTGAAAAGCAACAGGGTTACCTCATATTTGTCATGAATTGCTTTTAAAAGATTGACCAAGGATTTTTGAATCCCACCCATGTCCAAGTTATTGTTTACAATCAGTATCTTCTTCATATTCAAACTCCAAATCTTCCCGCATTAATGCTTTAAATACCTCTCGAGAATCGGTTTTACATATTTCACAAGAACTACAAATAAACCGTACTGCTTTCGATATATTAAATCAATCAATATCTTTTTGTATTTATGCAATGCACAAAAATTCAAATCTTGATATAAGTTATGGAACTCTGTATTTGAAATATACTTTTTTAAGTATCTCGCAAGCTTTCCAAAGGGTGCATCCACATTTTTTATCCGTTGAATATTCCAAAAGATAATGGAAAGTTCTCTGCATCTTAACTGTTTCTCAACATCAGCATAACCTTGGCATCTTTCCGCTATTATGCTTGAAACGTGATTTAACTCATCCGATACTGTGAATTGATTACTCTTTTTGGAGGAAGCCTTCCACTGTCGATAGATATATCCTGTATATTCAGATATCGCAACCTTTGTTACCTTGGGAAGCAATTCCAAATTAAATAATCCATCCTCATTTCTACGAACTGCAGAATTAAACTGAATGTTATTCTTCCTAACTACTTCAGCACGATATATGGCACCCCAGACTGCCCCGAACAAGATACCGGATAGTGTCCCGTCATCAATCGCACGGTATGAGAGGTCTTCAAAGCAATAGGTTCCCGCTTTGATTCTCGGGACTTTTTGAACATAATGGTTCTCATACAAGAACTGATATCCACAAAACACAACATCAGCATTTGTTTCAATAATACCATTTCGTAAATGTCTGATATAATCAGGCAATATCTTGTCATCTGCATCAATAAAACACAAATAGGCACCTTTTGCTTCACTCATACCGAAATTTCGGGTAAAGCTTACTCCGTGATTCTCATTGTGAAAAACTCGAATTCTAGTATCAGCTTTGGCGTACTCTAAACAAATTTTGTAACTTTCATCTTTCGAACCGTCATCCACGAGAATTAGTTCCCAATTCTCATAATCCTGCTCAATAATACTCTGAATACACTCTCCAAGATATTGTTCTGCGTTATATACCGGGATAATAATACTGACCAATTCGTTTTGTTCCATCATGCCCTCCCCCTTCTTTTGTTTTTGGTTTCGCTCGCCTACTCTTTTGCCTCGCCGAGGACATCGGCATAGATGCCTCGAATTTCTTTTTCCACAACAGAAATATCAAAATTCTTAATTCGCTCCAGATTATATGCCCGCATTTGCTTTCGCAGCTCCGGATTTTCTGCCAGTGACTTAATCGCCTGGGCAAATGCCTCCTCATCGGTGCTGGGGCAAAGATATCCGCCTTTACCATCCTCAATCAAATCCACATTACCGCGAATCTTCGAAACAACACAAGGAAGCCCGCTTGCCATCGCCTCCATCATGGAGCGGGGCAAGCCTTCCTGTAACGTCGTAAACAGGAAAATATCGGCAGCCGCCAACAGTTCCCGCACATCGGTACGAAATCCCAAGAAATGAATCTGCTCTTCGATTCCCAATTCCTTGGCAAGGTCTTGCAAATGTTGAAGTTCGGGGCCTTTTCCGCAAACAAAATAATGCAAATGAGGGTTATTCGCCTTGGCAATGGCACGAAGAGCAACACTATAGTTCTTTCTGGGAACCAAATCCCCCATAGATATCAACGCCACATCGTCCTCTTTTAACTGAAGCTCGGCACGTTTTTCCTCTCGTTTCTCTGACATTCCTTTGAAATCCTCCAAGGTAATACCGACACCATGAACAAAATAAACCTTACCGCCCTTTTTAAGCTTAAACTTTTTTGCCGCCTGATAATCCTCCTGATTCATGGTAATGATAGCATCGGTCCAATGTGCCATCAGTCGTTCCGCCCATTTCAAAATCGTGCGGTTAAAAAGTGGTGCCCCCTGATAGAAATGAAAACCATGCGCAGTATAGATAACCTTGTCAATCTTGTATTTTCGTCCGCACAAGCGTCCCACCATACCACCGATGGGAGTATTACAATGGATGACCTGAACACCGTCGTTTTCCAGAACCTTACATAAATTCCGGTACGCAATTCGATTATCCCCAAAGGCAGTCATGCTACGATAGGTATGGGAATCGTATAGTTTAACAGGAAGTTCACAGGGCAAACCCTCTGGATTCTCCCGGTTTATCCCTAGATAAACATCATACCCCATATCCAACGCCGCCTGCAAGCAAGGACGGTTGACATTGGACAGCTTGACGGCATCTCTGCTTTTGTTTTTTTCACTTGTAGGCTTAGTACTGTTTGCGACAAACACATATCCTTTCATGCCATTCACCCTCTATCGCCATTTTTTATTTGCTGAACGAAGTGGTTGCATAGATTGCATCCAAACAACGCTCATAGGTAAGAGGTTCTATCTGCATTTCCTCGCCCTCGGTGGACATAATCTTAAGCGTATCGCTGATACGAACCAAATTCTCTGCAAGCTTCTCAGGGGTTTCGCCAACCACGTGAATCCGAAGGCAGATACGTTCCAGTGCATTGGTTTCAAAAACCTCTTCTCCTTCGTGGCTCATGATTGTGACATTCAAAACGCCGTCAAGTTGCTTTACTTCTTCGACTCCGCCCATTTTGGCTATGACGCCCGCCTTTAAGCCTACATAGTAGTTACAGCAGGGATGACGGAATCTTGCATTGTCTATCTCTACAATGGGAGTATCATTCATACTTCCTGTGAGTGCGTAATTGATCATATATTCAAGAGAATTTGCGCCCCACTGATAATCGGTAAGAATATAATTCTGTGCGCCGCCCATACGGAATCCGGCTTCAAAAACATAAAACCGTCCGTTTCTATAAAAGCTTTGGAGCGTCATCACGCCATCCCGAATGTCTATCGCTTTAAACAGCTTCTTTACACCTTCATGGACGGTTTCGTAATACTCCTCAATGTACTTGCTGGGATACATATGGAATATGGGAAGTATCAGTGTCTTATTTGAGCTTTTTACAAACACCTTGGTAAAGCAGGAGGTCAAAGAACATTCTCCATCCTGAAGAGTATACTGGAAGAAGACCTCGTCCGCTCCTGTGATAAGCTCTTCCACAATAACCTCTTTTTTCTTGGACCAGCGGAGCGCCTCTTCGTAAAAGCTATCAAACTCCTCCGCAGAATAGCAGGCGTTCATTCCTCTTGCGCCCGAACTGTCCGTAGGCTTCAAAAGCACAGGGAATTCCAGCTTTTCCACATCCTCTTTGGTGTATCCGGGCTTAATATCAAACTCAGGAACCACCGGAACGCCGTATTCTCTGCAATATTCCTTGAATTTGGCCTTATTGGCAAGAATATCCCACTGCTTACGATTGGTATAAAAATGACACCCTGTTCTTTCGCTTACCTTAATTGCAGGGTCTATATTAACCTCAGATGAGCCAACAAAGATACCACTTACGCCTTCTTTCTTAACAACATCACATACTGCGTCAACATCTTGGGTATCAATCTGATATGATACGTCTGCAATTTTGGCAATCGGCGTGTTGGCATCTCTTCCTAACGCAACAATTTTAAATCCTTGTTCCTCTTTGTATCTTTTGATGTCATTGGCATATGCACCGCCCCCCATCAAAAGGAGCTTTTTATCTTTTAAATCCATACTCTTTTTCTCCAAATATAAGTTTATTTGTTTTTCCCAAAAACTTCATCAAGAATTTTTTTGGTATCCTCTCCAAAAAGCGGTCCATTATTAAATTCGTGTATTACCCGCAACCTTGCTTCTATAATCATGAAATCGCCATTTTCATCTCATTATTCCACAATAACTTTAATCTTCGCAACCGCTTCTTCGCAAGCCGCAATCGCCTTTTCCGGAGTTTCTGCCTGTGCAATTACAAAACCTACCCGGTCAGTACTGCTGCCGATTTCTCCTGCCATGTCGCCTGCATTTTTCACAAAGGCTATCTCTTTGATACCATCAACACTCATGGCATCATCCCTGCCGCTAATTTCCTTTATTACACCACAAGGTGTTTCCAAATAGCGGATTGCTGCACCCTTGTGATACTTCGGCTCAAGATTCGGTTTTTCCCCGCAAGCAATCTTGATGGTGGCCTCTATCATATCAATCCCTGTAGAGAGCGGAAGCAAATGTGTCGTAATACAATCGCCACCCATTCTTGCTCCCAGTTCAACCATTTTGGGTCCGTCTTTGGTCAGCATAATCTCCACATGAGCGGGGCCATTCATAATTTTTACCGCCTTTACAGCACGGCAGGCAAGATCACGTATTTTTTCAAGAGCACTCTCATCGAGCATACTTGGCTGATGATGTCCCATCTCAACAAAATGAGGTGCCCCCGTTGTCAGCTTATCCGTCACATTCAGTACATATGGTACTCCATCCAGCGTCATCATCTCCACGCTGACCTCGGCTCCTTGCATATATTCCTCTATGATAACTCCGCCGTTTCTTCCATTCTGCGAACTGTAAGCAATCGCCTCTTGCAATTCTGCCTGGTTATGTATCA
The DNA here is from genome assembly GCA_045606185.1 of Ructibacterium sp. Taxonomy (GTDB): domain Bacteria; phylum Bacillota; class Clostridia; order Monoglobales; family Monoglobaceae; genus Ructibacterium. The sequence goes on from JAZURN010000032.1 coordinate 43,562, forward strand.
ACATAACGCCACGGCTGCCTGAATTATCGGTGGGCTTACTGATGCACGGAAAGGACACTTTGTCTGCTATCGTTTCCAATTCCTCCGGCTTCGAGAGAATAAAGTACCATGGATGCTCTACCCCATTTTCCGCAAAAGCCTTAATCATCTCGCCCTTATCGGTACACTGCACAGCAGTTTCAAAGGAAATCCCCGGCAGTCCGAGCTTTTCACACGCTGCCGCAATGGAGCGCATCGGCATATCGGTTGCAAGGGTCATGATACCATCCGGCATAAACTCTTCCGCCGTCTTTACCACACCATCTATATCAATCGTACTAACATTAAAATACTGGTCAGCAAGGGAAATTCCAATGGCATTCGGGTCATAATCTATCACGCCAACATAATACCCCAATTCCTTTGCACGCTTGATTGCAGGCAGTTGCAAAATGGATGCACCGATAATCAATAGCTTCTTCATTATCCTTCAACCCCAACTTTTTCTTTCTTCTCCTCCAAGACAGGCTGTCCGGCGAGTTCGGCACTGACATAAATGTTCTCCCGCTTTAATACCGACTGCACCGTCTTGAATAAAATCTTGATATCCAGCCACAGTGAAATATTTTCCGCATAATAAACATCATTCTCCATCTTCTGCTCCGAAGAAATTGAATTTCTAAAATATGCCTGACTATATCCGGTAATCCCGGGGCGAACATCCAATCTACGCTTTCTTTTTTCGTCCAGTTGTTCATACCCATGATAGCTGGTGGTCAGATGGGCACGAGGACCAATCAAGCTCATATCCCCTTTTAACACATTCAAAAACTGAGGAACCTCATCAATGCTGGTTTTGCGCATCAAGCGTCCAACTTTTGTCACACGAGGATCGTCCTCGCCGTTATATGTAGAACCGTCTGTGTTACGTATGTTCGCCGAATTGACCTTCATGGAACGCAGTTTATACATCTGAAAGACTTTACCTTTCTTACCGATACGTGGCGCATTATAAAACACCGGACCCTTATCGGTTGCATAGATAATCGGTGCAAAAATTCCAATAATCAGCAATACAAACGGCAACGCAATCAACGCCAGAACAAAGTCACAACATCTTTTGAAAATTGAATACATCATAACAGATACTCCTTCAATACCTCCGCATAATTTTCCACAACATACGCAATACCCTCCTCCGTCAGACAGGTGTGAAGAGGCAAAGAAATCTCGTTAGCAAAATGCTCATATGCGTTGGGATAGTCTGCAATGTCAAATCCCAGATTCCGATACGCCGTGTGCATAGGAAGGGGTTTATAATGCACATTGCACGCAATTCCCCGCTCTGCCATCTTGGTAATGATTTCATTCCGCTGCTCCGCTGTAATACCGGGAATCCTTGTCAAATACAGATGTCCGGAGGACTCCCATTCCTCGGTATAGTGCTGCAGCGTTTCCACACCAAGCGGCCGAAGAGAGGCATCATACTTTTGGATAATCTCTTTTCTGCGTTTTAACATATCGGGGTAACGTTCAAACTGCTTGAGTCCAATAGCAGCCGCAACATCCGTCATATTGCACTTGTAATAGGTGCCTACAATATCATACTCCCACGCACCCAACTTCGTCTTGGCAAGAGCGTCCTTGGACTGCCCGTGAAGACTGAGCAATTGAAGCTTTTTATAAATCTCCTCGTCGCTGATACCAGGAATGGTCCTCCAAGTCAAAGCACCACCTTCTGCTGTGGTGAGATTCTTTACCGCATGAAAGCTAAAAGAGGAAAAGTCTGCCACAGACCCTATCATTTTCCCTTGCCATTTCGCACCAAAAGCATGTGCGGTATCTGCCATGACTGCCACCCTGCCCAATGCAACCTGGAGTTCGTTGTTGGGCACAAACAGATGCTTCTTGCTCTCTACAATTTCAAAAATTTTATTATAGTCGCAAGGAATCCCTGCCAAATCCACCGGAATAATCGCCTTGGTCTTTTCGGTAATCGCTTTTTCAAGGGCATCATAATCCATTTCAAGGCTTTCTGTCTGGGTATCAACCAATACAATTTTTGCACCAACATGTGCAATGACCGACGCAGAAGCCGTATATGTGTAAGCCGAGGTAATAACCTCATCCCCGGGGCCAATCCCCATCACACGAAGTGCCATCTCGGCACAGGCAGTCTGAGAATTTAAGCACACGCACTTCTCGACTCCAACCCAATTAGCAATGTTTTTTTCCAGTTCTTTTGTTCTTGGTCCTGTTGTAATCCATCCGGATTTCAACGCCACTGCCACCTCTGCAATTTCAAGATCGCTAATATCCGGAGGGCTGAACGGAATCATTTTCTTGTTTTCTGACATACCCACTCCCACTTTCCAATATACAAACGTATATTTCAAAATCGTTTACTAAGAAATCCTCGAAAGGATACTTTTATCTTATTATATAATAATACTATATAGCCGAAATGTCAATAAGAAAAGCGGATATTTCAGGCATTCGTATCATCTAAAAATGCGTCTGTCGATAATTGACAGACGCATTTCGTTTTCTATTTTTAACACTTGACGCAAAGTTCCATAAACCGCCGTTTTCTTACAAGTTTTTTAAGAAACTTTGAACCCTTTCCGCTATAAAACGATGTCCTGCATCATTGGGATGAAGTCCATCGGGAATGTAGGTTTCCTGAACCTCTTTGATATCCGGTTGGAGTCCGCTTGTTGCGAACAAATCCAGAACCGGTAGGGAGTAGTACTCTGCCACCTCCCGGATGATGTTGACATATCGTTTCAGGTCGTTGGCATCCTGATTGTGGTTGACCTTTTTCTCTTCCCCAAGCCGATGGAGAGGCGTCATGATTACGATAGGCTTACCCAGATATTTTTGAATCAATCCCCGATAGAGATAGTGGCAGGCACCATAAAAGGTGTCCGGTGTTCTGTCATCAAAGGTACCAATGGGAGCATCCCCATGACCATAGTCATTGGTTCCGCCAAAGACCACCACTGCATCTGCATCCTCCATTTGATGGAATCTCTCGCAAAAGGAATTTACATCCACATAATCATCCTTGGGTCTTGCCTCGGTTCCGGTCTGCTTCGCAATCCGGGTGGCACTGATTCCGTAGTTTCTGGCTTCCTTGAGTTTTACTTCTTTCTTCAAAAGGGCGTGATACAAGGCGTCCTTACTGCTAACGCCTACACCCTCGGTAATGCTGTCTCCTAAAAAATTGATGGTAAGTCCTTCTAATTTCATTTATAAAACTCCCTTTTCTCCAGCTATTTTAACAGTTCTTTTATTCTCACAATATTCCCATCTTTTGCAGCACTGCCATCTTCCACACAAACCGCAGCCGCAACGCCTGCCGCCTGCCCCGTAATGTAGCACCCGGGAATGACACGGATGGACGCCTGCATCGCATGGTCGGCACCCACCGACCGCCCTGTAACCAAAACATTGGTCAGCTTTTTGGGAACCAGACACCGGTAGGGAATACTATAGCTCTCCCCGTCCCCATGACGCATTTTCAAGGACTGCCGGAATCCCTCCATGCCCGCTTCGTCGCAGCTCATGGGATGGATGTCAATGGGATAGGAATATCTGCCGATTTCGTCATAAAACGGTTCCTCCCGAAAGAAGTCCTCCTGATTCAGCATATACTCACAAACAATTCTGCGGGATTCCCGAATTCCAATAAATTCTGCACTTTTGATAAGCTCTGCCTTTTCGCAGCCGGGCATATATGCCCGATAATATCGTTCGTACTCCTTTAAAATTTCTCTGCCATGGAAGGTAGCCTCCGTCAGGCTTTCGGAGCTTCTGTCATCCACCTGAAAGCTATGCCCCACATTCCCCTGACCAACCCCCAACTCAGGGAAGCTGTCCTTAATACCCGGCAGAATGGTATCGTACTGGGAAAAAACACCGTCTGCATACGCCTTTCGGTACATGGACCCGTCGTCATTTCCCTTTTGGGCAAAGTCCACCCCGCCCCAGAGGGAGCAGAGAGTTGCACTCATGGCAATGCCGTTTTCGTCCCCGTATTCGTAATCCGCCCCTGCCAGAGCACAAAGAACCCCGCTGCCGGTTCCGTCAATGCAGAACTTGGTTTCAATGGCAAAGAGCCCGTCAGCGCCGGACACCACAACCTGCTTTACCGTTCCATTCTCGCAAATCACGTCCACCAGTTTGGTATAAAACAGAGTTTCCGCACCGGAATCTTTCACAAGGCTATCATAGACCCGCTTTAACTTTTCCGGTTTAATACCATACCATTCCCGCCTGTATTCGGTGGTAAGTTCCATGGCTTTGAAAACTTCTTCTCCAACGCCTTTGCAGAGAAAATTCTTTCCATCGTCAAAGTTCATCAACTCCGGTACACCGGCTAACATACTGGAACCGCCAAAGGTGCCCGATTGCTCCACAATCAGAACCTTTTTCTCAAGCCGTGCGGCTTTGACCGCCGCCGCAACCCCGGCAGGGCCACCTCCGGCAACCAGAATATCCACGCTATATTTTATCGGCAATTCTCTTTGATAAGCAACTGATTGACTCATCTTATCCCTCCCAGAAAACACTCAATATTGCTTTCTGCATTGTAACACAGACCCCCAAAAATAGCAAGACCTCCCATCCACTTTTTGAAGAAAAGGTTGTCATTTTGCGGGATTTCCTGATTTCGGAAGAAAAACCAACAAATTTGTCTGATTCTTTTTCCTCTTTGGCAAAGATTTCAGTTGCTTTTCTTTCCAAGGTGCGTTATAATGGGACATAGAAACAACTGTTACTATTTTGATATAGCAAAGAATCTCTTCTTTGCAGTTAGGAGGAACTATGAGAAAATTAGCCGGATTGTTAGCTTGCAGTATTCTTGCCGGGAGCATGCTCTTCCCTGCAACCGCTTTGGCAAATGAGGACACCGTTGTCATTGGAGAACGGCTGACCTTTGAGGAGGGCAGCGGCCCTGTGATTATGGACGACCGTCTGATGCTTCCTCTTCGTGCCGTTTCTGAGGCACTGGATGCCACTGTATATTGGTTCAACGATGCAAAGCGAATCCAGATTGTTCGTTACGATTCTCTGCTCTCTTTGCAGATTGGCAATAACATGATGGGACGCTACACCATCGCAAACGGACAAGCAAACATGGTAGATAATATTGAGATGGACGTTCCCGCAACCATCCAGAACGACCGGACCTATGTACCCCTTCGTGCCATTTCCGAGGCATTCAATGCAGACATCCAATGGGACAACCCCAACCGGACTGCAACTGTTATTATGGAACCGGTACAGGAAAACGATGTTTCCTTAAAGGAAATCGCTTCCATGCCGGACGGAACCCTCTGTTCCACAATAGGCGTCATCAGCCGGGACGCAACAACCGGTCTTTATTATCTACGGTCACTGCAGATGGGTGCAAACGGAGATTATGACAGAATTCCACTCTGCACTCCTACCAAGACTTCCATTTCTGACCAGACTGCTTACGGAGATTACATTACAGCTTATTGGTTAGAACAGCTTCATGCAGAAAACCCCTCCGGCATCGTCATTAAGTTTACCGGCATTACCTATGCACAGGATGCCACGACCTATCTGGTGGTAAACAAAACCACCACCGGCATTCAATCCTTGGGGTATTATGACATTTACATGGATTCCCTCCATCTCCACTATACCCCCTTTGAAAATATGTTGTCGTAAAGGATAATAACAAAAAAAGCACCTCCTAGGAGGTGCTTTTTTATTTTTGTAAATCGGTTTCCCGAATGGCTTTTCGGACCGAGAGAACATGCCCCGGTGCCACCGACAATTCATCTACTCCCATCTTCAAGAATCGTTCGGTCAAGGCTGTGTCTGAGCCAAGCTCCCCGCAAATACCCACCCAGATTCCCTCTTTGTGAGCATTTTTGACCGTCATGGCAATCATTCGTAACACTGCCTCGCTATGAGGTTCAAAGAAAGCGTCCAGGCAGGGATTCTGTCGGTCAATCGCCATGGTGTACTGGGACAAATCATTGGTGCCAATGCTAAAAAACTCTACTTCTTTTGCCAGCAAATCGGATACCATAACGGCAGCCGGAGTTTCAATCATAATCCCCTGTTCCGGCACACGATAGGGGATATCCTCTTTCTTTAGTTCAGCAATGACCTCCGCCACTACCTCTTGAATTTTCTTGATTTCCGCTACCGAGGTAATCATGGGATACATGACTGCCAAATCCCCAAAAACTGCCGCACGGAACAATGCCCGAAGCTGGGTTTTAAAGATTTCAGGACGGGTCAAGCAAAGTCGGATTGCCCGAAGACCCATGGCAGGATTCTCCTCCGGTTCCAGGCAGAAATAATCCGCCTGCTTATCGGCACCAATATCTAAGGTCCGGATAATAGTCTTTTTCCCTGCCATGGTTTCGGCTACCGTCTTGTAAATATGAAATTGTTCTTCCTCGGTTGGGAATTTTTCCCGCTCCAAGTAAATAAATTCGCTCCGAAACAAGCCGATGCCATCCGCATCGTTCTGAAGAACCAACGCCAAATCCTTACTGTTTCCGATGTTGGCATAAAGGCAGATTTTCTTCCCGTCCATGGTAACGCTTTCTTTTCCCTTCAGGGATTGGAGCAGCTCCTGTTGCTCTCGCTCTTCTCTCTGTTTCTCTTCCATTCGCTCCAGAATTTCCGGTTCCGGCTCAACATAGACAATCCCCTGACTTCCGTTAACGATAACGGTTTTGCCGTCTATGGTGTCGTCCAGAGGGAGATTGATTCCCACAATGGCAGGAATGTTCATGGTTCGCGCTAAAATTGCTGTATGAGAATTGGCAGACCCTTTGACCGTAACAAACGCCAAAACCTTACTCTTATCTAACTGCACCGTTTCACTGGGAACCAAATCCTCTGCTGCCAAAATCACAGGTTCCTCTTCCTGTTGTTTTTTTGTTTCTCCTCCTGCCAGAATGGTAATCAGGCGTTCCGAAATATCCTTAACATCCTCTGCCCTTGCCTGCATATAGGCATCCTCCATGGAGGAGAAAATATCAGAGAAGTTTTTGCCAGTGGTAGCCACTGCATATTCTGCATTCACACTTTGATTTCTAATGATGTGCAGAATGGATTCCTGATAGTCTGCATCCTCCAGCATCATCTGATGAATCTCAAAAATGGCGGCATTGGCATCTCCCACCTCGGTACAGGCTTTGTCATAGAGCGACTTTAATTGGTTCATCGCTTTTGCTTTGGCAGCTTCAAACCGTGCTATTTCTTGCTCCGGCATCTCGACCCGAACTCGTTTTACCGTCATATCCTCCCGGCTATACACCTTGATTTTTCCAATGGCAATTCCTCCATAGACGCTCTTTCCGTGATAAATCCGCATGAACGCTCTCTCCTTTTATAGATTCTCGTTGAAAAACTGCTCCAATGCCGAAATTGCAACGTCCTCGTCCTTGCCCTCTGCTTTGACGGTCAGAGTATGTCCGCATCGGACACCCAAAGACATGACCGAGAAAATACGCTTCGCATCTCCTGTTTTCTCTCCGCAACAGAGGGTAATATCCGCTTGGTACTTTCCTGCCTCTTTTACCAAAAGTCCTGCCGGTCTTGCATGGATACCGTCTGCATCCTTGATGGTATAAGTAAACTCTTTCATGGTCATTCCTCCCTATCAAAATGTTCCTATCTCTTTTCCAGTTTTGCCATAAAGACAAAAAAATATCCAAGCATTTGCTTGGATATTTTTATTCAATTTATAATTCCATTACGGTTGCTTTTTCCAAAAGCTCCGTTACCATTTCTGCTGTTCCCAACCCCTGCGAAAAAGCAGTGGCACTGCCCGAACAGAGTCCTTTTAGAAAAGCTGTTTCGTAACTTCCTGTTTCCAGATAGCCTGCCAGAAAACCTGCCACCGTGGAATCCCCGGCGCCGGTGGAATTGACCACCTGACCAATGGGCGCCTCTGCAAAGAAAATCTTGCCGTTTTCCGCAACCAGAACCGCTCCCTGACCTGCCATGGAAACCAGAACATTTCTGGCACCTTGCATCTGCAGCTTTTTGGCATACTCTGCCGCCATTTCCGGCTTGTTAATTTCTACACCAAAAATGTCTCCCAACTCATGATGGTTGGGCTTGATGAGAAAGGGTCTATAAGGCAGTGTCTGCAAAAGAGCCTCCCCCTCGGTATCCACCGCCACATTGACGCCTTTCCCCTGAAGTTCTGCCATAATATCCCGATAAATACTTTCCGGAAGTCCTTTTGGAATGCTCCCCGCCAAAACCAGAAAATCTCCCGGCTCCAGACCGCCAATTTGTGCTTGCAAGGCATCCAGCTCCCGTTGACTCACATTGGGTCCCGGAGCATTGATTTCGGTTTCGGCACCTATCTTTAATTTGATATTGATTCGGGTGCTCCCCTCCGCCAGATATACAAACTCCGGAACGCACCCCTCATCAATCAGGTACCGCTCCAGTTCTTTGCCGGTAAACCCGGCAGCAAAGCCAAGAGGGACCGAACCGATTCCCAGGTGCCGGAGCATGATAGAAACATTGATACCCTTTCCTCCGGGCAAAAATATAATTTCCTCTGCACGGTTAACCTGTCCTTCCCGGTAGTCTAAAACCTTGACCACATAATCAAGAGCCGGATTTAATGTCAATGTATAAACCATGCTGTCCTCCTTTTAGATTGCAACAATTTCATTGCCGGTATCCTTGAATAAGGGCAAACGCTCCAAATAAATAATATCCTTTCTTTCCGCAGCATCTCCCTCTGCCAGAACTGCCATGCGTCCAACAATCTCGCCGCCCACCTCGGTAACCAGCTTTTCCAATGCGGCAAGAGATTCTCCGGTGCTGATAACATCATCCACAATCAGGACACGTTTCCCACGCATTGCCTCGCCATCGGCACCGCCGATACAGAGCATCTGCCGACTAACAGTGGTAATGGAATTTACATAGGTGGTATGCAAATCCTGCATATAAATTTTGGGACCCTTCCGCGCAACAATATAGTTCTCTGCGCCCGCCTGCCGTGCCATTTCGTAAAGGAGGGGGATTCCCTTGCATTCTGCAGTAATCATAACATCATACTCCGGTGCCTTTTTCAAAAGCTCTGCAGCAGCTGCTTTGGTAATCTCCACATCTCCAAACATAATAAATGCTGCAATGTACAAATCATCGTGCACATTACAGAGAGGCAAATCCCGTTTCAGCCCTGCAATTTCCATGGTATAAACCTGATTTTTCATAAAGCCGCCTACTTTCTTTCTTGATTTTGAACTTCTAAAAGCGCCTTTGCCAGCTGTGCCGGGCAGGAGGTACCCCTGCCGTTACAATCAATGCCATCCAAAAGGCGAATTACTTTTTCAATCTCCATTCCCTCTGCCAACGCAGCAACCCCTTGGGTGTTCCCGCTACAGCCGGAGATAAACTGGATATTTTGCACCGTTTTGCCATCCGACTCAAACCGAATCTCTCTGGCACAAACCCCACGGGTACGATAGCTGTATTGTTCCATTGAATCTCACTCCTCCTACCATCCAATATCAATCTATTTTTATTGTATCACAGGGCTTTATCAACTGTCAAATTAAATTCCCGTTGCAAAGTTGACGGTAAGCTGATCAATGGCATTGGTTCGCTCCTGAATCTTCTGTCGAACCGCCTCCCCCGCTTTTCCAAAAATCGGGGTGGGTTGATAATTGTTCCGCTCACTTACCGAACTTATGCTACAGGGGTAAACCTGCCATTTGGTTTCGGGCAGCACTCTTCCCTCTTCTACCAAAAAGGTCTGCTGAAAAATCATGGTGTCTTTATCGGCAGGGTTCTGGTTCCCCCCAAAACAGAAGTTTCCTAAACTGTAGGCAATCATTTTTCCTTTGTATTCCTCCAGGCCTTGCAGCACATGGGGATGGTGGCCCATAACCAAATCCGCCCCTAAATCAATGGCAGTATGCGCAATTTCTCGTTGCCGGGCAGTGGGAATTGCCTCTCCCTCAATGCCCCAATGAACCTGAACCAGAATCAACTGGGCACCCTGTTCTCTGACTTGTTCCATGGTTTTGGGGAGCATCGAAAGTGCCGACCCGTTTAGGTCATACAATCCAATCATCCCCACCTTGACGCCGGCCACTTCTTTCACTATGGTATGTAAGTTTTCCACCCACCAAACACCAACTGTATCCAAAGCTTCCTTGGTATCAGCAAGGCTAATCTCCCCATAGTCCAGACTATGGTTATTGGCTAGGGTAACCGCCTCTACACTACCTGCGGTCAGGATGCTAACATATTCCGGACTTCCCCGAAAGGCATAGGTTTTATCCTGCCGAACTCCCCGATTGGTCAGGGTGCCTTCCAGATTGACCATTGTCAAATCGTCTTTCTCAAAAATCGGCAGAACGTTCCTTAAAAACCAGCCGTAATCCTCCTCCTGAGCTTCTACCTCTTTAGGGAGCGTCAATCCTCCAAAGGCGACATCCGTGCCCAAGGTGCAGTCCCCGGCACAAGAGATGGTAATGCTTTTTACCCGTTGATTCGGTGGTTCTTTTGTAACAGGAATCTCCTTCCTGCAACCGGAAAGAAGCAAAAGCAAACTTAAGATAAAGAACAGCTTGACTTTCAAAACGTCTACCTCCCTTCTAATTAAGCTTTGTCAGTTTAACAGCACTTGCCTAAAACTCACTTGTGTTAAGGGGGCTGTCAGCGTACCTGACTGGTGGGGATTCTTTTTGGGAATTCATTTGCAGCCCCTCGAGTTTACCCCGCAAACCCACCTCCCCAATGCTCAGGCGAGGGCTTTTTATTTCGACATTGTTTGATATCTTTATACGGGATATAAGGCTTAGCGGTATCTCTTTTTATTGATATATTCACGTCAAATTCGAGATATAAAATTGAATATCCATAGTTCATTAAATAGAAAAATCTGCCTATTTCACATCAAAATCAACTGCCATGCTCAACGCTTCCCACGTCTCTTCTAGCATTTCTTCCGTATATTTTTGCGGTCTGCTAAATACCGCTTGTCCAAGTGTATTCAATTTATCGTATAATTCTTTATTCATATCAATTTCATACCATGCATCGCAACCAGAAGCCTGGTCAAGCAACATCACAATATCGTTAAATCTACTATTTTTCAGATGCGAATTATACGGATATAGTTCAACTAAACGATAGCCGTATCTTGTGTTTTCGGTATCATACTTATGTATTGAAATTTCTTCTGTTTGTATACTCTTATTAAGCATACCAATTATCAAATTTCCATAATCGCTGGCAAATTTTGTATCAATATCTGCTTGAATGCGGTCATCCTTTAAATAGTCTACATAGAGCATTCCCGAAACAACTAAAATCAAAGCAATAAGCAAACATATAAAACTTTTTCGATTCAACATTTTCATTTTCCCCCTTTCGACAAATTCCCGTTATACTCGTGTCAAGTCAGGGATAAAAACTATTTTCTAAATCTATTCATCCATTCTATAAAATCGTCATAGGGTATTGTCAATCTATTTATTTTTCAATACTATTCCACGTAACTCCCTGTTAAAATCAATAGACCATTCAAAATATAATGCAAATAGAGAAAAAAAGGGCACAGAATCAATCATTCTGCTGCCCTTTTTGGTATTTCGTTATTTTGCACGCCAGGTGATTCTGCCCTTGGTCAGGTCATAGGGCGAAATCTCAACGGTAACTTTATCTCCCGGCAGAATCCGGATGAAGTGCATCCGAAGCTTTCCGGAGATATGTGCCAGAATCTGGTGGCCGTTTTCCAGTTCTACCTTAAACATCGCATTGGGCAGCGCTTCCAGGACAGTACCCTCTACTTCCAAAACGTCTTCCTTTGACATAGCATTTTCACCTCCCATAGTGTTCTAACATTTCTTTGATTGTACGCCGTACCGAGGTATTGTTAATCTGTTCCGGGTTTGTCATAACCCAATCACAAACCAGCCCGGTACCAACTATATGTTTTTGATTTTTCCGCTTACAGTGGGATGCCTTCCGAGTTCTTCCATTACAGAGCCAGACAAAGCCGGCATCTTTACGAACTACCAGGAAAAACTCCCCTGCATCGTGGCCAGAGAGGGACTTTACCAACTCTCCGACACAAATCCTTGTTTTCTCGTTCATGGTTTTTTAAACCTCTTGCCCATCCGGCATGGTTAATAAGAATGGGGCGCCGGATGTAACCAGAATGCTGTTTTCATAATGCGCAGACAGCTTGCCGTCCACGGTTTGCACCGTCCAGTCATTGTCGGCAACAAAGTAATCCTTCTTGCCCTCACAGACCATAGGCTCTACCGCCAGACACATCCCCGGACGAATCCGGATTCCTCGTCCGCCCCCTACATAGTTAGGGACCTCCGGGTCCTCGTGTAGGGATGCACCTACGCCGTGTCCGCAATAGTTCCGAAGAACCGAAAAGCCGTTTTTCTCAACATACTCCTGCACTGCACGGGAGATATCCGAAATCCGATATCCCTCTCTGGCAAACTGTAGTGCCTCAAAAAAACTCTGTCGGGTTACTGCAATCAACCGCTCTGCCGCCTCTGAAATCTTCCCCACGCCAAAGGTGCGGCAAGCGTCGCTGTGGTAGCCTTTGTAGCAGGCGCCCACATCAATGCTGATAATATCCCCCTCGTTAAGTACTCTATTACTGGGGATACCGTGGATAATCTCATCATTAACACTGGCACAAACACTGCCGGGGAAACCACCGTATCCCTTGAAAGAACAAGTGCAGCCTTTGGACGTAATATAGCGTTCCGCTATCATGTCCAGCTCCTTGGTAGTAACCCCAGGACGAATGGCATCCCGTACGGCACAAAGTGCACCGTAGGTAACTACACCTGCTTGCTTCATCTTTTCAATTTCCGATTTGGATTTAATCGCAACCATTCTAGTCCTCCAATGCTTTGAGTACCGCCTTGGTGGTATCCTCAATAGCATTTTGCCCCATCACTGTTTTGAGAAGACCCTTCTCTACATAATACTTCAGGAGCGGTTCCGTTTGGCTGTGATAGATAGAGAGCCGACTCTTGATGGTTTCCGGCTTGTCATCGGCACGGGTAATCAATTCCCCGCCGCAGTTATCACAAACCCCCGGAACCTTCGGCTTTCTGTGTTCCGTATGGAATGTAGAAGCACATTCCTTGCACTCCAGCCGTCCAGAAAGACGCTGGATAATTGTTTCGTCTGCTACCTCCAAATTTAAAACCGCATCAATGGCAATGTCACTTGCGTCCAGAGCTTCAGCCTGGTTCAGTGTTCTGGGGAATCCATCCAGAATGAATCCTTTCTTGCAATCCTCCTTGGAGAACCGATCCTGCATTACCTGAATCATTACATCATCAGGAATCAGGTTTCCGCCGTCAATGTACTGCTTGGCAATCTTGCCGAGCTCGGTTCCCTCCTGAATATTGTGACGAAGAATTGCACCTGTCGAAATGGTAGGAATACCAAAGTGCTCACTTAACTTTTCAGCCTGTGTGCCTTTCCCAGCGCCGGGAGCTGCCAATAATATCAGTCTCATAATTCCAATATCCTTTCCTGTTTCTGCCAAAATTGTTGCGATCTTTGAAAAAACGGACAGAGTAGGACCGCTTGTGCTGGTGCAACATCCGTTCCTACTCTTCCATCCTTGCACAAACCGTGCATCATTGTATTCTATTCTAAGAATCCTTTGTAGTGACGCATCAGCATCTGAGATTCCAGTTCCTTCACTGTCTCAAGAGCAACACCAACTACGATCAGCAGAGAAGTACCGCCGATTGCAAAGTTGCTGATTTTGAGTGCCAGATTCATGAAAATCGGGAGAACTGCAATCACACCTAAGAAGATTGCGCCAGCCAGTGTAATTCTGGACAGTACCTTGGAAATGTAATCCGAGGTAGGCCGTCCGGGACGAATACCGGGTACGAACCCGCCGTTCTTCTTCATGTTGATAGAAATTTCTACCGGATTGAACTGCATAGCCGTATAGAAATAGGTAAAGAAGAGAATCAGCAGGAAGTACAGTACGGCATAAATCCAAGAATCACTAGAGAAAACCCGCAAAAAGCCGCCCCAGAAACCAGGGTCGCCTGCCTTTACACCAAAGAAGCTTGCAATGGTGCCGGGGAATGCCATAATGGACATCGCAAAGATGATGGGAATAACGCCTGCAGAAGCAACCTTAATCGGAATATGGGTACTCTGACCGCCGTACATTTTTCTTCCCACAACACGCTTTGCGTACTGTACCGGAATTCTACGTTCTGCTTCATTCATGGCAACAACCACACAAATAACAACCAGAACCAGAATAACCAATGCAGCTGCACCGATCCAGTTGAGCTGACCGCCCTTGATGCTGGTCCAAAGAGCTGTGATTGCACTGGGGATTCTGGAAACGATACCTGCAAAGATAATCAAAGAGATACCGTTACCAACACCCTTCTCGGTAATCTGCTCACCCAGCCACATCAGGAATGCAGTACCTGCCGTAAAGGTGGTAATAATAACCAATGCGGATGTAAATCCGGGGTTGGTTACTGCACTATAGGACTTCAGCAGGAAATAAAGACCGAATGCCTGTACCAGAGCCAATACTACCGTACCATAACGCATCAACTGACCAATCTTTTTCCGGCCCTCTTCGCCTTCCTTCTGGAGACGTTCCAAAGCGGGAATTGCAACACACAAAAGCTGCATAATAATGGACGAGTTGATGTACGGGGTAATGCTCATAGCGAAGATGGTTGCGTTCTGGAACGCACCACCGGAAACCATGTTCAAAAAGCCGAACATGGAGTTGTCAGCACTGAACAAATCCTTCATCTGTGCCGGATCCAAAAGGGGAACCGGGATGCAGGAGCCCAAACGGAAAATTACCAATAATACAAAGGTGTAAATCAGCTTTTTTCTGAGATCGACAATCTTCCATGCGTTTCGGATTGTTTCGAACATCCTAGATCACCTCAGCCTTTCCGCCGGCAGCCTCAATCTTCTCAGCTGCACTTTTACTGAATCTTTTCGCCTTGACAGTATACTTATTAGCAACCTCGCCACGGCCCAGAATGACAATACCGTCGCCAATCTTGGAGATGATACCAGCTTCCTTTAAGATTTCAGCTGTTACCTCAATACCGGGCTCTAACTTGTTGAGCTCCTCAACATTGATTGCAACATACTTCTTTGCAAAAATATTGGTAAAACCACGCTTGGGAAGACGTCTGTAAATGGGCATCTGGCCGCCCTCAAATCCCGGACGAACACCGCCGCCGCTACGGGCGTTCTGACCCTTATGACCCTTACCACTGGTTTTTCCGTTACCGCTTGCATGACCGCGGCCTACTCTGAATGCTTTTTTCTTGGAGCCTTCACTCGGAGATAATTCATGGAGTTTCATTGCGTCCACCTCCTCCTTTTTATTTAGAATGTTTGTCCGCTCTACTTTAGAGCGGGGGGCCGGCAATACCGGCAAAATGTCTTACTCGGATACTTCAACCAGGTGTTTTACCTTGAAAATCATACCGCGAATCTGCGGGGTATCATTCTTTTCTACGGTCTGGCCAATCTTCTTAAGTCCCAGTGCCTCAACTGTTGCAATCTGGTCCTTCTTGCATCCGATGGTACTCTTTTTCAGTGTAACCTTAATAGCCAAGGATAACCCTCCTGTCTTAAACTAATTTATTAACCCAGGATCTCTTCCGGCTTCTTCCCTCTGAGCTGAGCAACCTCTTCCACACTCTTGAGAGATGCCAGACCCTCGATGGTAGCGGCAACAACATTCTTGGGGTTGTTACTGCGTAAGCATTTGGTACGGATATCTCTGATACCAGCCAGTTCCAGGACCGCACGGGCGGGACCGCCGGCGATAACACCGGTACCTTCTGCTGCCGGCTTCAAGAGAACCCGACCTGCACCATACTCACCGATAATCTCGTGAGGAATGGTAGTCTTTACTCTTGGAACGGTAATCATGTTCTTTTTTGCTTCATCAATACCCTTCCGGATTGCGTCCGGGATTTCTGCAGCCTTACCGGTACCACAACCTACATGGCCATTGCCGTCGCCGACAACTACCAATGCGCTGAAACGCATTGTTCTACCACCCTTAACGGTCTTAGCAACACGGTTCAGATGAACTACCTTTTCCTGTATATCCAGCGTATCTGCTTCGATACGGGGCTGTTTTTTGGTTCTTTCACCTTTTTCTGCCATTACTCTTTCACCTCTTTCTCGACGATTAGAATTTCAGGCCGCCCTCACGCGCTGCCTCGGCGAGTTCTGCAACTCTGCCGTGATAAACATATCCGCCTCTGTCGAATACAACCTCGCTAATGCCCTTTTCAGCTGCCTTCTTGGCAATCAAAGCACCAACTGCTTTTGCTGCTTCTTTATTGCCGCCGTAGTTTGCCTTGAGCTCCGCATCCAAAGATGATGCAGAAACCAGGGTATTCCCAGCGATATCGTCAATGATTTGAGCGTATATGTTCTGCCGACTTCTGAACACGCAGAGTCTGGGACACTCGGGAGTTCCGGATACCTTTTTACGTACTCTGGCATGTCTTGCAAGTCTTGCTACATTACTGTTAATCTTCTTAATCATTACGTTTGCACCTCCTTGCGGTTATTACTTCTTAGAACCGGCCTTACCTTCCTTACGTCTGATGTATTCATCAACGTACTTAATACCCTTACCCTTGTAAGGTTCAGGCGGTCTCTTCTCGCGAACATTCGCAGCGAACTGACCAACCTTCTGCTTGTCGGCACCGAAGGTAATGATCTGGTTGGGCTGGGGAACTTCGATGGTAATGTCAGCATCTGCCTCCATCTCCACCTGATGAGAATAACCCAGGTTCATAACCAGCTTCTTACCCTGCAGAGCTGCTCTGTAACCAACACCGTTGATTTCCAGTTCCTTCTTAAACCCTTCTGTTACACCAACAACCATGTTGTTGAGCAAGGTACGGGTCAGACCGTGCAGAGATCTGTGGGTCTTTTCGTCAGAGGGACGCTTTACCTCGATGGTGTCGCCGCTCTGTTCTATCATGATATCCGCGGGCAGCTTCTTTACCAGAGTGCCCTTGGGACCTTTTACGGTAACTTCATTGTTTGCGCCGACTGTAACTGTAACCCCAGCGGGAACAGTAATCGGCATCTTTCCAATACGAGACAATGAATTCTCCTCCTTTCTTACCAAATAAACGCCAGGACCTCGCCGCCTACGTTCTGGCGACGTGCCTCCTTGTCAGTCATAACGCCCTTAGACGTAGAAATAATCGCAACACCCAAGCCCTTCAATACTCTGGGCAGGTCTTCCTTGGACGCATAAGCTCTCAAACCGGGCTTACTTACTCTCTTGAGGCCTGTGAGAACCTTCTGCTTGTTCTCACCGTATTTCAAGGTAATGCGAATAACACCCTGAATGTTGTCTTCAATGTATTCTACATTCTTAACATAACCTTCGTCCAGCAGGATTTTTGCGATGGCCTTCTTCATATTAGAAGCCGGAATGTCGACAGTAGTATGTCTGGCATTGTTTGCATTTCTGATTCTTGTCAGCATATCTGCGATCGGATCTGTAGTATGCATAGTTCTAACCTCCTTCTTATCGGAATCCCGGGTCGGTTTGGCTGTCCGTTCCTGATTGTTGCAGCCACCTTTCCCCTTTTTTTCAATCAAATTGCACCGGCATACGCCGATTTCAAACCGGAACGATTACCAGGACGCTTTCTTTACGCCAGGAATCTGTCCCTTGTAAGCAAGCTCGCGGAAGCAAATTCTGCAAATACCGAACTTACGAAGGTAAGCATGAGGTCTGCCACAAATTTTACATCTGTTATATTCACGGGTCGAATATTTCTGCTTTCTCTGCTGCTTGACTACCATAGACTTTTTAGCCATGAAATTTCCTCCTCTTATAATCCGGTACTATTTTGTAAACGGTGCGCCCATCAGGCTCAGAAGCTCACGTGCTTCCTCGTCTGTCTGTGCGGTGGTTACAAAGATAATGTCCATACCGCGAATCTTATCGATTTTATCATAATCTATTTCCGGGAAGATAAGCTGTTCCTTGATACCCAGGGCATAGTTACCACGGCCATCAAAGGAATTGGGGTTAATACCACGGAAGTCACGTACGCGGGGAAGTGCTGCATTGAACAGACGATCCACAAACTCGTACATCTTTGCACCTCTCAAGGTAACCTTACAACCGATGTTCATACCTTCTCTGACTTTAAATGTAGCGACTGATTTGCGAGCCTTTGTAATCACAGGCTTCTGTCCTGTAATCAAGCCGAGGTCATTCGCTGCACTCTCAACTGCCTTTGAATTCTCACGAGCATCGCCAACGCCCATATTGATAACTACCTTATCGAGCTTTGGAATTTGCATTGCGCTCTTGTAGCTATACTTTGTCATTAAAGCATCTTTGATTTCTTTTGTATACTTCTCTTCAAGTCTCATTTAGAGTGAAACCTCCTTCCTCTACAAATTATTAAAATGTTTCGCCGCACTT
>JAZURN010000033.1:0-27086 GCA_045606185.1 Ructibacterium sp.
GCCTACCCTGACCTTTAACACCATCGGTCGCCATGTTTCCCAGATTGTATCCACTCGGATTTCCTCTGTGAAGTCCCCCTGGTTCAGTGGCGTGGAACTGGGAGATATTCACCAGATTGCAGTATCGCACGGCGAGGGCCGTTTCGTAGCAAGTCCCGAAACCATTGCTGAAATGGAGAAAAACGGGCAGATTGCCACCCAGTATGTGGACTTAAACGGCAATCCTACTTATGAGATGCCCTATAACCCAAATGGTTCTTACTATGCCATCGAGGGTATTACCAGTGTTGATGGTCGTGTATTAGGTAAGATGGGACATTCCGAGCGGTTTAAGGATGATGTCTTCAAGAACATCCCCGGCAACAAAGACCAGAAGATTTTTGCATCCGGTGTGAAGTACTTTAAATAATCAAGACCAGACGCATATCCTGTTGGGTGTGCGTCAGGCTCTTTTGTAAGGTGGGATAGTTCGTGTATCAAAAGGCGGCAAGCTACATCAAAAAACGAGTGAAAAGCTCCCCCAAAATCGGTATTGTTTTAGGTACCGGCCTGGGTGCTGCGGTGGATACAATGGCAGTGGAACAGGAGATTCCCTACGGGAAAATCCCCGGGTTCCGGGTCTCTACTGCTCCTGGGCACGCCGGTCGATTGCTGGTGGGAAAACTCTGCGGCACCGATGTTTTTGTGATGCAGGGACGGATGCACTATTACGAGGGTTATTCCATGAAAGAACTTGCCCTGCCCATCCAGACCATGCATGCCTTGGGTGTGGAAAAACTGATTTTGACCAATGCCTCCGGCGGCATCAATGAAAGTTATACCCCGGGGGAGATTGTTCTGATTTCGGATCATATCAAGTTTGACTTGGAAAGTCCCCTCCGTGGCGAGAATCCGGAGAAGCTGGGGGACCGGTTCTTTGATATGACCAAAGCCTATACTCCGGACCTTTTGACCCTTGCTCAAAAGGCGGGGGAGAAGATTGGAATTTCCTTGAAACAAGGGGTTTATGCCTATATGGGCGGTCCCCAGTTTGAAACCCCGGCAGAAATCCGGATGCTTCGGGTTTTGGGGGCGGATATGGTGGGAATGTCCACTGTGCCGGAAGTGATTGCGGCGGCTCATTGTGGATTGAAGGTTTTAGGAATTTCCTGTGTAACCAACATGGCGGCAGGAATGGAAAACGGCGGTTTGAATCATACCGTCATTGACCAGGCAGAGCATGACGGTAAGGAGCGGATGAGGGCATTACTGCAAGAGGTGGTGGCAACATTATGAAACGAATTACAAGCTTTACAGTGGACCACAGAAAAATTCACGAGGGAATCTATATCTCCCGAATTGATGGAGATGTGATAACCTATGATTTGCGGATGCGAAAACCCAATACCGGGGATGTACTGGACAATGGAACCATGCACTCTCTGGAGCATTTGTTTGCCACAATGGTTCGCAATAGCAGTCTTGCGGAAAAGGTCATCTACTTTGGTCCCATGGGTTGCCAGACCGGCTTTTACCTCCTGATGCGTAGTGAGAATCATCAGGAAAATCTGGATTTAATCAAGGAAACCTTGAAAAAGATCACTGTTTACGAGGGAGAAATGCCGGGAAACAGTGAGATAGAATGCGGGAACTACCGGAACCTGGATGTTACCCTTGCCAAAACCGAGGCAAAGGGATATTACGATAAAATCAAGGGCTGGACGGTAGAGAATATGAGGTATGCGCAATGAGTTTGCTGATTAAGAATGTAACGGCGGTTACCATGTGCGAGGAAACACCGATTCTGGAAAATGCTTTTATTGCAATTGAGGAAAACCGGATTGCTTATCTGGGCGGTCAAGAGCCGAAGGGAGTCTATGACGAGGAAATTGATGGAACCGGCATGGTTGCTATGCCAGGACTCATCAATGCCCATACCCATACGGCAATGACCTTGCTCCGGAGCTATGCGGATGATATGAATTTGCAGGATTGGTTGTTCCAGAAGATTTTCCCCTTTGAGGATACCCTGACCCCCGAAATGGTTTATGAGGGGAGTGTCCGGGGTATTAAGGAGATGCTGGCAACCGGAACCACCTGCTTTCATGATATGTATTTCTTCCAGGAGGAAACGGCGAGAGCGGCAGAGGAATTGGGAATGCGTGGCGTTCTCTGCGAGGGAATTACCGACCCGGTGCTTACGAAAAAAATAGAGAAAACAGAAAAACTGATAGAACAAGTGGAGAAAAGCAATGGCAGATTAAAGGTTGGAATTTCGCCTCATGCAGTCTATACCTGTAACGAGGATACCTTGAAAACCTGTGCCGATTATGCAAAGGAGCATGGGTTTAGGATTCATACCCATTTATCCGAAACGAAAGCCGAAAATCAGGATGCAGAAAAAGCCTATGGTGTGAGTCCTACCCAATGGATGGAGCGGTGCGGCTTATTCCAAAACCCCACTACGGCGGCACATTGTGTCTGGCTGTCGGAGGAGGATATGGAGATTTTGAAAAAGTATGACGTTACGGTGGTTCATAATCCGGTCAGCAATTGTAAGCTGGCGTCCGGTGTTGCGGAAATTCCAAAGCTGGTGGAAAAGGGAATCAATGTAGCCTTGGGTACCGACGGTGCCTCCAGTAACAATAATCTGGATATGTTTGAAGAAATCAAGCTGACGGGTATTCTTCATAAGGGGATAAGTTTAGACCCCACGGTGCTTCCTGCTTGGGAGGTATTGAAGATGGCAACGGTAAACGGTGCCAAAGCCCTGGGCTTTCAAGATTTGGGGATGCTAAAGGAGGGATATTTGGCAGATTTGATTCTGCTGGATTTTGCGCAACCTCATTTGACCCCCAACCACAACACGGTTTCCAATCTGGTCTATGGAGTCAGTGGTACCGATGTGGCATATACCATGGTGGATGGCAGAATTGTCTACCGTCGTGGAAAGCAAGAACCGAAATTTTTAAATTAAAGGAGAGAAGTATATGGCACAGGTTGCAATCGTGATGGGCAGTAATTCCGACCTGCCCGTCGTCAAAGGAGCCATGGAAAAATTAAAGCAGTTTGGGGTTGAGTTTGAGGCACACGTCATCTCGGCGCATCGAACCCCCTATCAGGCAGAGGAGTTTGCCAAGTCCGCCAAGGAAAAGGGTGTCAAGGTCATCATTGCGGCGGCAGGCAAGGCAGCACATTTGGGAGGCGTCATTGCGGCGTATACCACCCTTCCGGTTATCGCACTTCCCATCCAGACATCCCTAATGGGCGGGTTGGATTCCCTGCTTTCCATGGTGCAGATGCCTTCCGGAATCCCGGTGGCAACGGTAGCAGTGAATGGTGCAGACAATGCGGGAATTTTAGCAGTCCAGATGCTTGCGTTGTCCGACAGTGTATTGGCTGAAAAGCTGGAACAGTTCAAAGAAGATATGGCGGCAGAGGTTATGAAAAAAGACCAGCTGTTGCAGGACGAATTGAAAAATTTCTAAGATACAGGAGGAGTTAGCATGAGTCAGGCTTACAAAAATGCAGGAGTAGACGTAGAGGCAGGTTACAAGGCAGTCGAATTGATGAAAGGTCATGTAAAGCGTACCAATATCCCCGGTGTCCTTTCGGGCATTGGTGGTTTCGGTGGCTTGTTCGAGATTGGCACCGGATATAAAAATCCGGTTCTGGTATCCGGTACCGATGGCGTTGGTACCAAGCTAAAGCTTGCCTTTTTGATGGATAAACACGATACCGTAGGACAGGACTGCGTGGCAATGTGTGTCAACGACATTGCCTGCGGCGGTGCAAAGCCTCTGTTCTTTTTAGACTACATTGCCGTTGGCAAGAACGTCCCCGAACGGGTGGCGGACATTGTCAAGGGCGTGGCGGACGGCTGTGTTCAGGCGGGATGTGCCTTAATCGGTGGCGAAACCGCAGAGATGCCCGGGTTTTATGACCCCGAGGAATACGATTTGGCAGGCTTTTCGGTGGGTATCGTGGACAAGGACGATATTATTGACGGCTCTAAATTAGAGGCGGGCAATGTGATTGTTGGTATCCAGTCCTCCGGAGTTCATTCCAACGGTTATTCGCTGGTTCGTAAGGTTTTCAATATCAATGATAGCGAAGACTGTGTGAAACGGTTACATACTCACAGCGACGAGCTTGGCATGATGATTGGCGAAGCGCTGTTGACCCCTACCAAGATTTATGTAAAGCCTCTGCTCTCTGCCATTGATGCAGTGGATGTGAAAGCGGTATCCCATATTACCGGTGGCGGCTTTATCGAGAACATTCCCCGGATGCTGAAAGAGGGAACCAGAGCCAAGATTGACAAGAATAGCTTTGAGGTTCTTCCCATCTTCAAGATGATTCAAAAGCTGGGCGACGTATCCGAACGGGATATGTTTAATACCTACAACATGGGTATCGGCATGATGCTGGCAGTGCCCAAGACCCAGGCTGACAAGGCAATTGAGGTCTTGACCGCAGCTGGCGAAAAGGCTTCTGTCATTGGCGAGATTGTAGCTGGCGAAAAGGGAGTGGATATATGCTAAACATCGGCGTCTTGGTATCCGGTGGCGGCACCAACCTGCAAGCCCTGATTGATGCCCAGGAAAGCGGGATTCTCAAAAGCGGTAAGATTGTTACCGTGGTCAGCAACAAAGCGGATGTGTATGCGCTGGAGCGTGCCGAAAAGGTCGGTATTGACAATAAAGTTATTACCAAAAAATCCTGTGGTGGCGATAGCCTGGCTTTCAACAAAGCCATCTGCGACTATATGCAGGAAAAAAAGGTGGATATTATTGTTTTGGCAGGGTTCCTTGCAATTTTAGAGGGGGAACTGCTGGATGCATATAAGGATAAGATTATCAACATCCATCCGTCCCTGATTCCGTCCTTTTGCGGTGATGGCTTCTATGGGTTAAAGGTGCATCAGGCGGCGCTTGACTACGGCGTTAAGGTAACCGGTGCTACCGTGCATTTTGTGAACGAGATTACCGATGGTGGCAGAATCATTCTGCAAAAGTCGGTGGAGATTCAGGATGGAGATACCGCCGAGATTCTGCAAAAGCGGGTCATGGAAGAGGCAGAGTGGAAGATTCTTCCCCAGGCGGTAGAACTGGTCTGTAGCGGACAAGTGAAATAAGGAGGAGTATTATGAAAATCAATCTGTATGAAGAATTAAAGCAAAACAGCTATCCCGGTAGAGGCATTATCTTAGGTAAGTCCAAGGACGGAAAATCTGCAGTGGCAGCATATTTTATCATGGGTCGTAGTGTGAATAGCCGGAACCGTGTCTTTGTAGAAGACGGCTGCGGCATCCGTACCCAAGCGTTTGATCCCTCCAAATTGGAAGATCCCCATTTGATTATCTATGCTCCGGTTCGGGTTCTGGGGAATAAGACCATTGTAACCAACGGCGACCAGACCGACACCATCTATGATTTGATGAATCAGCAGATGACCTTTGAACAGGCTCTTCGTACCCGGGAGTTTGAGGACGATGCTCCTAACTATACCCCCAGAATTTCCGGTATCATCAAGACTGACAACGGGGACTTCAATTACGCACTCTCTATTCTAAAGAGTGCCGACGGCGACCCGTCCTCCTGTTTGCGTCATACCTTTAGCTATACCAACGCAAGAGCGGGGGAGGGACACTTCATCCATACCTATCAGGGAGATGGCAGTCCTCTGCCCTCCTACCAGGGAGAACCCAAGCAGGTGGAGATTCCCAACGATTTGGAACAGTTTGCAAGTGACCTTTGGGAGAATCTGAACGAGGAGAACAAGGTTTCTCTCTTTGTCCGGTATATCAATCTGGAAACCGGCGAAGTAACTTCCAAGATTATCAATAAGAATCAGTAATTTCGAGAAGAAAGGGCGATCACAATGAAAGAAATGGAATTGAAATACGGCTGTAACCCCAATCAAAAGCCGTCTAAAGTGTTTATGGCAGAGGGAGAGCTTCCCTTTACCGTACTCTGCGGTAAGCCGGGGTATATCAATTTGTTGGATGCCTTAAACGGCTGGCAGCTTGTAAAGGAATTAAAGGCGGCAACCGGAATTCCGGCGGCAACCTCCTTTAAGCATGTATCTCCCGCCGGTGCGGCGGTGGGACTTCCCCTGTCCGACACCTTAAAGAAGATTTACTTTGTAGATGACAGTATTGAAATGACCCCTCTTGCCAATGCTTATGCCAGAGCCAGAGGTGCAGACCGGATGTCCTCTTTCGGCGACTTTATTGCACTTTCTGATGTTTGCGATAAAGCAACGGCGCAACTGATTGCCAAAGAAGTATCCGACGGCGTCATTGCTCCTGGCTATACCGACGAGGCGCTTGCCATCTTGAAGGGTAAGAGAAATGGCAATTATAACGTAATCCAGATTGACCCGGAGTACCTCCCCGCCCCTATCGAACATAAGGATGTGTTTGGGGTAACCTTTGAGCAAGGCAGAAACGAGCTCAAGATTGACGAGGAACTCCTTTCCAACGTGGTTACCGAGAATCAGGCAATGACTGCCGAGCAGAAACGGGACTTGATGATTGCTCTGATTACCTTAAAGTACACCCAGTCCAATAGTGTTTGTTATGTCAAGGACGGTCAGGCAATCGGTATCGGTGCAGGTCAGCAGTCCAGAATCCATTGTACCAGACTTGCCGGGAATAAGGCAGATATTTGGTGGCTCCGTCAGGCACCCCAGGTATTAAACCTCCAGTTTGTAGATGGCATCAAGCGTGCCGACAGAGATAATGCCATTGACGTTTATATTTCCGATGAGTATATGGATGTTCTGGCAGACGGCGTCTGGGAGAAGACCTTTAAGGTAAAGCCTCCGGTGTTCACTAAGGAAGAACAGAAAGAGTGGCTGGCTAAAAATACTGATGTAGCACTTGGTTCCGATGCGTTCTTCCCCTTTGGCGATAACATTGAGAGAGCTAAGAAGTCCGGTGTTACTGTCATTGCTCAGCCCGGCGGCAGTATCCGGGATGATAACGTCATTGAAACCTGTAACAAGTACGGGATGGCAATGTCCTTTACCGGAATTCGTCTGTTCCATCATTGATAACTGTTGGAATCAAATGCTGATAAGGAGAAAAGACCAATGAATATTTATAAATTATCTGAACTATCTGACGAGAAGAAGCAGTTTATCATGAAGCGTGCCGAAACCGATATCTCCGAGCACATGAAGCTTGCAACCGAGGTGTCCGAGGACATCCGCAAGCGTGGAGATGAGGCGGTTTTGGAATACACTGCGAAATTCGATAAGGTAACCCTGACCCAGGACAGAATTAAGGTTCGCCCCGAAGAGATTGAAGCAGGTTATGAGAGATTGGACCTTGAGACCCGTGAGGCAATTGCCTATGCGGCAAAGAATATTAAGAACTTCCACGAAAAGCAGCTCCCTGAGGAGATGTGGTTTACCGAGGTGGACAAGGGTCTGCTGGTTGGGGAAAAAACAACCCCTATTGTGGATGTTTGTCTGTATGTGCCAAGAGGTAAGGGAAGCTTTCCCTCTGTTCTTTTGATGCTGGGTGTTCCGGCAAAGGTGGCAAATGTGGAGAAGATTGTGGTTGTTACCCCGCCCAACGAAAAGGGCGAGGTAGACGATGCCATCCTGGCTGCGGCAAAGATTATCGGGATTACCGAGATTTATAAGGTGGGTGGTATTCAGGCGGTAGCAGCGGTTGCTTTTGGAACCGAAACGATTCCCAAATGCCACAAGATTATTGGTCCGGGCAATTCCTATGCAACGGCTGCAAAGAGAGTTTTGGCAAATTATATTGACGCAGGTCTGCCTGCAGGACCTAGTGAATGTATCGTCCTGGCAGACGAAAAGGCGGACCCGGAAAAGGTGGCTCTGGACTGGATGATTGAGGCAGAGCACGGGCCCGATTCAGCGGCACTTCTGGTAACCCATAGCCCCGAACTGGTAGAGGCTGCGGCAAAGATTGTGGAAAGACAGCTTACCAAAATTTCCGGGAAACGTCGGGAATTTGTAACCACAAACTTTAACACCTACGGCGGTGCGATTATTACCGATAGTCTGGAAGAAAGCATTGCTTTTGTGAATGACTATGCACCGGAGCACATGGAGGTTATGACCGAAAAGCCTTTTGAGGTTTTGCCTAAGATTAAGAATGCCGGCGAGATTTTGCTGGGAGATTACACTCCTGTTACTCTATGTAACTTTGTGCTGGGTCCCAACGCAATTCTGCCCACCGGACAGTTTGCAAAGACCTATTCTAGCGTATCGGTGTTTGACTTTTTAAAGCGTTCCTCGGTAGGCTATGCCTCCAAGGACGGCTTTGAGATGGTGCGGAATTACGCATACCGGATTGCAACCGTCGAGGGTTTTGATACCCACGGTCTTGCGGTAAAAGAAAGAAAATAAAAGGAGCTGATTTTGATGAAACACAAAATCACAGTAACAAGAAAGACCACCGAGTCTTCCATCCGGGTCGCCATCGAAAAGGGTGCATTAAAGCCGGACTACCGGGAGAAAATTAAGACACCCCTGCCCTTTCTCAATCACATGATTGAGCATATTGCATGGCGGGCGGCTCTTAACATTGAAATCGAAATGACTCTAGATGAATTTGAACTGACCCATCTGGTAACCGAGGATGTTTCCATGACACTTGGTCGGGCTGTGGGCGAGTTTGTTAAGCTGAACAATCCATCCGGATACGGCTTTGGCGTCGGCATCATTGATGAAGCGAAGGCAGAGGCGGTTATTTCCTTCGAGGACCGGTCCTACCTTGATTTTACTGCAGATACAGACTATGACGAAATGGTAGAGGGGATGCCGGCAGAGGAACTGCTTACCTTTTTGGACGGCTTTGCCCAGGGTGCTCGGTGTACTTTGCATATTGATGTGTTAAAGGGCGAGAACGGACACCACATCTGGGAGGCAGTTTACCGTGCTTTTGGTATCGCATTGGGGAATGCTTTGTCGGTGGACGAGAGCCGGAAAGGCTTGACCTCCGGTGTGGCAGGAAAGGTTACCTATGAAGTTACAGCGGAATAATATTGAAACCATCATCTTTGATATGGACGGAGTCATTACCAGTGAGTTTTTGTACTGGGATGCGGCGGCACTGACGGTCTATGAATTGCTCTATAGCCATGAGTTCTATGGCGACCGGGAGATTGACCGAGAATGGTGCCGAGAGAATGTCCGGGAAGTGTTTAATACCGTCTTCTGCCACGGCAAGACCGTGCAGGCAGTGAAACGCCTTGGTGTTAACACCAACTGGGATTTGGCGTACCTGGTTTTTTCGGTTTCCAAATACCTGGAAACCGAGATTCCCGATTTTGATAGCTGGCATTTTGACTCGGTCTGCATGTTTATTGAGAACATTGCTGTCCAACCTCCAAAGCTTTATGAGAATATGGAGGGACTTCTCTCCTCGGCGATTCCGGGAGAGGATGGGTGCTACAAGCGTGGCACCGGACTTTTGTGGGAGCAGCTTTTGCAGTCGTTTCAGCGTTGGTTCCATGGGGACGGTATGATAGAAGGACTCAAGACCGACGAAGAGCCTATTGTTTCTCTAGGAGAGATTCAAAAGACTTTGGCAGGGCTAAAAAATGCCGGATTCCGCCTTGGAATCGGCACCGGCAGACCTCGGGAGGAGATACTGTTTCCCCTGCAGATGTGGAACCTGACCGGCTATTTTAAGCCGGAGTGTATCGTAACCTATGATGAGGTTCTGGAGGCAGAGAAAGCTTTGGGAATGAAGAATAAGCTTGCCAAACCCCATCCCTTTGTTTTTCAAAAGGCGGCGTTTGGTGCAAGCTTTCGTGATGAGGAAATTGTGAAATCCGCCATGTCTAAGGATTTGGCGGCTCGATGCCTGGTTGTGGGGGATGCCCCCAGCGATTTTCTGGCAGCAAGAATGGGCGGATTTCCTTTCTGTGCAGTTTTGACCGGTGTTGCAGGTCAAGCGGCACGGGGTTACTTTGAGGAAAACAAGGCAGAGATGGTACTGGATTCCATCTTAGATTTGAAGGTGGAAGTATGAAGATTGAACTGACAACACCCCTGCCCCATGATGTGGCAAAAAGTCTTCATGCCGGGGATAGTGTGTTGATTTCTGGAGAGCTTTATACCGCTCGGGACGCAGCACATAAACGGATGATAGAAACGTTGGAACGAGGCGAAAATTTGCCCTTTGACATCCAGGATAAGGTCATCTATTATGCCGGACCTACTCCGGCAAAACCGGGACAGGTGATTGGCTCCTGCGGACCTACCACCAGTGGACGGATGGATGCCTACGCACCCAAACTCATTGAACTGGGATTGACCGGAATGATTGGAAAGGGAATGCGAACTCCGGAGGTTATGGCGGCAATCCAAAAGTATGGTGCAGTGTATTTTGGTGCCATTGGCGGTGCCGGAGCCTTGATTGCAAAATCGGTGGTGGCGGCAGAGGTGGTTGCCTATGAGGATTTGGGCACCGAAGCCATCCGGAAGTTGACCGTCAAGGATTTTCCTGCCATTGTCATTGCGGATGTATATGGGAATAATTTGTATGAGAGATAAGAAGAAAGGGTGTTGCATATGCAACACCCTTTTTAGTTGTCCAGCGTTTGATAATATTCGTACATTTTAAATTTTTATACATCAACAACCCCTCCACCGCGAAAGCGGTCCCCCTCCCCTTACACAGGGGAGGCTTCCTTCAATTTCCACACAATTTATTTCAAATGGTGATAACAGGACGATGCAAACGGAATCTTCAATCGTATACAAAAAGGACGGATACACATTTGTGTTTCCGTCCTTTGGGTTCTGTAAATAATTCTTAAATATAATGGGTTTTTTCTTCCATATCCACAAGGTCCTTATCTACCTTGTATTTTGCGGCACGGCGCTGTTCGAAGAACTTTACTGCAACCTGGTCAAAGAGAGCGTAGGAGAGAACATCTTCCGGCTGCTCCATCCATTCGGCACACTCTTTTTTGAGTCTGTCAAGCTCGGGTGCAATCAAATCAGCGGGACGGCAAGAGATTGCCTTTTCATTCCCGATAATCTTCTTCCGGAACTCGTCCTTGATGGGAACGGGAGTCTGTCCATATTCGCCCTTACAGATACCCTTGGTTTCCTTGGAAACCATCTTGTACCGCTCGCCCATAATAACGTTCAGCACTGCCTGGGTGCCGACAATCTGGCTGGTGGGAGTAACCAGAGGGGGATATCCCAAATCTTCACGAACTCTGGGGATTTCCTTTAATACCTCGTCCAGCTTGTCCTCTTTGCCTTGCTGCTTTAACTGGGATACCAAATTGGAGAGCATACCGCCCGGTACCTGATATTTTAAGGTGTTAATGTCAACCCCCAAAATCTTGGTGCTCATGAGTCCGCTTTCCAAATACTTCTCCCGCATGGGCTTGAAGTAGTCCGCAATCTCGGTTAAGATATCCAAATCCATGCCGGTATCGTATTCGGTACCCTGCAGGGTTGCAACCAGAGGTTCGGTAGGCGGCTGAGAAGTTCCCAGCGCCATGGGAGAGATTGCACAATCTACAATGTCTACACCGGCTTCGATTGCCTTTAAATAGGTCATGGAAGCCACACCACTGGTGTAGTGAGTGTGAAGCTCCAGAGGAACCTTAACTGCTTTCTTTAGTTGTTTTACCAAATCATACGCCACATAGGGAGTCAAAAGACCTGCCATATCCTTGATACAGATAGAGTCTGCACCGCAGTCGGCATACTGCTTGGCAAGCTTCACAAAGAACTCGTTGTTATGCACTGGGCTGATGGTGTAGGAAATCGCAGCCTGAACATGTCCGCCCTCTTTTTTGGTGGCGTTGATGGCGGTCTGCAGATTCCGGACATCGTTGAGTGCATCAAAGATTCTGATGTTGTCAATGCCGTTGGCAATGGACTTTTGTACAAAATACTCAACCACATCGTCAGCATAGTGACGGTAGCCAAGAACGTTCTGGCCACGGAAGAGCATCTGTAATTTGGTATTGGGAGCAGCTGCCCGAATTTTCCGGAGCCGTTCCCAGGGGTCTTCGTTCAAAAAACGCAGGCAGGCGTCAAAGGTAGCGCCGCCCCAAACCTCCAGAGCTGAATACCCTGCCTTGTCCATCAAAGACAGAGCGGGAAGCATCTCTTCGGTTGTCATACGGGTTGCAATCAAAGACTGGTGTGCGTCACGACAGACAGTCTCGGTAATTCCAACTTTACCCATAAGTTTATACCTCCTTAAGAGAATTTATTTTGCAAACATGGACAGGAAAACGCCGGCGGCAACCGCGCTGCCAATAACGCCTGCCACATTGGGACCCATGGCATGCATCAGCAGGAAGTTTGCGGGGTTTTCTTTCTGCCCAACGGTCTGGGATACTCTTGCAGCCATAGGAACTGCAGAAACACCGGCAGAACCGATGAGGGGGTTGACCTTACCACCGGTAAGCTTGCACATGATTTTACCAAGAATCAAGCCGCCTGCGGTACTAAAGCAGAATGCAACCAGACCCAAAACAACAATACCTAAGGTTTCGCCGGTTAAGAAGGTTTCTGCTTTGGCAGTTGCACCTACCGTTAAACCTAAGAAAATGGTAATGGTATTCATCAAGCCGTTTTCTGCCGTCTTGGTCAAACGTTCAACAACGCCACATTCCTTGGCGAGGTTACCAAGCATCAGCATGCCGACCAAAGATACTGCATCGGGAACGATTAACGCTACCACAATAGTAACCACGATGGGGAAGATAATCTTCTCGGTCTTGCTAACAGGGCGGAGCTGTTCCATCACAATCTGCCGTTCCTTCTTGGTGGTCAATGCCTTCATAATAGGCGGCTGAATGACCGGAATCAACGCCATATAAGAGTAGGCGGCAATGGCGATTGCAGGAAGCAATGCCGGTGCCAGTGTTTTGGTAACATAGATGGCTGTAGGACCGTCCGCACCACCGATGATACCAATGGATGCGGCTTCCTCAACACCAAAGTTGATGCCGGGAACCAAGGCGCCCAATACAAGAGCACCCAGGAAGGTCAGGAACACGCCGAGCTGTGACGCTGCACCTAAAATGATGCTCTTGGGGTTAGCAATCAGGGGACCGAAGTCGGTCATAACACCGATGCCAAGGAAAATCAGCGGGGGATAGATGCCTAGCTTGACACCCAGGTACAACAAATCAAGTAAACCGCCCTTTGCAAAAATCAACTGCATGTCCAGGTGCCCATCTACAAAGTACTTCGGGTCAGTGAAGTATTCCGGATGCATCATGATAGCACCGGAGTTTGCAAACATAGGCAGGTTGGATAAGAGCATACCAAAAGCAATGGGCAGGAGCAGGAGTGGCTCGAACTGTTTCACAATTGCTAAGTAGAGCAGAACACAGGCAATGATAATCATGAGCGGAGTGCCGATGGCACCCATGATACCGTCAAAGCTTGCACCGGCAGATGCCCATGCCGCCTTGGCGTTTTCAATCAATGCTGCAATACCAGTACTGCCCATGAAGTCTAAGATACTCTGTAACACAATATCATCCTTTCCTTATTGATGAGCTAACTTTTAAAAGATTAGCCCAAGGATACCAGGACGTCGCCGGTGTTGACAGAAGCACCCTGTGTTGCACTAACGGCAACAACCTTACCTGCTTTGGGTGCCATGATTTCGTTTTCCATCTTCATAGCCTCTAAAATACAGAGAACATCACCCTCATTTACAGTATCGCCAACAGCAACCTTAACGGATACAATGCTGCCAGGCATGGGAGCGTTTACATTGGTTGCGCCTGCGGGAGGAGCTGCGGCGGGAGCCGGTGCTGCTGCAGGTGCGGGAGCAGGTGCTGCTGCAGGTGCGGGAGCAGGAGCAGCTACAGGAGCCGGTGCGGGTGCAGCTACAGGAACTACAGCGGTAGGAGCACCGCCCACTTCTTCAACTTCAACCTCATAGGAATTTCCATTTACATTGATAATAAACTTTCTCATTTTTGTTTCCTCCTTAAAATCTTGAATCAATTACATCCCGCAAACCTGCCTTGTTCCAGGCGGGTGCGGCGTTTTCTACTCTACGATAGGACTTAATTTTTAAATTGTAGGTCGAGGTGTTCATGCTGGCGGCAACGGCTGCCGTCAGTACCGCAATCAACTCGCTCTCGTCCATGGCAGATGCCACGGCGGCAGTAATCACTGCCATCAATTCGTCGTCCGGAGTTCCGGTTGACTTCTTGGCTTTGGGAGCAGGAGCTTTCTTGACCTTTTCCTTTTTCGGTTGGGTGGGGTTATAGAAGACCACCTTCATCAGCATCATTACCAGCATCAAAATGATGAGAACCGAAAATACAATCGTAAGACCAACTACGGTAACCTGCAAACCTTGACTCAATGCTTCAGCTAATGTCATAGGGATTCTCCTTTCCGCATTTGGGTTACAGCGGAATATTTCCGTGTTTTTTGCTGGGTCTGGTTTCCCGTTTGCTCATTAACATCTCTAAAGCACTAATGAGGCGGGGACGGGTGGAATCCGGCTCAATGACATCATCCACATAGCCACGGGCGGCTGCCACATAAGGATTGGCGAATTTTTCGGTATATTCGTCAATCTTCTCCTGACGGGCAGTGATGGGGTCAGCAGACTCTGCAATGTCCTTCCGGAAGATGATGTTTGCAGCACCCGAAGGTCCCATAACAGCAATTTCAGCGGTAGGCCATGCGAAGACCATATCGGCACCCAGATGCTTACTGTTCATAGCAATATAAGCACCGCCATAAGCCTTTCTTACAATCACATTGATTTTTGGCACAGTTGCCTCGGAGAAAGCATATAAAAGCTTTGCGCCGTGGCGAATGATGCCGTTATGTTCCTGTGCAACGCCGGGGAGATATCCGGGCACATCGGTAAAGGTAATAATTGGAATGTTAAAGCTGTCACAGAACCGAACAAAACGAGCGCCCTTGTCCGAGGAGTTGCAGTCCAAAGAACCTGCCATAACCTTGGGTTGATTGGCGAGAATACCAACGGTTGCACCGTTCATTCTGGCAAAGCCGGTAACCAGGTTCTGGGCAAAGTCCTGGAAGAGTTCCATGAAATCCCCTTCGTCTACCACTTCCTTGATAATGCTGCGGATGTCATAGGACTTACCGGCATCTTCGGGGATAATGGAGGATAAGTTCTGGGAAAGCCGGTTCAAATCATCACTGCATTCATAAACCGGAGCAATTTCCAGATTGTTGGAGGGAAGAAGAGAGAGCAGAGATTTTACCTGCTGGAAGCACTCTTCTTCGTTACTGCATGCCATGGTTGCAACACCACTCTTGGTGGCATGGGTGTTGGCACCACCCAGTTCGTCAAAGGATACGTCCTCTCCGGTAACGGATTTTACTACCGAGGGGCCGGTAATGAACATCTGGCTGGTCTTGTCCACCATAAAGACAAAGTCGCAAATGGCGGGGGAGTATACGGCACCGCCGGCACAGGGTCCCAAAATCATACAAATCTGGGGAATCACGCCGGATGCCAGGGTGTTGCGATAGAAGATATCGCCGAAGCCTTTTAAGGCGTCGATGCCCTCCTGGATTCTGGCACCGCCGGAATCGTTGATGCCTACAATGGGAGCACCCATCTTCACTGCCATGTCCATCACTTTACAGATTTTTGCGGCATGCATCTCGCCCAAAGAACCGCCAATGACGGTAAAGTCCTGAGCATAGGCATAAACCAGACGACCGTCCACCGTACCGTAACCGGTTACCACGCCTTCGCCGGGAGCTTCGGTATCTGCCATGCCGAACTCGGTGCATCTGTGAGTAACAAAGGCATCCAGTTCCACAAAGCTGCCCTCGTCAAAGAGCATTGCGAGTCGTTCCCGAGCGGTTTTCTTGCCGCTGTCGTGTTGTTTTTCGATTTTGCTCTTGCCGCCGCCCTGCTCTATGACAGCACGCCGAGCCTGCAAATCGTCCAACTTACTCATATTGTTGCCTCCTTCGTATATGTTAGTTAATCTTATTTCCGTTTTTTGTTAGCCTGCTGACTCTTCCGGTATTCGGCAGAGGACTTCTTGCCAGTACCAAGTTTTTTCAGCATATTTACCTCGGATTCTGTTAGTCTCCGCCAATGCCCCAAGGGAACATGTCCAAGGATAAGCCCCGCTTCTTGGGTGCGTTTGAGCCGTTTGACAATACAGCCGACTGATTCAAACATTCGCCGTACCTGTCGGTTCTTTCCCTCGTGAATGGTAATTTCCAGCTTGGTTCCAAACTGGGTGGCACCGATGACTTCAACCTTGGCAGGTCGGGTCTTGACCCCATCTAACATGACGCCGTTTCGTAATTGCAAAAGGGTATTCATGGTAATGTTTCCGGTAACCTCTGCCACATAGGTTTTTTCCACTTGGTTTTTTGGATGGGTCACACGATAGGTCAAATCCCCGTCGTTGGTCATGAGAAGAAGACCCTCGGTGTCGTAGTCCAGCCGTCCCACCGGATAAATGCGGACGGGAATGTCCGCCACCAAATCCATAACAGTGTTTCTGCCCTTGTCGTCTGACACGGTGGTAACATACCCTACCGGCTTGTTGAGAAGAATATAAACCATTTTCTTTTCCGGCGCAACAGCTTGTCCATCAAAGGTAACCCTGTCCCTTTCCTCATCAATCTGGACACCCATTTCGGTCACGGTTTCCCCGTTGACCTGAACCCGTCCTTGCTTGATGAGTTCCTCTGCACCGCGGCGGGAAGAAACCCCACAGGTAGCCAGATATTTTTGTAATCGCATCACGGTACATCCCTCCTGAAAAGATATCGAATTTCATCCATAATAATTATACCCTAAAATGGTAAAGATTGCAACAAAAATTTACAGGTTTATCGACAACTTTAATTGGCAATTGGTGCAACTTGATTGTGCACTTTGTATATTTTTTAACAATCTGTTCCCAAATCAGATTGAAACGCCCAAAAGACCACCGAAGAAATCCAGAATCCGGTGGAAGAGGCTACCCTCTGCGGTAGAGAATACCGACTGCCTGGTTGCATTCCCCGCAGTAATAAGAGGAACAGCTATGGTGGTGTTGTCGCTCAGCCGAATTGTAGCGGTTCCAGCCTCGGTTCCGGCGGATGCTGGTGCTAACAAGGGGGGAGCAATGGAGAGTTCGGTGGTATAGGTTTCGTCTGGGGATAAGGGATAAGAAATATCTTCTGCCGTTGTTAGGGGGAGGGAGAGGGTGTCAGATTTTTCTACCGGAATGATACCAAGAGGGGTTCCGGCATGGAGAATGGGGACAAGGTGGTAGACAGAGAAAAGGTGGTTATAAAGATTACAGTGGTCGTTCCAGTCATCCGGGGCGTTGAGGGTTACGCAAATCAAGGTCATGCCTTCCTGTCTTGAGGCAGAAACCAGACAACGTCCTGCTGCCTTGGTAAATCCGGTTTTGACACCGATGCAACTCTCCATCATCCGGAGGAGCTTGTTGTGATTGGTAAGCGTACGGGGATAGGCTTTGCCTGTTCCCGTGATAGAATAGCTTTTGGTAGAAACAATTTTGGCAAAGTCGGGATTTTTAAGTCCGTGAGCGGTTAAAAGTGCCATGTCGTAGGCAGTGGAGTAATGGTTCTCGTGGGGAAGTCCGTTGGGGTTTTCAAAGTGAGTGCTTTTCGCACCTACTTTAGAGGCTGTTTGATTCATCAATTCCACAAACTTTTCCACCCCGCCAAAGTGTTCTGCAATGGCAACGGCGGCATCATTGCCTGATGCCAGCATTAAGCCATAGAGAAGCTCCTCCAAAGTCATGATTTCCCCAGCTTCCAAATACATGCTGGAACCCTCCACGCCGGCAGCGGTAGCGGATATTTTAATTTTGTCTTTAAGATTTCCCCGCTCCAGTGCTACTATGGCAGTCATAATCTTGGTAGTACTTGCCATGGGAAGCTTTGCTTCTCCATTCTTTTGGTAGAGAACCCGTCCGGATTCTAATTCCATCACAAGTGCCGATTGGGCTGACACGGATGGGGCTGCATGGACAGAGCCAAGGGAGAGAGCAACAAGAAACGAGATAAGAAAAAGCATAAATTTCCGCATAGTAATACCACCGTCCTTTTCCCTTTAGTATATGAAAAGAATCGGGGCAAAATGCAAAACAGATATCCCCAAAGGGGATATCTGTGATAAATTATTCTTCTTCGGGAAAAGCAAAACCTAGTTGTTCAATTCCCTTATCCTCGTCCCGCATGAGGGTTCCGGCGGCAGGAATGTTTCGGCTCCGGTACCGACCGTTGTCAGCAACCCCGTCGGTTACAAAGGCAACCGATTGTACCTTGATATTTTTCCGTACCGTCATAACTTGGACGCCCTGACTGCTCCGGGTAGTCTTTTCAGGAATCTTCTCGGTGTTTACTGCCAGAGCCTTGTCTGCATTGTTGATTAAGAGAATGTCCTTGTCCTCCGGCAGATAGAGAATCTTTACCAGAGGCGACTTTGTGGAGAACCCGCCGGTTAGCTTCTTCCGGTTGGATTTGGTGGCGTAGCTTGCAAGAGGAATCTTGGCGCATTTTCCGTTTTCGAAACAGAAGAGGAGGTGTCCGCTGTAATTGCCACTCAAAACCATGCCGACAATATCCTCTTTTTCTTTCAAGCCAATCACGTTGGGAATAAACTCGCCCATCTGGCTTGCCTTACCGTCGGGAATGTCGTACGCATGGATTTTATATACATCGCCATTTCCCACAAAGAAGAGAATCTCTGCCCGGTTGGTGGTTTCCTCTTCTTGAACTAAAATATCATCGTCCTTCAGCCGTTGTTCTCCGGCGTTCCGGAGAGATACCAAAGAAATTTTCTTGACGTAGCCGTCTTTGGTGCGGAAGAGGTGGATGTTGTAGTCTTCAATCATTTGAGATTCATCCGGAAGCTCCACGTCCTCATCAGAAATCAGAACGGTACGACGGTCATTGCCATATTTCTTTGCGGCTTCCCGTAGCTGCTTTTCAATAATCTTATTGACTTTTGCCTTACTGTCCTGGACAGATTCCAGTTCGGCAATTTCTTCTTTTAGTTTCTCAATCTCGGCGGTTCGTTTCAGGATGTAGTCTTTATTTAGGTTCCGCAGCTTGATTTCTGCCACGTATTCTGCCTGAATCTCGTCAATACCAAAGCCTTTCATCAAGTTCGGAATAACCTGTGCATCCTCTTCGGTTTCCCGGACAATCTTGATTGCCTTGTCAATGTCCAAAAGAATCAGTTCCAGACCCTCTAACAGGTGGAGCTTTTCCTGCTTCTTAGCAATGTCAAAGGCGACACTGCGTAGGACACATCTCCGGCGGAATCGAAGCCATTCGGACAGAATATCATTGACACCCAGCACCAGAGGGGAGCCTTCCACCAGAATATTAAAGTTACATCCAAAGCTGTCCTGGAGCGGGGTCATCTTAAAGAGCTTTGCCATCAGCTTGTCCGGGTCGGTACCCCGTTTTAAGTCGATGGTCAGTTTAAGACCCAGTTTGTCGGTTTCGTCCCGGATGTCCGAGATTTCTTTCAGCTTTCCGGCCTTAACCAAATCCACAATCTTTTCCACAATGGCCTCTACCGTGGTGGTATAGGGGATTTCCTTGACATCAATGCAGTTCTGCTTTTTGTCATACTCGTATCTGGCACGGAGGCGGAAGCTGCCCCGGCCGGTACGGTAGATTTCCTTCATTTCTTCTTTATTATAGAGAAGTGCCCCGCCAAAAGGGAAATCGGGCGCCGGCATGACCTCGGAAAGGTCTGCCTCCGGGTCTTTCATCACAAGACAGGTTGCCTCGCAGAGCTCTTTTAGGTTGAAGCTACAAATGTTGGATGCCATACCTACCGCAATACCCTGATTGGGATTTGCCAGGATGTTGGGGAAGGTGGTGGGGAGCAGTACCGGTTCCTGCATGGTGCCGTCATAGTTGTCCACAAAGTCGATGGTGTCCTTGTCCATGTCCCGGAAAATTTCGCTGCAGACCTTGGAAAGCTTAACCTCGGTGTAACGGGCAGCGGCAAATGCCATATCTCTGGAATACTGCCGACCAAAATTACCCTTGGAATCCACCAGCGGAAGAAGGAGGGAGCCGTTTCCCTCGGTCAGACGAACCATGGTTTCGTAAATCGCCTGGTCGCCGTGGGGGTTCAGCCGCATGGTCTGTCCTACCACATTGGCGGATTTGGTGCGTCCGCCAGTCAAAAGACCCATCTTATACATAGTATAGAGGAGTTTTCGGTGGGAGGGCTTAAACCCGTCAATCTCGGGAATGGCACGGGAGATGATAACGCTCATGGCGTAAGGCATATAGTTCTTTTCCAGAGTTTCGGTAATCTGCTGCTCTGCAATGATTGGTTGTTTCATGCTCTCATCTCCTTATCTCTACATGACGTCGGTCAGGTCGATAAACTCATGACCGAAGTTTGCGATATGCTCTTTTCTGCCGGCAAGGTTGTCCCCCAAAAGCAGGTCAAACATCTCCTGGGTCTTGATGACATCGTCCGGCATGACCTTAATCAGACGGCGGGTTTCCGGGTTCATGGTGGTTTCCCACATCATTTCCGGCTGGTTCTCGCCAAGACCTTTACTCCGCTGAATGGTGTATTTCTGACCCTCCAGTTTTTCCATAATTTCTGCCTTTTCCGCCTCGTTAAAGGCAAAGTAGGACTTGTCCTTACAGGTAATCTCATAAAGAGGAGATTCTGCGATGTAGACATAACCCTTGTCGATTAAGGTGGGAGTCAGGCGGTAAATCATGGTTAGAATCAGGGTTCGAATCTGGTAGCCGTCCACATCAGCATCGGTACAGATGATAACCTTGCTCCAGCGAAGGTTATCTAAATCAAAGGAGTTTAATTCCTTGTTATGCTTGCTGCTGATTTCCACACCACAGCCTAGAACCTTTAAAAGGTCTACAATGACATCGCTTTTGAAAATTTTATCATATTCCGCTTTTAGGCAGTTAAGAATCTTACCACGAATGGGGATAATTGCCTGAAATTCACTGTCCCGTCCAAGTTTACAAGCACCCAGAGCCGAGTCGCCCTCTACAATGTAGACTTCCCGGCGGGAGATATCCTTGCTCCGGCAGTCCACAAACTTTTTGACACGGTTGGCAACATCCTGATTGCCACCCAGCTTTTTCTTAATGTTGATACGGGTTTTCTCTGCCGTTTCCCGGCTTCGCTTGTTTACCAGAACCTGTTCGCAGATTTTTTCGGCGTCCATTTTGTTCTCCACAAAGTAGATGCTCAACTGTTCCCGCAAAAATTCAGTCATGGCATCCTGAATAAACTTATTGGTGATCGCCTTCTTGGTCTGGTTGGCGTAGCTGGTGGCGGTGGAGAAAGAGTTGCTGACTAGGATTAAGCTATCCTCAATATCCGAAAACTGAATCTTGCTTTCGGTTTTGGTATACTTGTTGTTCTGCTTTAGATACTGGTCAATAGCGTAGACAAAGGCGTTTCGGACTGCTTTGTCCGGAGAGCCGCCATGCTCCAGATAACTTGAGTTATGGTAGTATTCCAAAGCATTTTTGGCGTTGTTAAAGCAAAATGCAAACTGCATCTTGACTTTGTAATCCGCCATGTCTTCTCGGTCCCGACCTTTTCGCTCAGCAGAAACCGAGTAGACCGAGGTCAACTCTTTTTCTTCGCTGATTTCCTTAACATAGTCCACAATTCCGTTTTCGTAGTAGTATTCAAAGGTTTCAAAGACCCCGGGAGAGGTTTCGTTCTTTAATACAAACTTTAATCCGGAGTTGACAACAGCCTGACGCTTTAAAATATCTTGATAGAATTCCAGAGTGATGTTGATGTCGGTAAAGACCTTTAAGTCCGGCTTCCATCGAATTCGGCTTCCGGTATGGCGATGACGAAACGGAGTCTTGGTAAGGCCCCCTACGTTCTCGCCCTTTTCAAAGTGGAGGTTGAATTTATGGTTATCCCGAAGGATTTCTACATCCATGTATTCGGAGCTGTACTGGGTGGCACAGGCACCAAGACCGTTTAAGCCTAAAGAATACTCGTAATCTCCGCCGGCGTTGTTTTTATACTTACCACCGGCATAGAGCTCACAGAAGACCAGTTCCCAGTTGTATTTCTTTTCCCGCTCGTTGTATTCCACCGGAATACCACGGCCAAAGTCCTCGATTTCAATGGATAGGTCCAGATATCGAGTCACATTGACCAGATTGCCGTAACCCTCTCTCGCCTCGTCAATGGAGTTGGAGAGGATTTCAAACATGGAATGTTGGCATCCCTCAATGCCGTCAGAGCCGAAAATTACCGCAGGACGTTTTCGGACACGGTCCGCACCCTTTAAAGCGGAAATGCTGGAATTATCATAGGTTTTTGCAGCCATTGTTTCAACCTCCGATAACCGGCAATCTGCCGGTCAGACTATCA
Source organism: Ructibacterium sp. (assembly GCA_045606185.1). GTDB lineage: Bacteria > Bacillota > Clostridia > Monoglobales > Monoglobaceae > Ructibacterium. The sequence goes on from JAZURN010000033.1 coordinate 22,352, forward strand.
TTCGTTGGGGCAATTCCACAAGAAAATGCCTATCATTACATATTCTACCACAAAATATTGCGGTTGTCAAAGGTTTGTGAAAAAGGGAATTCAAATGATTTGAGGGTTTTCAATAATGTTGTATTCATTGTTTAACACCACCCAATTCTGGGGGAATTCCCGCATGGAGTTCCAGTAGCCAATGCCTAACAAATTGTATTCTCTTGCTAAGTCCAGCTTTGCCTGAATGCTCCGGGCATCCTCGAACCAGACCTCGTGAAGATTTCCGTTATCATCGGTGTAGCGGAACCAGGGGGATTTTGCGGTTTCGTCAAATTGAATTTCTGCACCATACCGCCGTGCTAAATCCACTGCCTCCACCGGGGAGAGAGAGGGGGCACCGGGGTTTCCCCGTTCATAGGGAAGCGTCCAGTCATAGCCGTAGGTGGGGATTCCTAAAAAGACTTTCTGCCGGGAAATTCGGGTCAGGGCATAATCCACAACCCGACGCACATTTTGTATCGGTGCTACTGCTAGGGGCGGCCCGAAAGTATACCCCCATTCATAAGTCATCAAAAGGACAGCGTTGGCGGCAGCACCAATGCCGGCGTAGTCATGCCCCTCGTAGAGGACACCTCGTTGGGTGTCGCTGGTTTTGGGGGCAAGGGCGGAGAGGAGAGGATACCCCAGGGGGTTCAGGCGAAGGCGAAGGTTCTGCAGAAAGGTAATGTAGTCATACCGCTCCTCGGGGTAGATGAACTCAAAGTCCACATCTACTCCGGCAAAGCCTTTTTCCTGTACAGTCGCAAGAATTTCTTCAATCAGTCGCTCCTGCTGTACAGGGTCGTTAAAGACAATGCTTGCCCGCTCATTGCTGAAGTTCCCTTGCTCTGTCAGGGTGGACAGGTGGAGGAGGGGGAGTGTGGCATATTCTGATGTGATGGAAAGAAGTTCTTCGTCCTCCAAGTCAAGGAGATTTCCCGTGGCACTTAACCCATAAGTAAAAGGAGTGAAGTAGGAGAGATAGGGAAGCTGCTCCCGTAGGAGAGCTTCCTCAATATAGGGATAGGCATAGCTATTGGTTACAAAGCTGCCCTTTTCTCCTTGATTCTGGTACCGAATGACAAGCTCGGTGCCCGGGGTTACATTGGGGAGTCCACCTAAAAAAAAGTTGTTTCGAAAAAGTTGATAGACCGTTGTCCCATAAAGTCTTGCAATATCGTAGAGGGTTTCGCCCGCTTCCACGGTATGTACCACCTCCGGAATCTGGACGGCGATTGCCTGTCCCACCACCAGAGAGTCTTCTGGACGTAACCCGTTGTCCGCCCGTAAATGATTGAGATTAACGCCATATTGATTGGCAATGGCAGAGAGGGTATCTCCCGGTTTTACAACATAAATTATCATATGATTTCCTCCTGAAATGTTCTATATATTATTCATATACAAATCAGGGGAGAATATGCGGGAGATAACAGAAAAAGGCTTGAACCACAATGGTTCAAGCCTTTTGAAAATCATAGTTACATTAGTCAGAGGTGTAGGGCATCAGTGCAATCTGTCTAGCTCTCTTGATTGCAACAGTCAGCTGTCTCTGGTGTTTTGCGCAGCAACCGCTGATTCTTCTGGGAAGAATCTTAGCACGCTCGGTTACGTACCGTCTCAGCTTTGCTACATCCTTGTAATCAATATGATCAACCTTGTCCACGCAGAATGCACAAACTTTTCTCTTTGCACGTCTTGCTCTGGGTCTGTCGTTCATTCTTTCTTCAGCCATGTAGGTAGCCTCCTTTTCAATCAAAATTAAAACGGAAGATCGTCATCGGTATCCAGCAGAGGAGTGAATGCCTCATCCACCGGATTATCGGGAAATGCGGGAGCTGCCGGTGCAGAAGTTGCTGCCGCAGATGCTCCACCGCCAAAGGAACCGCCGCCGTCCTGACTCCGCTTGGTTTCGCCAAAGCTAACCTCGCTTGCCACAACTTCGGTTGCATAATTCTTCTTTCCGTCCTGACCTTCCCATGTTCTGGTCGCAATACGACCAATGACAATAATCATCTTGCCCTTGTCAAAATAATTGCTGACAAATTCAGCAGTTTTATTCCAAGCGACACAGTTGATAAAGTCGGTCTGCCGACGTTCGCCATAGCCGTTATCAACAGCAATGGAGAAACTGCAGACAGGTGTACCTGCGCTGGTATGACGCAGTTCCGGGTCCCGTGTGAGTCTGCCCATCAAAATTACTTTGTTAATCATAGACTAGTCCTCCTCACGTCTGACTACGATGTCACGGATGATACCGTCGGTAATGCCGTAGACACGTTCCAGTTCAACAGGGAAATCAGGTTTTGATTTAAAGTTAACCAAAACATAATAGCCTTCTGTTAAATCATTGATCGGGTAAGCCAATCTGCGCTTGCCCCATTCCTCAACGGCCTCGATTTCGCCGTGCTTTTCAATCAATGACTTGAACTTCTCAACCAAAGCGGTAATTTCCTCTTCGGTCTTGGTTGCATCAACCACGAATATGGTTTCGTACTTGTTGATTGCTTCTGCCATGATTTTGTCACCTCCTTCTGGACTTTGACCCTTGCGATTTCGCAAGAGTAAGGATTTTTGTTCAATAACTCGAATATTATAGTACAAAATTTTTAAATTGTCAAGCATAATTCCGGAAATTTTTTCATAGGCATAGAGAAAGGCAAAAGACAAGCTATCAAAAAGGAGTGTGTATTATGAAACGGTTTTTTCTGGGGCTGTTTGGGTTGTGTATGGCAATGTTTTTGTTGCCACTTGCGGCAGTTCCTCTGTCGAATTTCCGGGAGAGCGAGGAAGCTTTGCCGACAGCGGTTGTGTCCACAGCAGAGGGGGATGCCATAACCACCAAAAACTTTGGGGAAAACTATCCCATTACCCTCTACCTTCCTGCTACCGGTCAGGTTTTAAATCTGGACTTTGAGGATTATATTGCCGGAATTGTGGGAGCAGAATTGTCGACGGACTTTCCGGAGGAAGCCATCAAGGCACAGGCGGTAGCGGCACGGAGTTTTATCTTGAGTAAAATTGCAACCTATCTGGACAAGGGAATCCCCGAAAGCCATCACGGGGCGCTCCTCTGCGGGAACTTTTCCCATTGCAGAAGTTACACGCCTCTTGAGGAGATAAAGGAAAAGGATTACATAGAAAAGGTTAGGCAAGGGGTAGAAGATACCCGTGGGGAGTATTTAACTTATGAAAATAAGGTTGCTAAGGCGTATTTCCACAAGGTCAGTAGTGGAAAGACAGAAAATGTCAAGGACGTCTGGGGTGTTTCCATTCCCTATCTTGTGTCGGTGGAAAGCGAGGGCGACCTTCGGGCGGATGGATACCGGAGCAGAGTGTTTTTCCCAAAAGAGGCATTCTTTACGGTAATTCGTGGTCTTCGTCCCAAATTGAAGTTACCAGAAACGCTGAGTGATCCTACGCTAACCATCAAATTTACCTCCGGCGGTAGTGTGGAAACAGCAACGATTTTTGGCGAGAAGTTTTCTGGTAAGGAAATTCAGGAGGGGTTTGGGCTAAAGAGCCGTACCTTTTCTTTGGAGTTTCTGGATGATGAAGCGGTATTCGATGTAAAAGGAGACGGACATGGTGTGGGAATGAGTCAGGCGGGCGCCAAAGCCATGGCGGAGAAGGGAAAGGATTATAAAGAAATACTTTCCCATTATTATCCGGGAGTTTGTCTTTCTTCTCTTTATCAAAAGCCATAAAAAAGCGTAGGAAACTTTGTGGAATATTCCCTATAGTTTGGGAGAAAAAAATATTTCAATCTCGGCAAAAATGTGGTATAATAAAACTAGAAAATCTTGCAAGCGAGTATTTTTACTTATGGGATAGAGAAAAAGGAGGAAAGCATATGGCAGAAAGTACGATTATTACCATCGGTCGGCAGTTTGGTTCCGGCGGTCGGGAAGTGGCAAAGCAGGTTGCAGAAAAGCTGGGTATCGGCTTTTATGACAAGGAATTGATAGCATTGGCAGCAAAGGAGAGCGGACTTTCCGAGGAATTATTCGAAGGGATTGAAGATATGTCTTCAAATAGCCTTTTGTATTCTTTGGTTATGGGTATTCAGTCCGGAAACGGTGCTTATTACCGCTACGGGGATGTGTTCAACTCTGATGGACTTTTTCGGGTTCAGTCTCAGGTTATAAGAAATCTTGCGGAAAAAGGTTCCTGCGTAATTGTGGGGCGTTGTGCAGACTATATTCTGCGCGAGCAACCAAATTTGATGAATGTTTTTGTTCATGCTGGCAATGCTTGGCGGACAAAACGGATTCAGGAACTTCATAATTTAGAGGAAAAAGAAGCAACGGCTCTGATTAAGAAGACGGATAAGCGACGTGGTTCTTTTTATAATTTTTATACCAGTCAGACATGGGGGAATGTAAACAACTATCATCTGGCGGTGGATACTTCTAAGATTGGAATAGAGGGTGCCGCACAGTTGATTGTGGATTGTGCAAATTTGCTTAAATAAGAAAGAAAACGACTCTGCATATGAGGTGTACCCTAAAGGACAGGCATGCGGGACGTCGAGGACGCCGTCCCCTACAATTTAAACGCTAGATTTTGTCAAAAACACGGGGTTCCAAAGGGGCACTGATTGCCAGTGGCAATCGTCCAGCGCTGACCGAGGCGAAAGCCGAGAGAAAGCCCCTTCTTCGTCCGAAGGTCGGAACGGGGTCTGGTGATAGAAATAAAACCTTTTTTCAACACA
>JAZURN010000034.1:0-22872 GCA_045606185.1 Ructibacterium sp.
AAGTCTTTTATATACAGAGAGTGATTATTCAATTTCAGTGTATGCTGATGAAAAAAATTATCCTGTGGAAGCTGTATCTGCCCGTATAGCACATATGTGTGTAATTGATGCGCTTATGCTTTCAATAGCTTCTCTTAATTATGAAGATTATTCAAAACATATTTCTTTAAGAAATGCTGCCCTTGATGGCATAAGATATTAAAAGAGAAAAGAGGTATAATTTGAATAACAAGGTTATTTTAATTTCGATTGACGGTATGCGTCCCGATGGACTTATAAAAAAGAATGGGAGGGAAAATCGCTTGTAAGCGATGTGAATAAATGAGTGTTTTTGCAACTACATTAAATCAAATAGCTTTTCTTTTTGGGTTTATCGTTATAGGGTTCATACTTGTTAAAATTAAAGTATTACCTGAAAATTCGGCTGCGGTTTTATCAAAACTGGAAAACATAATTTTTATACCTGCGCTTGTTATGGGAACATTTATCGAAAATTTTACCCTGGAGAGAATAGGTGCTACATGGAAACTGTTGTCAGTAAGTTTTATAATAGCTTTTATTACGATTCCTTTTGCAATTTTGGTTTCCAAATTGGTTACAAAAGATAAGTATATTCAGAAAATTTATACATACGGTCTTTCCTTTTCTAATTTCGGGTTTATGGGAAATGCAGTGGTAAGTAGCTTGTTTCCTGATGTTTTTTTTGAATATTTAATTTTCACATTGCCATTATGGATGCTTATATATATATGGGGAGTGCCAAGGCTTCTTATTGCAGATTCAGGAAAAAAACATACATTTACGGAATCTATGAAATCTTTTGTTAATCCTATGTTTATAGCAATGCTGATAGGTATGTTAATTGGTCTATCAAGAATTAATCTTCCTGAGTGGACTATGTCACTGATAAATGTATCGGGAGATTGCATGTCACCGATTGCCATGATTCTTACTGGAGTGGTGGTATCGTCAATATCCCTGAAAAAAACTTTTTTAAATGTAAGAATTTATATTGTTTCGACGATAAGGCTTATTATTATGCCTGCCCTTTTCGTATCAGTGGCATCTTTTTTCAAAATTCCTGAAACAACCTATATCTGTGCACTTTGTTCTCTTGCAATGCCTCTTGGACTTAATACAATTGTTATTCCAAGTGCGTTTGGCAAGGATACAACGGTTGCAGCAGGTATGACAGTAATTTCTCATTTGCTTTCTTGTATAACGATTCCGTTAATTTTTTCGATCATATAGAACAGATAATCAATGACAAAAAATTCAATAAATGGCATCTAAACCATTCGGCTTTGCCAAAAAGAAACGACAATTTTCGACAGAAAGTTGTCGTTTCTTTTTGTACTCTTATCTTTTCACTATTCTTTCTTCGTTCTTCTCTAAAAAATTGTCGTTTCCAGATAAGAGATAAAAGATAATAGAGAAGAGAAAAGGTAGTTTTGCATACGCAAAGCTTTTTTACACACCCTTAATTATCCCCAAACCAAAAAAGCACCGGATTCCCTTTTCCAGAATCCGGTGCTTTTCTTTTTCAAACTCAACCGTAAAAAAATTGTTGATAATTTTCTTTCTTTGTGATATGATAATCATGCCAAGCTAAATTTCATATACTAAAAAGCATTCGGTGTATTTTCTACGCCTATTTTGTGCACCATGAAATCTGACTTTGTTAAAAATGCAGATTCCATTTCATGGTGTGTTTTATCATGCTATATGAAATTTAGTTTGGCGACTACCGGAGTTTGCGTTTTTTGTGCGCTGGCTCCGGCTGGCGCATTTTTTATTTGAAAAAGTTATTGATAAAATTATATCTTTGTGGTACAATAACATTGCCAAACATAATTTAATATCTAAATTGAGTATTCTTATAAAGAATTGCTTTGTCTTTTTGTGTACTCTTTTACATTCTACTTACGAATTTGATAAAAGCGCAAATTCCCTTTAGTAGAATGTACAATTGTACTCAATTCTATTAAGTTATGTTTGGCGACATTCGGAGTTTGCGTTTTTTGTGCGCTAGCTCCGGCTGGCGCATTTTTTATTTGAAAAAGGGGTAATAGCATGAAATTGGAAAAAGACCGAACCTGTTGTTTCTTTGGACATGGGCAGGTGGATGTAGAGGGCGAGTTGTACGATCGTGTCAAGAGCATGATTGAAACGCTCATTGTGGAAGACAAGGTAGATACCTTTTTGTTCGGGAGAAAAAGTGAGTTTGATATCCTTTGTTTTTGTGTGGTTACGAAACTTAAAGAAAAATATCCCCACATCAAGCGTATCTATACAAGAACAGACTTCCCCTTTATCAATGGAGAGTTCATAGATTATGAACGATACTACGATGATACCTACTACCCCGGGAGAATTCTCAATGATGGGAAAACTATTTACAAAGGTCAGAGTGAAAAGGAACGGTTAGATATGAGCGGCACTTGTCTTCTCTATGATGAGAAAGAGCTAAGTGAGCCATGGTTTGACTTTGAATATGCCAAACAAACGGGGGTTTGCGTCATAGCTATAGGGGAATAACACATCTTAATGATATCTTTCCACACAAAAACGGCGGTCGTAAGAGGTGTACCCTAAAGGACCGGCATGCGGGACGTCGAGGACGCCGTCCCCTACAATTTAAACGCTAGATTTTGTCAAAAACACGGGGTTCCAAAGGGGTACTGATTGCCAGTGGCAATCGTCCAGCGCTGACCGAGGCGAAAGCCGAGAGAAAGCCCCTTCTTCGTCCGAAGGTCGGAACGGGGTCTGGTGATAGAAATAAAACCTTTTTTCAACACAAAAAAGCGGCGGTCGTATGCCCGCCGCTTTTTCTATTTCTCTTCTTCCTACTTCACAAACTTCTCGTGGATTACCTGAACTGCCTTTTCTGCGTTATTCTGGTTAATCAGAACCGAAACCTTAATCTCAGAGGTAGAAATCATGTGAATATTGATTTGTGCACCGTAGAGTGCCTCAAACATGGTGGATGCAACACCTGCATTGTGTGCCATACCTGCACCAACAATGGAAACCTTACTCAAATCATCACGATGACTCAATTCCTGATAGTTCAGGGTATCCTTTAAGCCCTCCAGAATTTCTAAGGTCGGCTGGAGATTTTCCTTGGTGGTGGTAAAGGCAATATCCTTGGTACCGTTTCTGCCGATGGACTGGAGAATCATGTCCACGTTGATTTCTGCCTTTGCCAAAGCGGAGAAAATCTTGAATGCGATTCCCGGGGTATCCTCTACGCCAACTACTGCAATCCGTGCAACATCGTTATCACGGGCAACTCCTCTGATTAACATTTTTTCCATATTGGTAACCTCCTTCACGACAGTTCCGGGCACTTTCTCGAAACTGGACTTTACTTCAAGCTTCACATCATACTTTTTCGCAATCTCTACCGAACGGTTATGGAGAACGTTAGCACCCAAACTTGCCAGTTCCAGCATTTCGTCATAGGTAATCTCATCCAGCTTTACCGCACCGGGAACGATACGGGGGTCAGCGGTATAAACGCCGTCCACGTCGGTATAAATCTCGCAACGGTCTGCACCCAGAGCTGCTGCCAAAGCAACTGCCGAGGTATCGCTGCCGCCACGGCCCAGGGTTGTAATATCATCATACTTGTTGATGCCCTGAAAACCTGCCACAACCACAACCTTGTGCTTATCCAGTTCGGCGTTCAAACGCTCGGTGTTGATTTTGCTGATTCTTGCATTACCGGATACCGCATTGGTCTCAAAACCTGCCTGCCATCCGGTAAGCGAAATGACAGAACAATCCAGTTTCTGCACCGCCATTGCCAAAAGAGCAATGGAAATCTGCTCGCCGCTGGACAATAACATATCCATTTCACGCTTGGATGCGGCAGGGTTGATTTCATTTGCCTTTTCAATCAAGTCATCGGTGGTATCGCCCTGAGCAGATACAACAACCACAACCTTGTTGCCTTCCTTGACGGTATCCACAACACGACTTGCCACATTGTTTACCTTTGCCGCGTCAGCGACAGAACTGCCGCCAAACTTTTGTACAATAAGTCCCACTTCTTATCCCTCCATTTTTAACATCAAACGGAATTCTCCGTCATTTCAATCTTTATAAAATCACTGCTCCTGTATTATCTGCAGAGAGCATCTGCAAATCCCAATCCGGCATCTTTTCCCGAAGAACCTGCTTCATACCTATCTCAAAGTCCCGGTTGTCCCGATGGACAATGGCCACAATGGTAGGTCCTGCTCCGCTCAGGTAAACCCCAAGGGCACCTTTCTCGTAGCAATTCCGGAACATCTCATCCATTTTGGGAACCAGTCGTTTCCGGTATCGCTGATGGAGCTTATCCCCTACCGCCGTCCGGATATTCTCATACTTTCCGGTCATAATACTCGCCGCAAGGAGAGCACTATGTCCGGTGTTATACACCGCATCTCGCATAGACACAGAATGAGGAAGAATTCCCCGTGCCTTTTTGGTCTGTAGGTAGAAATCAGGGATGAATGCCCCAAACACCAAATCGTCTTTCAGTTCTGTCTTTACATACTGAATTCGGTTCTTTTGCTTGACCGCCACGGTAAAGCCACCCAGAAGTGCCGGCGTTACATTATCCGCATGCCCCTCGATGTCTACCGCAAGATAAAGGAGCTCTTCCCGGGTGAGCTGACTCCCGCTCATGGCGTTGGCGGCAACCAATCCGGAAACAATTCCTGCACTGCTACTGCCCAGTCCCCGGGTAACCCGAATATGATTCTCCAGAGTCAGGTGGAGACCTTTGACGGGATATCCTACCTTATCGAACACCGCCTTCATGGACTTGTAGACCAGATTCCGCTCATCCTTTGCCAAAAACTTGCGGCTCTCATCCAGAATGTCAATGGTAAGTCCGCCATCGGTTTCCTCTGCGGTTACATAATTATAAAGTCCCAGTGCCAGTCCCATACTGTCAAACCCGGGTCCCAGGTTGGCGCTTGTTGCAGGCACTCTTACTTTTATCATTATTCTGCCACCAGCCTTATGGTTCCTAAGATTTCATGATTCTGCTTTAAATCCTCCAGCAGGCTTGCTACCGCCTTGCCGTCCATTTTAGGAGTTACCACCGCAAATTCGCCGTTAAGCTCCGGAAGGGTAATGACACGCATTCCCTCTATCTTTTCATCCGGCTGTCCGGTCAGGCGGAGATAGAAAGCAAACTCCTGTTCTCTAGCATCCTTTAAGTAACCAGAAACTCCCTCTTTCCAACCAAGACCGATATGGCTCCCCTGATGCTTGACCGCATCAATGATATCGGATACTACCGCACTTGCAGTAGGCAGAGAACCTGCACCACGGCCGTAGAACATTACATCACCAATGCCCTCGCCCTTGACCATGATGCCATTGAAGACACCATCAATTCCGGCAAGAGGGTTATCCTTTTTGAGGATGGCAGGGCAGACTCTGGCATAGACACCATCTTCCTCCTTGGATGCCATGCCGAGAAGCTTAATTACACCGCCGATCTCCTCTGCATAAGCCACATCTTGAAGAGTAATCTTGGTGATACCCTCAGTCTGGATTTCCTCGCTGTTCACATAGGTTCCAAAGGCTAACGATGCCAGAATTGCCGTCTTTCGACAGGTGTCATGTCCCTCTACATCTGCTGTGGGGTCTTTTTCAGCGTAACCCTTTTCCTGAGCACCCTTTAAGGCATCCGCAAAGCTTTCGCCTTCCTTAATCATCTGGGTCAGGATATAGTTTGTCGTACCGTTTAAGATGCCGTAAACATCGGTCAGTTCATTGGCGGAAAGGCTGGAATACAAGGGACGAATGATAGGAATACCGCCACCAACACTTGCCTCAAAGAGGTAGCTGACATTGTTCTCTTTTGCAATTTGCAAAAGCTCGGTGCCGTGCTTTGCCACCAATTCCTTATTGGAGGAAACCACACTCTTTCCTGCCTGGAGTAGCTTTTTGGTAAAGGTATATGCCGGCTCGGTACCGCCCATAACCTCTGCCACAATGCCGATTTCCTCGTCCTCTAAAATATCATTGAAGTCCTTGGTAAAGCAGTGAAACCGACTCCCAGGAAAATCCCGCAAATCCAGAATTTTCGCAATCTCAATGGCCTCGCCGCTTCGCTTTAGAAGACCGTCAGGAGAATTGGCAATAATCTCGCCGATACCGCTGCCAACAACTCCAAAACCCATGATTCCAATTTTCATATGTTCTTCCATCCTTTCAACCGTTTTGAGAGGGTTCTGCCCAATCAGCAAAATCCGCCCTCATACCGGAATCCCTTTTGCAATCAGAAAGATTTATCATTATTCTTGTTTTGTTTTCCCCTTTCCATACGGGAATACAAAAAATAGTACATTATTCTTTATCATACACCAAAAATGGCAATTCGTCAAGGAATTTTCCAGGTTTCAATGTAAATAATTGCTAGGAAATCCTTTGAATTTTTATGACGGTTTTACAAATACTAGGTAGGACAAAAGGAAATGATTCAAAAAAAGGGAGGACAATACCATGGGAAAATTCTCAACCGGACTGATTGCCGGTGCTATGCTGGGCGTGGGCGCCATGCTGATTGACAAAAAAACAATGAAAAAGGCTAGAAAAATGGTAAACAAGATGTACGGCCATCGCATCTGGCTATAAAAATGTAAAACACGCAAAAAGGCACCCAATCGGGTGCCTTTTAAAACTAAAATATTTCAAGGATAAATAACAATTCTTTGCTTGTATTTTTATTTTCCTTTCCGGTTACCTGATAATTATGTTTCTTCTCCTTGACAGTAACCTTGCCATACTTTTTGAGAAGCCTTTCCACCTCTTCCGGTTCCGGCTGAACACGGGTATTCTGACTCAAAACGACATATTTTGTTTTCCCGGTAAGCCTTCGCAAAAGCTGGTCTATATTATCAAGAAAGCTTGCTTTTTGCGTATAATCAATATGCTTTCTTTGTTCATCAAACATCTTATCAAACAAACCATAAAAAGCATCATAATCATTCATGGTTGAAGGATACGGAGGATCCATATAGACTACATCAACATACTCTATTTTTTTTGCCATATCGAGTGCGTCGCAATGGTACGCTTTGCATGTACTACCCGAAAATACTGCCTGATTATATTCCTCTATATTTTCCCTTATGTGACTTTCAAATGACTGATTGTGATATGCCCTTTTTCGCTTATACTTTTGATAGCTATAGTCTTCATCCCTCAGTTTTTGAATCTGCCCCCAAGGCACATTCATTCTGGAATACGGCAGTTTTCTAATCATAGCTCTACGTATCAGCGATAGCATCAAATATCGTTCTGCGCCTTTTAACTTCTCCGAAATTGCGACGAACTTACTTAACTCCCGAACTTCATCAGGATAGTACAAACAATTGGTCAAAAAGGAAAACTTTTCAACCAATTCTGCTATCCTTTTTTCAGCTACTTCCATATCAAGCACAGATAACGATAGTTCTTTATTGGTATTCTCCACCAACGCCTTGGCTATCACATAGTTTGCAAATAGAATGTCATTTGCAATTACAGAATAGCCTCGTTTTTTTAACTCATACGATACCGAGCATCCACCAGCAAAGATATCCAAAACGGTACCACTTTTTTCTGGGATTTCATCAATAATCCAGTTAGCCAACTTCTCTTTGTTGCCTATGTAATTTACTTTCGGATACTTTGCCATTATCCAAAGCCTCCCTTACCTGCAACGCAATCTGGTATGCCAATTTAGGCGGCACTGCATTGCCTATCTGTTGCTGTATTTGAAGCGATGTACCCTCGAAAATAAAATCATCCGGAAATGATTGTATTCGGGCTAATTCCCGGGCAGTCAAAGCTCTATTCTGTTCATAATGAAAAATCTTTCGCATATCGCCGGTAACACAAACGGAAGGTTTCTTGCTATTATACCGAATGTATTTTCTAACATCCCCAGATTTTGGACGGATTTCTTCAGGAATATCTGACCGATCGCCTCCATCCTTCACATAGCTCATCTTCTCGAGCATTTGTTCGCTATGCTCCATCGCCACATGATTTGGAATATCACTTTTCTGTCCACTGAATAATTTTGGCAAATCGCCAATGACATCCTTTACTGTTAAAATCAATTTTCTCTTTTTGGGATAAAAAAACTCCGTTTCAAGATCACTTCTCACGCCCACGATAACAATTCTTCTTCTTTCCTGTGCTACACCATACTCCACACTATTTAGTACCTCATATTTTACCTTGTAGCCGCAACCAGCCTCTTGAAAAGCAGCAACAATCCTCTTAATTGTTTTCCCTTTCATATGGGTCGCCATTGCTGCTACATTTTCCATCACAAACATTTTCGGCTTCAAACATTGCACAAAACGGACAAAATCTTTAAATAACCTGTTTCTTTCATCGTCAAGAAAGGTTCTCCCTATATTGCCGGCAATAGAAAAGCCTTGACATGGCGGACCTCCTACGATAACATCAATCTCCTTCGTCTCCGCAAGTTCTAAAATTCTGTCATTATCTATATTTCTAACGTCTTCGACAATCAATTTATGTTCCGGAAAATTTCTTTTATATGTCCGCGCAAATCCTAGGTTGGAATCAACTGCAAAAACATTTTCAAACCCAGCTCGGTTAAAACCCAGGGACAACCCTCCGGCACCACAGAACAAATCTATATAATTATATGCCATGATTCATCCCTCCGTTTTTTTGTTCAAAAAGGCGTCTATGGTAATTCAAATAGTATTTTCTGCGTTCATTCTGGATTGATTCATCTAATCTTAATTTTTCAAAATCAGCTCGTATTGCAGGCGCAACGTTTTTCCCAATCAAAATATGTCCATCCTCTGCGAAGGAAATATCCTTTTTATCAAAATAAGAATCTATAGTAGGGTTTAACAACAATCCGTTATTAAAATCATACGCCTGATCTTCTCTATACTCTTTTAGACAATCAACACAAGGCTTGATATGGGAAGCAATTAAAGACTTATAAGGCTTTTTCTCAAGATAACAAACGACGTCTCCATAAATCGCCTTTGATTCTGCCTTTAATTCTTCTTTATAAATTCGATGCTTTACCCCATCTCTTGCAAAGGACTCATCAAAATCCTTTTCCGCTATCTGCGGATCGTCTGTAAACCAGAACCGCTCTTCCTGTTTGTCGTATTTCAAATCAACAAATCGCTTTAAATATCCAATCAAATGTGCAATCTGGTTATATTTTCTCTCATCAAATCCTCTAATCATTGCATACTGATATTGCATATCTAGCTGTTCTCTCGTTAGATAGCCATCCTTATAGTTAGAAATGTTTGTTACCATCAGTGCAATGATATCATTTTTGCTTAAAGTCCTGTTCTTCTCCAACGTTTTCAGCAAGAAATTCACATGTTTCAAATGTCTGTTATCTAAGGTAACATCCGAAGCCAGCGAAGAACTTTCATAAAATATTTTTGAAAATATAATTTCTTTTTTCTCGGTATTCATCTCAAGGGCAAACGATTTAACAAGAGGATGATATCCAACCAAAAACGGGTACACAAAGCCAATCTTTACAAATTGATTAATTACCTTTCGCGCAGACAAAGAGGCATCTTTTCCTCGAAATCCCGATACAAGGACAATTTGTTGTTGCAATGTCTTGTATAATTCCGAATCGAAAAATTTTCTCTCGCTTCGAGCATTTTCTTCCAGTGCTCTTTTGTTTTTATCTATAAATAAAATAATAACATTTAAACAGTTATTAAATTTTGTCCCCGTAATATCCAAATGTGCTGCCGTAAATTTCCAATAACTCTCATAGATTTCTACTTCACGTCTCTTTTTTGTACTTCCCAACGAAATCCCTCCTGCTATGCAGATACACCCTTCTCTTCTTTTCAAAAAACTTTGCTCTTACAAAAACAAGTATTCCCTATTCTAAAAATAGCTTCAATGTTATAAACACTCCATATTGTACCTTTCAGATATACTATACTCATTATATTCATTTACCAAAATAATTGCAAGTCTTTTCTGTTTTCGGGAGACAATTTAGTTTCTTTTTTGACATAAAAAGAGATGCTGTAATGCAACATCTCTTACTAAACTGCAGAGCACATCCCGCCGAAAAACAAAATCCCACAGACAAAAGTCCATGGGATTTTGATAAGCAACAACTGATTATCTCTTTGAGAACTGAGGAGCACGACGAGCAGCCTTCAAGCCGTACTTCTTTCTCTCCTTCATTCTGGGGTCACGAGTGAGGTAACCTGCAGCCTTTAATTCTGCTCTGTATTCCTCATCAACCTCCAGAAGAGCTCTTGCGATACCGTGACGGATTGCACCTGCCTGACCGGTAAAGCCGCCGCCCTGTACATTAACCAGAACGTCAAACTTGCCGGTGGTCTTGGTCAGTTCCAGAGGTTGTCTTACAACAACCTTTAAGGTTTCCAGACCGAAGTATTCGTCAATGCTTCTCTTGTTGATGGTAATTTCGCCTTTGCCGGGTACCAATCTAACCCTGGCAACAGACTTCTTTCTTCTACCGGTTCCGTAATATTGTACGTTTGCCATGATTCTTTAGTCCCCTTTCTTAATTCTGTTCCCAGACAACGGGTGCCTGAGCCTGATGTTGATGTTCTGCGTCCTTGTAGATACGAAGCTTCTTAAGAGCGGTTCTTCCCAAGGTGTTATGGGGAAGCATACCAGCAATTGCCAGCTCCATTGCCTTTTCCGGACGGGTTGCCATCAGTTCCTTGTAAGATACTTCCTTCAAGTGACCGATGTAACCGGTGTGTCTGTACCACTTCTTCTGCTCCAGCTTGTTACCGGTCAGAACTGCGTCCTTTGCGTTGATGATGATAACATACTCGCCACAATCTACGCCCGGGGTGTACTGGGGACGGTGCTTACCTCTCAAGATGGTAGCAGCAGTTGCAGCTACACGACCCAGAGGCTTACCAGCAGCGTCAATGATATACCATTTTTTCTCGACTTCATTTGCTTTTGCCATGTAAGTTGACATATCTCTTTCCTCCTATAAATAGATTCGCCTGTAAGGCATTTGTTTTTAGCACCGTTTTCCGCGACCTCAGTGCGAAAAACAAACGCCTCAACTTCAGGCGCTAGACTATTATAATACTGTTTTTTCCATTTGTCAAGCACTTTTTTGAAAAATTTAATTTAACAATATGCAATCTCGTTTTTTCTCCTTTTTCCTCTCTCAATCTCTCATATACTCGTTTGCGATTTTCATTTTTGTTTAGAATAACGAAAAAAAGACGGAGCCAAGCTCCGTCCTTCTCTTGCTTTCTTATTCGTGGTCGCAACCACAATCGCAACCGCAGTCGCAATCATCAAAATCCAGCTCGATAACCTCGCCGCAATCAGGACACTTAAAGACACCTTCTGCGATATCGTCCAAATCATCGCCGGTTACATCAATCTCGGCACCGCACTTCTCGCAAACCAAGGTATAGAGTTCATCATCCTCATCACAGCCGAAAACATCTTCTGCAACTATGTCGATAACCTCTTCCATCTCGTCCATTTTATCTGCGATGAAAGCCTGCTCACTATCCAGCATCTCCAGTTCCTCGGCTACATCGCCCAGAAGATTCAGGATGCCGTCAATCAGCTGACCCTCTGCGGTTTCGGTGTTCAGCTTCAAGCCGTCTGCCAAACCCTTTAAATATGCTGCACGGTTAGAAATTTCAGACATTTCTCACACCTCTTTCTATATCTATTATAGCTTAAACTCTTTCCATATATTCGCCGGTACGGGTGTCGATACGGATGGTATCGCCCTCGTTGACGAACATGGGTACCGTAATTACGGCACCGGACTCTACTGTTGCGGGCTTGGTTACATTGGTGGCAGTATTGCCCTTGACGCCCGGCTCGGTTGCAGTAACCTTCATTTCTACAAAGGTGGGCGGTTCAACCGCAAAAACATTGCCTTTATAGGAAAGGATTTTTACTGTCATGTTTTCCATAACAAACTTCAAAGCATCGCCCAGCTGTTCCTGACTCAAAGGAATCTGGTCATAGGTTTCCTGATCCATAAAGTAGTATAGTCCGCTGTCTTCGTAGAGATATTCCATTTCCTTTCTCTCGATTCTTGCCGGCTCTACTTTTTCGGTGGGGTTGAAGGTTCTCTCCACCACGCCACCGGTCATCACATTCTTCATTTTGGTTCTAACAAACGCTGCGCCCTTACCCGGCTTTACATGCTGGAACTCTACCACCTGATAAACATTCCCGTCATATTCAAAGGTAAGACCGTTTCTAAAATCGCCCGCACTTATCATTGGTGCAACCTCCTATCTATGTTCTTGTCTTCCATTGTATACCAAACAGCATAAAAATGCAAGTATTTTTTCAAAATCTCTTAAAGCTCCAAAAGTTCCTTGGAAAGCGGAGTCAGGTTTTCGCACCCGTCTTTGGTTACGCAGACCATATCCTCGATTCGGACACCGCCCAGATTGGGAATATAAATCCCCGGTTCGCAGGTAACCACCATTCCCGGTTCCAGCACCGTTTCGGACATAGGAGAAAGGTTGGGAAGCTCATGAATCTTGAGGCCAACTCCGTGCCCCAGACTATGCCCGAAGTATCTGCCGTAACCGGCATCTTCAATAATACTCCTTGCGGCGGCATCTGCATCCTTTCCTGATATTCCCGCACGAATGGCAGCAAGCCCCGCCTCTTGGGCAAGCCTTACAACTTCATAAATCTTTTTTTGCTCCGTAGTTGCCTTTCCCAGAACTACCGTTCTGGTCATATCAGAGCAATATCCCTGATACCGGCACCCAAAGTCCATGGTAATAAAATCTCCGGATTCCAGTTTTTTATCTCCGGGTCTTCCGTGGGGCATACTGGTCTTTTTCCCAGAGATGGCAATGGTTTCAAAGGAAGTCCCCTCGGCACCCCTTTTTCGCATTTGATATTCCAGTTCCGCAGCCAGCTCATGTTCGGTCATGCCAACCTTAATTTGAGGAAGAACCGCCAGAAAAGCCTCCACCCCAATCTGCTCTGCCATCCGCAACGCCTGCAACTCCTCTGGTCGCTTGACCATCCGCTTTCTGTCTAATTCCCGGGAACATCCAATCCATTCGGCATCCGGCAAATCTGTTTGAAAGCTTTGATACTCCGCTACCGTCAGTTCCGTTTCTTCATAACCCAACCGTTTGATGCTTTGCTCTTTCATTCTTTTGCCGATTTCCTGATTTTTGGTTCCGCCACCGAATTCGATGATGGTAAATCCTTTGGCTTCCTTTTCCGCCGCCTCGGTATACCGGGAATCCACAAAAAGAAACCGTTCCGTCCTGCTAACCAACGCCACACCTTCGCCACCGGAAAATCCGGTAAAATATCGCAGACTACACGGCGAGGTCAAAAGAACTCCATCCACCTTTTCTAAAAGTTCTGTCATACTACCCCAGCTTTCCCTGATAGATTTTCTGGAGCTCCACCGAATCCTCGGTCTGGGTTCCTGCTGATTCACAGATAATCCGGGGAGATAATCCCCTCTCCGCCAAAAGCTCCGCAAGGGGTTCAAACTCTGGCTCGTATTGGGTTTCCCCAAAGGTATGATGTTTCTTTTCCCCTGCGTTGGTGTATTCGATTCTGCTGTAGTGAGCATGAAACTCCGTTGCCTGATAGGTGTTGAGCTTACTTCCTAGGGCATCCAGCACCGCCGCAAAATCCGCTTTCTCCTTCAAACCGCCCCGGGTCTGGGCATTGACATGGCCAAAGTCCACGGTAGGAAGCAGCCGGTCGCTCATTTTGCAAAGGGCAATGACCTCGTCTACAGTACCCAGCTGATTGACCTTGCCCATGGTTTCGGGGCAGATATAGATATCCCCATACCCAGCCTTTTCCGCCGCCTCCAAGGAGCGGTATAAGGTATCCTTGGCAAGCTCCAGCGCTTCTTTTCGGGTAATCTTTCCACAGGAACCGGAATGAACCACAATCCGGTCTGCCCCCATATCCTTTGCCGCCTTTAAGGTCTGCAGAATATAATCAATGCTCTTGTCACGTTTTTCCTCCTCCACCGAGGAAAGGCTAATATAATAAGGTGCATGCACCGATAAAAGCACCGACTCTGCCCTGGCGTTCTCGCCAAGAGTTCTTGCACCGTCTTCCGAAATCCGGACACCATGTCCGCACTGAAACTCATAGCAGTCAAGTCCGTTTTTCTTTACCCATGCCGGAGCCTCCAAGCTTGATTTGTTGCCGGCTTCAAAAAAACTCTCACTGTTTCCTGCCGGGCCGAATAATGTCTTCCCCACAAACATCCCTCCTGTCTAATTTTGGATATAGAAAGAGCGGGGATACACCCCGCCCGTTATTATTTGTATTTACGCTTTCTTGCCGCTTCGGATTTCTTCTTCCGCTTTACACTGGGCTTCTCATAATGTTCTCTTTTTCTAACCTCAGATAAAACGCCTGCCTTTGCACAGGAACGCTTAAACCGACGCAGCGCGCTATCCAGCGACTCATTGTCCTTTACTCTGATTTCAGCCATGGATACTACCCTCCCTCCAAGTATGGTCAACACTAAGATGTCAAGGTAAAAAATTCTACTCCACCTATTATACAGACAAAACCTCTTTCTGTCAAGCACAATTTTAAATTTCCGTTACAAAATTTATTTCCCTATCATACTATGCAGCGTTTCCATAGCATCAGCAATACCGCCCACGGCATCAATCAGGCCGCAATGTACGGCTTCCTCTCCATATAGCACCGTTCCCACGTCATTGGCAATTTTTTCGGTTTCCATCATCAGGGCGGTAAATCGCTCCTCGGCAATGCCGGAGTTTCGAACCACAAAGTTTATCAGTCTATCCTGAATTTTGTGGAGCTGCCGAAATGTTTGAGGTGCGCCAATGACGGTTCCGGTCATCCGGATGGGATGGACCGTCATGGTGGCAGAGGGGACAATCAACGACCGCTTTGCTGCCACTGCTAAGGGGACTCCGATGCTATGTCCACCGCCCAAAACCATGGAAACTGTTGGCTTTTTCATTCCGGCTATCATTTCCGCAATGGCAAGTCCCGCTTCCACATCGCCACCGACAGTATTCAGCATCAAAAGGAGTCCGTCAATCTCATCATCCTCCTCAACCTTCACAAGTTCCGGAAGCATGTGCTCATACTTGGTTGTTTTGCTTTGCGGAGGTAAAATGGTGTGCCCTTCAATCTCTCCTATGATGCTAATACAAGAGATTCTTCCTTTACCGCTTTTCACTTCCACCGTTGACATTTCTTTAATTTTGTCACTTTCCTCGTTGTTATGTTCTTTCTTTTCCTCTTGTTCCTGATTTTTCATAATTTCTCTCCCTTTCCTTTTCTTATTGTTACTATGTGCAAAATCCCCTTTACTAATCCAAAAAAATATGGTACAATAATTTCTAATAGTTTTTTTGATACCATATAGAACAGGATGTGATTCATGATGCCGATTAAAGTCCAGAACGCCTTACCGGCTATCGAAACGTTGAATCAAGAAAATATTTTTGTTATTACCGAAACCCGGGCAATGACCCAGGATATTCGCCCCTTAAAAATTTTGATTCTTAACCTGATGCCCACCAAGATTGAAACGGAAACCCAACTTCTTCGGGTTTTGGGCAATACTCCTCTCCAGATTGACATCAATTTCATGCACATGAAATCCCATGAGGCAAAAAACACCTCCAAGAGTCATATCGAAACCTTTTATGGCACCTTTGACGATTACAAATCCCAAAAATTTGACGGAATGATTATTACCGGTGCTCCGGTGGAACTGTTGGAATTTGAGGAAGTGGACTACTGGGCAGAGCTTTGTGAGATTATGGAATGGAGCAAAAAACATGTGACCTCCACCTTCCATATCTGCTGGGGTGCTCAGGCGGCACTTTACTACCACTATGGCATCAAAAAATATCCTTTAAAAGAAAAGATGTTCGGCATTTTTCCTCACACCATTCCCGAGGAGAAGAAAACCAAGATTCTACTTCGTGGCTTTGACGACACCTTTTTTGCTCCCCATTCCCGCCACACCGAGTTCCGGAAAGAGGATATTGAAAC
Organism: Ructibacterium sp.; assembly: GCA_045606185.1. GTDB lineage: Bacteria > Bacillota > Clostridia > Monoglobales > Monoglobaceae > Ructibacterium. Next base: position 16,054 of record JAZURN010000034.1, read on the forward strand.
GATACCGGAGCTTGAGATTCTGGCAGAGTCCCAGGAGGCAGGAGTTTATATCGTTACCGCCAAGAGTGAGCGGCAGTTCTTTGTTACCGGACATTCCGAGTACGACAGCACCACCCTTGCCAACGAATATTTTCGGGACATCAACAAGGGTATGGATATTGCCGTCCCCAAGAACTACTTTCCGGAGGACAATCCCGAAAAGGAACCCCAAAACCTCTGGCGGTCCCATGCCAATCTCTTGTACTCCAACTGGCTCAATTACTTCGTCTACCAGACCACACCATATAACATTGACGACATTGACGAAGCTCCGAAAGCATAGGATATACCGATAGGAGGAAATGATTATGTTTTTATTTGAACTATTCAAAACTGTGATTTTGGGCATTGTCCAAGGCATTACCGAATGGCTGCCCATCAGCAGTACGGGACATATGATATTAGTAGACCAGTTTCTGCCTCTTGCCCAAAGCAAGGAATTTATCGACCTGTTTTTGGTGGTCATTCAATTTGGCTCCATTTTGGCGGTGGTAACCCTTTACTTCCACAAGCTGAACCCCTTTTCTCCAAAGAAGACCACCCAGGAAAAGGCAAACACCTGGGAGATGTGGCTAAAGGTTCTGGTGGCTTGTATTCCCGCCGCAGTGATTGGTCTGTTGTTTGATGATGCGATTAACAAATACACCTACAACGCATGGGTGGTTGCAGGAACTCTGATTCTCTACGGCGTGTTGTTTCTTGTCATCGAAAACCGAAAGAAGGTCCCGAAGATTGAATCCATTGGCACATTGGACTACAAGACAGCCCTGCTGATTGGTGCTTTCCAGGTTCTTTCCCTGATTCCGGGCACCTCCCGCTCCGGCTCTACCATTTTGGGGGCTGTGATTTTGGGTTGTTCCCGGGTTGTTGCGGCAGAGTTTTCATTCTTCCTGGCAGTTCCTGTTATGTTCGGGGCAAGTGCGTTGAAGATTGTTAAGTTCTTCTTGGAAACCGGCGTCGGCTTTACCGGACAGGAAATCACAATTCTTCTTACCGGCATGGTGGTTGCCTATTTGGTATCCATTGCTGCCATCAAGTTCCTGATGAGTTATATTCGAAACAACGACTTTAAGGCATTTGGCTATTACCGGATTATCATTGGTATTCTGGTCATTGCCTACTTCCTCATCAGCGGTGCAACGGTCGTGGTACACTAGAACTCAACAGAAAAAGGCTGAACGATTTTTATCGTTCAGCCTTTCTTTTATTCCAGCCAGAGAATCATCTCCATCAGGCGTTTGACACTGATAGCAAGTTGATTCCGGTCCACATCGGGAAGACTATCCTTTCCCGACCATGGCATATGCATGTCGTTACCGGCATAAGCCTCTTTCGATTTATCTGCCGTGTTTTCCCAGTCGGTGGTAATCAGCCCGCCAAATCCCCACTCGTTTCGCAGAATTCCACCCAAAAGTTCGATACTCTCCGAGGTTCGCACTCCGTTGAGTTTATTGTATGCCGTCATGAGCAGTTTGGGGTCGGATTCCTTGACGCAGATTTCAAATCCCTTGAGGTAAATCTCCCGCAAAGCCCGTTCTGACACGATGGAGTCAGACTCTTTCCGGTTGGTTTCCTTGTTGTTGCAGGCAAAGTGCTTGGGACAAGCTACAATTTTTTCGCCCTGAATCCCTCTTACCATGGCCGCCGCCATTTTTCCCGAAACAAGAGGGTCTTCGGAGTAATACTCAAAGTTTCTGCCACAGAGGGGACTGCGGTGGATGTTGAGTGCCGGAGTTAGCCAGATAGCAAGGTTATTCTCTTTCATCTCTAGAGCACCGGCTCTTCCAACCTCTTGAATCAGGTCGGTGTTCCAGGTACAAGCGAGCATGGTGGCAATGGGAAACGCCGTTGTAGTGATTCCTCTGGAGGGATCAATATGAACCCCGGCAGGACCGTCCGCCGTCATGGGTGCGGGGATTCCAAACTTCCGCAGACCGCCCATACCGCCGGTAATGGCAACGCCATTGCTGAAATGACCCAGGAGCAGTTCCTGCAATTCCTCATCGGTCAACTGTGCCACGAAATCGTCCAAAGAGAGTTTCCCCTCATGAACCTCAATTAGTTTTCGGCATTCTTCATTGGCTTTTGGTATCTTTTCCTCACAAACATAGTTGTTGGGAATGGTCTTTGGCTGATAGTCCCGGTCAGGAACATCCCGAAAGCTGCCGTCAGCAAGCATCCGTCTTCCCAGATTCCTGGGCGAGCAGTATTCGGTCAGTTGCTCTGTGATGACCGTTTCGGGCACTTGATAAACAAAGTCAAGTTTAAGCAGATTCCGAATAGAATTTCCCAAATAAATCTGATACGTACCCTCTTCCAAAACCCATGCCGACTTTGCCACATCTCCCACGTCGTCATAGGACGCCATGTCCGAGATAGCCAGGGTCAAACTAACGATTTCGCTCTCTCCGGGAGCAAGCTCCCTTGTTTTTCGAAAAGCACAAATCTCCAACGACGGCTTGGTCAGCTTTCCCTTGGGTGCAGAATAATAACACTGAACGACCTCTTTCCCGGGAACTGTTCCGGTATTGGTTACAGTGACATTTAGCTGAATATGTTCCCCTACCACCATGCCGCTTGCATTGGATAATGCAAAAGTGGTATAGGAGAGTCCGTAGCCAAAGGGGTAGACCACACAGTCTTTTTTTCCGGGTATTGTTTCAAAATACCGGTAGCCAACAAAGATATCCTCGGTATACTTGGCATAATCGTCTGATTCGTGGAACCCTGCCGAAGAGGGATAGTCCTCAAAACCTTTGGCACAGGTATCCACCAGTTTTCCGGATGGATTTGCGTCCCCTACCAGAATATCTGCAGCCGCAAGGCCGCCCTCCATACCGCCCTGCCAAATCATCAAGGCTGCCTCAATTTTTTTATTTTCTGCAAACCATGAAGCATCAATCATAGCACCTGTGTTCAAGAGAACGATAATATGCTTAAAATTATGGCACACAGTATCCACCATGGCTTGTTCCTGCTCACTTAAATTGAAATAATTGTCCGTTCCGTCATTCTTCCTGTCCCAGCCCTCGCCGGAATACCGGCTGATAGTAATGATTGCAGTGTCAGTAAACGCCCTGGCGGCTTTGACAAGATGGTCGGGAACCGGTATTTCCGGAATGAGTCCCGGTCTTTTCTCCCCACTGCCGTATTCGGGGATTTCTAAGTTTTCCAGTAGATTCAGCAGTTCAATGCCTCCTCCACTTCCCAGCATTGCCTCGATACAATTTCTGTAATGAAGGGAGAGTGGTTCAAATACCGTGACAGCATCTGCTTTTGCTTTCAGCCCATCATAGATATTGGTTACATACTCGCATTCTACATTGCCGCTGCCGCCACCGCCTTTTACATAATCAATCTGTGCCACGCCAAAAACTGCCACCTTGGTTCCTCTTTTGAGGGGTAAAAGGTTGTTTTCATTCTTCAAAAGCACAGTCCCCTCCTGTGCCGCCTTTCTGGAAAGTTCGACATGTCTTTTGCTGCCGGTCAATCTGGAATTGTTATCTCCCAGAGGCAGGCAGGGATGGTAATTGATTCTTCCCCATTTTTCCATGGAAACCCCTCCTTTTTCTGTCATTATAGTGCAATGTCGAAAAAACGCCAAGCCATATTCCACAAAATATTCATCAAAATATGCTTTACAAAAGATATATCCTCTGGTAAAATAAACCCAGCAAGTCAAAAAAGGAGGAATTTTCTTGCGCCCCTATATGGAAAAAACAAATCAGCAGATATTCCTGTCCCATCAAACCAAAAGCTACGACTTTCCCGCCCATTTTCATCAAAATATTGAGCTGGTCTATTGCTTTTCCGGCTCCCAGACCATCAAGGTTGGCGAAGAAACAGTTACCCTAAAACAAGGGGACGCTTGCATGGTCTTTCCTAATACTGTCCATGAATACTGTACCGTTTCCGGAATTCAAGATTCGGAGGTTCTATCTGTCATTTGTAATGTTTCCCTTTTGACCAACATCTTTCCTGATATTCTTTCCAAACGCCCAATAAATCCCCATCTCCCGGCGTCAGCGCTCCCGGATGGCACTGCCAACACCTTTCGTCAGCTTCTTACCGCAGAAACCGACATGGAACTGATTGGCTTTACCTATTTGATTTTGTCCAATCTTCTAAAGCATCTTGATCTAACCACCTCTCCCACCGATTTGGAGCTTCCCGCCGTCATTACCTCCTACATTGATGCTAACTTTCAAGAGCCCTTGACCATTGAAGTCCTTGCCAAAAAATTTGGTTATCATCCCTCCTACATTGCCCATCTTTTCTGCGATCGTCTAAAGATTCCCTTTCGCACTTATTTGAGTGCTGTTCGATGCGACTATGCCGCTGCCCAGATTCGCACCACCCACAGGAGCCTGACCGAAATTGCCTATGAATCCGGGTTTGGGTCTTTAAACACCTTTTGTCGAGCATTCAAAAAGAACTTTTCTAAGACCCCATCCCAATACAAAAAGAGTGTACAATAAAAAAGCCAAGCTTTCCTGTTTAGGAAATCTTGGCTTTTGTGTTATCCTTTTCTTATGACCACGCCTCTCATACAGATTGAGGTTTTTTCTTTGGCGAAATTTCGTTCCAGAGGGTAAATCCCAGAATCAAGGCACTACCAATGGCCTGCAAAAACGTCATACCCTCTCCCAGAATCAGTACCGAAACCAGCACCGCAACCAGAGGGTCGATGTAGCTTAAAATTGCCGCTTTCTGGCCAGGTAGCTCCTTAAGGGAAGAGAAATACAAACAGTAGGTTATTCCCGTGTGAACGAATCCCACAGTCAAAAGATATGCCCACTCCACACCAGCTAGTTCGTCCACATGGAAACCACTGGTAACTACCACATAGGGAAGCAATACCACCACGGCAGACAGGAACTGAATCAAGGTACGATGAAGCCCCTCCACCTTTTTGATAAGCTTATTGAAAATGACCACAGCCGCATACAGAACCGCCGCTCCCAGGGCAAGGGCAATTCCCAGCAGATGATTGGAGCCTCCCGAAAAATCCCCTGAGCCGGTAATCAGAAAAAGTCCCACTGTGGACATAAGAAAGCAAATCCACTGCTTTATCGTCATTTTCTCCTTAAAAATAATAGGACATGCAATGGTAACCAAAACCGGGGCAAAATAGTAGCTTATGGTGGCAACAGAAACGGTTGTAAACTTGTAGGCTTCAAACAACAGAATCCAGTTAAATGCCATCATGGCACCAGACAACAACAAAAGGGGAAGTTCCCGTTTGATTTCAGCAACATTCAGCTTCTGTCCGGTTAGTCCAAGAAATACCCCAATAGGCAGAATTGCCAGAATCCCCCGATAGAGGGACAGCTCCCCGGAGGGAATCGGTATCTTTTTTACAAAAAGGCCGATGGTTCCAAAGAGTGCCATGGCAACCACCATCGTCAATTTGGAATTCTTAAAGCATTTCATCTGGATTCTCCTTATCTGCCACAACATTCTTTCGGTATTATATAATATTTTTGGGATACAGTCAATGAAAAAGATTTGCAGGAAAAATAAGCAACCGTAAAGCTTATACTTTTCGGCAATAAGTGGATTGTTCTCTTGAAGATATTGCAGAATATATTAAGGAATCATAGCGATAACGCTCAAATTTAAAAGCCAAGTTCTCCTACATGAGGGAACTCGGCTTTGATTTTAAAACGACTCTTTACAAACGAAAAAAACTATGCTAAAATAAGAACGCATCGGGGCATTAGCGCAGTTGGGAGCGCACCACACTGGCAGTGTGGGGGTCAGGGGTTCAAGTCCCCTATGCTCCACCAGAAAAGGCAGGATTCTTCGAATCCTGCCTTTTTTTGTATTAGCCTTTCACCACAATGTTAATCAACTTTTTGGGAACAGCAATACATTTTACCAGTTCCTTGCCGCCAATGAGCTCCTGTACCTTTTCATTGGCAAGAGCCACTTCCTTCATCTGGTCGGGGGTCAAATCCGGGGAAATTAAAATCTTATCCCGCACCTTGCCGTTAATCTGGATAGCGATTTCCAACTCGGCAACCTGAAGTGCCACCTCATCGTACTTGGGCCAGGGATAAACCGCCAGATCCTCGCATCTGCCCACCATTTCCCACATTTCGGATGTGATATGAGGAACAAAGGGAGAAAGGAGAACAATCAGATTTTCCACTGCCTCCTGTACCAGAGCCTTATGATAATCCCCTGTAGCCACCTTTTCCTTATAAGCATAGAGGGCATTTACCAGTTCCATAATGGAGCTGATAGCGGTATTGAAGCTAAACCGGTCGCAATCCTCGGTTACCTTTTTGATGCTTCCGTGAACTGCCAGCCGGAGCTTTTTCTCCTCGGCGTTAAGACCGCTCTGGTCAATGACCGCCTTTTCGCAATAGGGCATCAGTTCTTCCACTGCACGCCATACACGATTCAAGAACCGGTATGCACCCTCTACGGCGGTATCGTTCCAATCCAAATCCCGTTCCGGTGGTGCCGCAAACAGGATGAACAAGCGGGCGGTATCCGCACCATACTTTTCGATAATCTCGTCGGGGCTGACTACATTCCCCACCGACTTGGACATTTTGCTGCCGTCCTTTAACACCATGCCCTGGGTCAGCAGATTGGCAAAAGGCTCCTCGCAGGAAACATAGCCAAAGTCATGAAGTGCCTTGGTAAAGAATCTTGCATACAGAAGATGCAATATAGCATGCTCCACGCCGCCGATGTACTGGTCTACATTCATCCAGTAGTCTGCTTTATCCTTGGCAAACGGCAGCTCGGTATTGTGAGGGTCGGTAT
>JAZURN010000035.1:0-26622 GCA_045606185.1 Ructibacterium sp.
AAATACGAGGTTTACCTTTTGGACGAAACTCATGACGGCGAATTGATTGCCACCACCGATAAACTGGACTTTACCATGCCTATCCACAGCAGCTTGATGATTCGAGAGATTTAAACAAACAATACGGGGAGTTTTCACGAAAAAACTCCCCGTAGAAAAATTTTTAAAAAAATTTTAAAAAAAGCTTGCATTTTCTCATGAAATGGTGTATACTATCTCTTGTTGTAACGGGGTGTGGCTCAGTTTGGTAGAGTACCTGAATGGGGTTCAGGTGGCCGCTGGTTCGAATCCAGTCACTCCGACCAGAAAAAAGCATCGACTTTGTCGGTGCTTTTTTCTTTTTTATGTTTTGCGAATGGCATAAACCAAAAGTCCCTTTATCCCCTGCCAGACAAGGCAGAGCAGAATACTTCCAAGGTAGGCAAGCAACGCCCGCCAGCCAAACCGTGCTGCCAAATCGGTAATTCCTCGCCGGGTCATCCACTCATTGGCGAGGAAGATAATCAGGCAATGCACCAGATAAATATGATAAGTAGATTTATCCAGCCAACCAAACGGCTTGAGCAAAAAAGCTCCTCCTTCGGCAAACATCTGTGCTACCATATAAAAGAACAGTAATGCACTAATGCAATAGAGGATATGAATTTGATCCATCCAGATAGGTCCGCCACCGGCAAAATAAACTGTAAACCATGCCTTGATGGTGCCGCAGACCAGGAACAGTAAGGTAATGGAAATCCAGCGTTTTCGCAGGTAGTTTTTAAACTCTTGATAATGAAGTCCTATCATGCACCCAGCTACCCAATAAACCAGATATCTTGGGAAAAGCAGGTCAAGATGCAAAAATTCCCGTCCCGGAAATAGTGTTGCCAGAATACTGTCCATTGAAGTTCCGCAGATAATTGTAATCAGCAGACTGAGCATCAAAACAATGACAGGGTTTGCTTTTTTGAAAAAGAGCATCCAGACAGGTGCCAGCAGATAAAACTGGACGATGACCACCACAAAATAAAAGTGTGCTGACAGCTTTCCATTTAGGAGAAAGTTTCCAAGCTCCGCCCAGGAAAAAGTATAATAATCTCTATAGCAAAAGTATAGATAATAGATAAAAACCCATGCTATGTAAGGCAAGACCACTGATGTCAATCGGGAGAGATAAAACTTTCCGTAGTTTAGGTTTCCCGCTTTCAAAAATAGCTTAACGCCGCTCAAAAGAATAAACCCTTGCACCACAAAGGCGGACATTTTAGACAGAACCAACACCACCCAGTACATGGTCTGGCTCCGGCTCATCTCGGTAATAACTTCAGATGAAATATGAATCAAAATCACAAGCAGGCAGAACAAAATATTCAAAAAGACAATATCCTGCCGCCGTTTGGTCTCCATCCCCATTGGAACACCTCCCTAACGAGAAAATTATAAAATGATTTTCTCCATTTGTCAAGAATTAGCAATTTCTGCAAGACTTCGCTCTGCAATTCGTTCCGCCTTTTCCTTTTTGTCACGGATTCTCTCTTCCAGACCTTCCATGATGCCAAAATTCACATTCATAGGTTGGAAATTGGTAATTCCCTCATGACTAATGTAGGCACCCAATGCCCCGATTGCCGTCCTTGCCGAGAAGTTCGGTTCCGATTTCCCCTGCATTGCCGCCGCTGCTGCCATGCCGGCAATGAGTCCTGATGCCGCCGACTCCACATATCCCTCCACACCGGTAATCTGTCCGGCAAAGTAGAGCTTTTGCATGGACTTCATTTGATAGTTTGCCGTGAGCAGTCCAGGGGATTTCAAATAGGTGTTCCGGTGCATCACGCCATACCGCAGAAACTCTGCATTTTCAAGTCCCGGAATCATGGAAAAGACTCGTTTTTGTTCCGGGAATTTCAAATGGGTCTGGAACCCGACAATGTTGTACATACTCCCTGCCGCATTATCCTGCCGAAGCTGAACCACAGCATAGGGACGGGTTCCGTCGTGGGGATTGGTAAGCCCCACCGGCTTTAGAGGGCCAAATCGCATGGTATCCTCGCCCCGCTTTGCCATAATCTCAATGGGCATACATCCTTCAAAAACCTTGGGGTTTTCCACTCCCTCATGGAGGGTAGCTCCCTCGGCAGTAATTAAAGCATGATAAAACGAAAGATACTCCTCTTTGGTCATAGGGCAGTTGATGTAGTCGTCTCCGCCCTTGCCATACCGTGCTGCCCGGAACGCCTTGGTCATGTCGATGCTTTCAAAGCTGACAATGGGTGCTGCCGCATCGTAAAAGTGAAGTCCCTCAAGACCTGTCAACCATTTGATTTCCTCGGCTATGGGTTCCGACGCCAAAGGTCCTGCCGCCACAATGGTGTATTCATTCGGGTCGATTTTTGTAACCTCTTCTTCAATAACAGTAATATTAGGATGGTTCTTGATTTTCTCGGTAACCAATCGGGAAAATCCCTCTCTGTCCACTGCAAGAGCTCCTCCTGCCGGAACCTTAGTGGCATCAGCACACATCATAATCAAAGAATCCAGCCGCCGCATTTCCTCTTTCAAAAGCCCTACCGCATTGTGAATTCCATCAGCACGAAGAGAATTGCTGCAAACAAGTTCCGCAAAGTCGTCGCTCTTATGCGCCGGAGAATGCTTCTTCGGTTTCATCTCATAAAGTTTGACCGATATCCCTCGGTTTGCCGCCTGCCATGCCGCCTCGCAGCCGGCAAGTCCGGCACCGATAATCCGAAGTTCCATACGTTTTCCTCCAATGTAATACAGGGCTGCTGCCAAAGCACCAGCCCTGTCATTTTATTTTTTGGTTGTCTTTTTGGGTTCCGGCTTTCTCACATACTTGCATTCCTCATTAAAGCACTTGTAAGAAACCGGACCTCTCCGCTTAAATGCTCGAACCTTCATCAAGGTTCCGCCGCATTCGGGGCATTTTTCCCGGGTAGGTTCATCCCAAGAGATAAAGTCGCATTCGGGACTCTTTTCGCAGGTGTAAAAGGTAGCACCCTTTCTGGACTTTCGCACCTGAACCTTACTACCGCACTTGGGGCAGGGAGCATCCAGTTCCTGAGAAATTGCCTTGGTATTCCGACATTCGGGGAAACCGGGACATGCCAGAAACTTCCCGAACCGTCCCTGCTTATAGACCATCATCCGTCCGCACTTCTCGCAGACCACATCCGAAACCTCGTCCTGAATTTCAACATGGCCGATTTTCTCCTCGGCTTCTTTCAGGGTTTCTGCAAAGGGGCCATAGAACTCACGGATAATCTCTTTCCAACCGGTGGTACCATCGGCAACGGTTTCAATTTTATCCTCCATATTTGCAGTAAACTCGATATCCACAATATCCTGGAAATTCTCTTTCATCAAATCGGTTACAATACAACCAAGCTCGGTGGGATACAGACTTTTGCCGTCACGTGCCACATACCCTCTTGCAGAGGTAATGGTAGCTAAGGTCGGTGCATAGGTACTGGGTCTGCCAATGCCCTCTTCCTCCATAGCCTTAACTAGCGCCGCCTCGGTATACCGAGCGGGAGGCTGGGTAAAGTGCTGCTCCGGCTCAATTTCTTTTAACAATAGTTTCTGTCCCTCGGTCAAGGTAGGAATCTTCTTGGACTTTTCCTCTTCCTCGTCCTTTCCCTCTACATAAAGGGTCATGAACCCGGCAAACTTAATCTCGGAACCCATGGCACGAACCAGATAATCTCCGGCTGCAATATCCACATTAACCGAATCCAATACTGCATCGGACATCTGGCTTGCCATAAACCGGAGCCAGATTAACCGATAGAGCTTATACAGGTCCGGCTTCAGCTTTTCCTTAACCTGTTCCGGCGTATTGGAACAGACAGTCGGACGGATTGCCTCGTGGGCATCCTGGGCACTCTTCTTCGCCCGATAAACCTTGGGGGTTTTCGGAATAAAAGCCTCTCCGTATTGCTTCCCGATAAATTCTCTTGCCTCGTTCTGCGCCACCGGGGAAATCCGCAAGGAATCGGTTCTCATATAGGTAATATAACCCATTTCGTAAAGCTGCTGCGCTGCCATCATGGTCCGGCGTGCTGTAAAGTTCAGCTTTCGGGACGCCTCCTGCTGGAGGGTACTGGTGGTAAAGGGCGGTGCACTTCGCCGCTTGGTTTCTTTCTTAACCACCGAGGTTACCGTATAGTCTGCTTTCTTTAAAGCCTCCACAACCTGCATAGCCTTTTCCTCATTGGAAAGAGGTAGCTTTTTACCGCTTACAGTGCCGTGGAACTTTGCCATAAAGGGGAGTTTCCCCTTGTCGTTGGTTAATTTCAAATCAATGGTCCAATATTCCTCCGGCTGAAACGCTTCAATTTCCCGCTCCCGGTCCACAATCATCCGGACAACCACCGACTGGACACGCCCTGCACTCAAGCCCTTCTTGACCTTTTTCCAGAGCAGAGGACTAATCTGGTAACCTACGATTCTGTCAAGCACCCGTCTGGTCTGCTGGGCATCTACCAAATTCATATCAATGGGTCTTGCTTCTTTTACCGCCTCTTTGACCACATCCTTCGTTACCTCGTTAAAGGTAATCCGGCAGGCGGAACCCGGGTCAATATCCAGCACATTCGCCAGATGCCAAGAAATCGCCTCTCCCTCGCGGTCCGGGTCGGTTGCCAGCAAAACTTTGTCGGCAGCCTTTGCCTTTTTCTTCAGCTTTGCAATCAAATCTCCCTTACCACGAATGGTAATATATCTTGGTTCAAAATCGTGGTCCAAATCCACGCCAAGCTGGCTCTTAGGAAGGTCCTGAACATGACCCATAGTGGCTTCGATGGTATAACCGCTTCCCAGATACTTTTTTACTGAATCCACCTTGGTAGGGGACTCCACAATAACCAGTTTCTTCTTGGTTCCACCGGTCTTTTTGGCGGTTTTTTCAGCCATTCTATTCTCCTCCTATTTTTGTAAACTATATCGGCCGCCTGCACTCTGGCTTACGGCTTTCTTCATCTGTAGAATGATTAACTGACTACTTAAAATTCCCGTTTCCATTCCACAGGCATCTGCTAAATCATCAAAGGCGACATTCTCGCCTTTTTCCCGCAAAAACTGCAGGATTTGTCTCTCCTCCGAGGAGAACTTCTTTTCCAGGAGCCATTCTTCAAACTGTGCATCAGTGATTTCAGGCTTCTTTAACTCCGGCTCATTTTTCGTAAGCTTCCAGTCTATCGCTTTTTCCTCCAGCTTGACACCCACCAAAGGATTCCTTAATTGACCGATTCCGTATTCCAGTTTTTCCGGATAGGTGCCAAGATATTCTTCGATAATATCCAAAGCACCGGTCATGGGGATACAACCATCCCGAATCAACTCGTTGGGCAATGCCGAAAAGGCATTTAAAGGATTCCCGGGCACTGCAAAGACATCGGCATTTGCCTCCTGCGCAAGCCTTGCCGTAATCCCGGTTCCGCTCTTCACTTCTCCTTCTACAACCACAACGCCGTGAGATAGTCCCACCATAATGCGATTTCGTTGTTTATAGAAATACGGTTTTCCGGTAGTGCCGGGCGGTTGCTCCGATAAAATACATCCATGATTTAAAATATGCTTATACAGTTCTGTATTTTCTACAGGATAAACCTTATCCACCCCGCCTGCCAGAACTGCCACCGTAATTCCGCCAGCCTCCAAAGCACCCCAAAGAGCCGCACTATCTGCGCCCACTGCCAGACCACTCACAATCACGCAGCCACTTTTTGCCACTTCCTTTGCCATCGTTCTGGCAAAACGACGACCATCATCCGTTGCTTTTCTGGCACCGACTACTGTAACCCCCAACATCCGGTTAAAGTCCGGAGGTGTCCCTAAAACATAAAGAATCTGGGGCGGATTATAGATTTCTCTCAACCTATCCGGGTATGCAGCATCATCAATAGAGAGAACTTCAATTCCCTTCTTATGCCACGTTTCTATATTTCTTGCAACAACATCCAGATTTTTTGAAATCCGTAGCCGTTGTCCCAATCTCAAAAATTTACTATACGCCGGCTTATTCAAATCCAACTTATAAATCTCTTCTGCTGTCCCGAACTCCCGCAAAAGACGATTGACCTGTTCCGGATTATGGTCACAACAACCATTTAACCAAAGACGGTATAATAATGCTTTTTCCTCCATCATACTCCCCCTATCCCTGACGGAATGCATACATGGCAACTCCGGCAGCAACGGCGGCATTCAAGGATTCCACCTTGCCCTCCATCGGGATTCGTACGCACTGGTCTGCAAGAGAAAGTACCTCCTGGGATACACCGGTTGCCTCACTTCCGATTACCAGCATCTGCTTTTCTTTTTTGATGGCATCAGTTAGGGGTACCGAATCACAAAGAGCCGTAGCGGTCAGGAAAAATCCATTCCTCTTACAGGTTTCCAGATACTCCGAAGACAGTGCAGTCATACAGGGAACCCGAAAAATAGAACCCATTGTGGAACGCACCACCTTGGGGTTATACAAATCTGCACAGCCTTTCAGCAAAAGAATACCATCCACGCCGGCGGCTTCCGCCGTCCGGACAATGGTTCCCAGATTTCCCGGTTCGGATACACCGTCTAAAACCAGCAAAAAGGAGCTTGCCTCCAAAGAAATCTCCTTACTTTGCATCCGGAGAACAACTCCGATTCCTTGCGGAGTTTCGGTATCGCAAACCTCAACAAAGAGTTTTTCGGCGGCAGTATAAACCGTTTTTCCGCTATCCTCGATTTTTCGGACATAGTCCCGGTTCTTCTCCAGAAAGGCATCGGAAACAAGCACCGCCTCTATCAGTTCATGGGCATAGGACAAAGCCTCATCAGCCATACGCCGACCCTCGGCAAAGTAAAGGCCGGACGTTGTCCGTCCCTTTTTGCTTTGGAGGGAACGCACCAGTTTTAAAAACTTATTCTCACGGCTGGTAAGCACTTGCATCCTGACACCTTCTTTATTCGAATATCTTCAGCAGTTTTTGTTTCTGCACAAACTTCAAAATCAAATAGCTTACCACCGTCTGGATGGGAAGCAACAATAAATTCTTTAAAATTCTTGAGGGCAGAATCCCAATAAAGCCACTAGCAACAGTAGGTGCCAGGGCAACAGAATTCAAGAGAATATTCCCCACCAGAACCACCAGCAGCTTTGCCACAAAGACCCGCCACAGGGTTATCGGTTTTTTATGTAATACCATACCGTAAAACATTCCCGAAATCCCAACCGACAAGGTATAGGCAGGAATGTAAGCACCCGTAGGATTCAGCACCAGAGAAATGACATCCTGAATCATACCGGTTACGGCACAAGCAAGGGGACCAAAGAGCATCCCCAGAACCGGTTGGGTAATGAACCCGAACCCAATTCGCAGATAGCTACTGAGCCGCAAAGTAAAATACCCCAAAATGATATTCAGCGCCATCATCATGGCACAGACCGTCAAAATCCGTGGGTTCTGCAGCTGACCCTTTAACGAATCACGGCGACAAAGAATGCAGCAGAGAACCAACGCTGCAAAAACTGCCGCAATCATCCCTGTACTCATCCAGGGATTGGACAAAATGGCAAATGCCTCGGAAAGCGGCGTAAGCAGTGCTTTAATACCGTCTTTCCAACCGTCCAGTAGCACATCAAAACGTTCCATAAACATACAAAATACCTCCAAAAATCACTGTCAGTACAGGAAAAGAGGTAGTTTCTGTCTAACAGCGGGATGCGGCATCCACACCGCGACAAAACGTTCTTCGTCCGGCTATCAACTCCCTGTATAACCGGCACTGCAAGCCAAAGGCTAACGCGTGGACGCCTACTCTGTGATTTTTCACTTAAGCCGAGAGGAATGGAACCACATAAGGTTCGATTTCCTTCGGCTTAACCAAAGAAATTCTTCAGTTAAGCTAAGGTTTTCCTTAGAAACTGAAGAATCTCCATGCTGTGATTTCTGGTTTAGCGAACCTGATCTACCAGCTTCTTGAAAGCCTCGGGATCAGAAATTGCAAGCTCGGAGAGCATCTTTCTGTTCATCTCGATACCCTTCTGCTTGAGTCCGTTCATGAACTTGCTGTAGCTCATGCCATTTGCACGGGTTGCCGCATTGATACGAGCAATCCAGAGCTGTCTGAACTCTCTCTTCTTCGCCTTTCTGTCTCTGTACGCATATGCCAAAGACTTCATAACTGCCTGATTTGCAGTTCTAAAAAGCTTACTCTTTGCGCCTCTATAGCCCTTTGCAAGCTTTAAGATTTTTTTATGTCTGGCGCGGGTCTTCATAGCGCCTTTTACTCTTGCCATGTTAAAAGCTCCTTTCTCAAATCACGTTTGTTAAAAACCTTAAACCGTAAGGTTTATTTGTAAGGCATCATGCTCTTGATGGTTGCCTCGTTGGCAGCAGACAGGTAGCCGCCTTTTCTCAAATGTCTTTTTCTCTTGGTTGTCTTCTTGTTCAGGATGTGACTTCTGAACGCCTTGCTTCTCTTAACCTTACCGCTCTTGGTCAAACCAAAACGTTTTGCAGCGCCTCTGTGAGTCTTAATTTTCGGCATAGTATTTCTCTCCTTCCATACTGATTGAATTCTTCGGCATTACGCCTTTTTGGGTGATAATATCATAGCCATACTGCGGCCTTCCAGCTTGATGTCCTTGTCGGCACCACCGAATTCACTGACTTCGTCCCGGAACCGTGTGAGGATATCCTTGCCCAGAGAACTATGGGTAATCTCACGTCCCCGGAACCGAACCGATACCTTAACCTTATCCCCTGCCTTCAAAAACTTGATAGCCTGGTTTAACTTGGTCTGGTAATCATGCTGGTCGATATTGGGGGTAAGACGAACCTCTTTGAGTGCAATGACCTTCTGGTTCTTGCGGTTCTCCTTTTCCCGCTTTGCAAGCTCGAACTTATGTTTGCCATAGTCCATAATCTTGCAGACGGGCGGCTTTGCCTGAGGTGCGATTTTGACCAGATCCAGATTCCGTTCCTCCGCCATGGCTTGGGCAACGCTATTTTCTACAACACCAAGCTGTTCCCCTTCAGGGCCGATTAACCGAACCTCTTTGTCTCTGATTTCCTCGTTAATCATCAAATCCTGCTTTGCTATAACAAAACACCTCCAAAATAAGGGTCAAATAAGGAAACTCCCATCTCCTTATTTTCACGCAGACGATTGCTTTGCTCCGCACAAAAAAACGGAATGCAAAAGCATTCCGCACATATTCCCTCGAAAGGACACTGTCCTCGTCAAAAATAAGTCCTAAATAGGATGCCCTTTTGCCTTGCTCGGCGAAGGGGAGAAGCGGAAACCTTCTGCTTTACCGAATTATATTACCACAGGCTTTTTCCTTTGTCAAGTGCTTTTTGAAACTTTTTTGCAGAGATTCTAAAAATTTTCTCGATTTCCATTGTTTTTTCGCCCAAATCCTTGAAAAAGTGCTTGCTATTTTACCCTTATCATAGTATAATGTATAAGTTAATGAGATAACTCCTCCCCGATTCTGGGGTGTACTTTTAGAAATTATGCAAAGAAAGTGGGTTTTTTACGCCTATGACAAAAAACAAATATTCTCTGCCTCTGGTACCCTTGCGGGGGATTACAGTCTTCCCCGGTATGGTGCTCCATTTTGATGTTGGACGTCCCCGTTCGGTGGCGGCAGTGCACCGTGCCATGGAAGAGGACAAGCTGGTCTTTTTGTGTTACCAGAACGATATCACGGTGGACGATCCCACCTTCGAGGATCTCGCCGACATTGGTACTGTTGCAGAAATCAAGCAAATTCTGAACCTTCCCGACGGAAATATTCGGATTCTTGTAGAGGGTCTGCACCGGGGATATATTACCCGGTTTGACGAACAGGAAACCCTAACCGAGGTTTCTGTTCTCCGTGCCGAGGAAACCATCTGCGATGACGATTTGCAGGTGCAGGTTCTGATGCGTCGGGTCTTTCATCTGGTGGAGCGGTTCTTAGACCTTTATGACCGTCTCTCTCCCGAAGCAGTTACCTCCCTCCTTTCCATTGAGGAACCGGGAGAGCTTGCCGATGTGGTAACCTCTAACTTCCCCTTAAAGCCCCAGCTCAAGCAAAAGGTTTTAAATGAGCTCCAGGTGGATATCCGTCTGGAAAAACTGATTCATATTCTCGCCCACGAAACCGATATTCTGGAAATCGAACACGAAATCATGGACAAGGTTCAGGACTCTTTGGACCAGAATCAGCGGGACTATGTCCTTCGGGAGAAAATGAAGGTCATTCAGGAGGAACTGGGCGAGGGCGAGGCGGCGGATGCCGACATCAAAAAATACCGTGCCCAGATGGAGGGACGGAACCTTCCCGAAGAAGTTTGCGAAAAGTTAGAAGAAGAATTCAACCGGCTCAAGAAAGGGCACCCCTATTCCCAGGAGTACGGTGTGATTCAGAACTATATCGAAACGGTTCTTTCTCTGCCTTGGGGAGTGGAAACCCAGGAAACTCTAGACATTCCTCTGGCAAAGAAGATTCTTGACCGGGACCATTACGGTCTTGACAAGGTCAAGGAAAGGATTTTAGAGTATATCGCTGTCCGGAAGCTATCGGGTAAGCCCAAGAGCAATGTGCTCTGTCTGGTGGGACCTCCCGGAACGGGTAAAACCTCCATTGCCAAGTCCCTTGCCGAGGCGTTGGGACGGAACTACCACCGCATCAGTTTGGGTGGCGTACAGAACGAGGCGGAAATCCGGGGGCACCGGAAGACCTATATCGGTGCTATGCCCGGCCGGATTGTGGATGCCATCAAGCGCGCCGGAAGCTGCAATCCCTTGCTGTTGATAGACGAGATTGACAAGATGTCCCAGGACTATCACGGAGACCCAGCCTCTGCTATGTTAGAGGTCTTTGACCCGGAGCAGAATAAAAATTTCCGGGATCATTTCCTGGAACTTCCCTTTGATTTATCCGATGTGTTGTTCATTGCAACCGCCAATTCGCTGGATACCGTTCCCCGTCCTCTTTTGGACAGAATGGATATCATTGAAATCAGCGGTTATAGTTTGGAGGAAAAACTCCATATTGCAAGCAAATACCTGCTTCCCAAGCAACGGAAGCTCCACGGCTTGAAAGCAAGCCAGTTAAAATGCGGCAATCCCGTTTTAACCCCCATCATTGAGGGGTACACCCGGGAATCCGGCGTCCGCACATTAGAACGAAGAATTGCAGCACTCTGCCGAAAAGCGGCGGTTCTCTTTGCGGAAGACCCAGAACTGACCTCGGTTTCGGTAACCGCCAAGACTCTGACCGACTTTTTGGGCAAGCAGAGGTATCATTATGAGAAGACGGCTTCCCAAAACCAAATTGGTCTGGTTACCGGCCTTGCCTGGACAGAAGTGGGCGGCGACACCTTATCCATTGAGGTCAATACCATGCCCGGCACCGGAAAACTGGAACTGACCGGCAGCTTAGGCGATGTAATGCAGGAATCTGCAAGAGCAGCCCTCAGCTATCTTCGGAGCAATACCGAAACCTTAGGCATTGCCACCGACTTTTATAAGCAAACCGATATTCATATTCACGTTCCCGAGGGTGCAGTTCCCAAGGACGGCCCCTCTGCGGGCATTACCATGGCAACCGCATTGGTTTCTGCCCTGACCGGACGTCCGGTCAGCCGCTTTGTTGCCATGACCGGAGAAATCACTCTCCGTGGTCGGGTTCTACCCATTGGCGGTTTGAAGGAAAAAGCATTGGCGGCATTCCGGATGGGAATTAAGACGGTAATTATCCCTTACGACAACAAACCGGATTACGAGGAGCTGCCCCAGAAGCTAAAAGACGGAATGCAGTTTATCTTTGCAAAAGAAATGGACACCGTGCTGGAAACGGCACTTCTTCCTCTCCCCCGCTCCAACAGGCAGGAAAATAAAAAAGAAGTTCGGTATATTGAATCCCTGATTGCAGGAGCCGGCATTGAGGATCGAATCCGGGCAAAGGAATCTACTCGGTAAAACCTTGGGAGGTAACTATGGAATATATTGATGCAAAACTTCTGGCGACGGCGGTCAAGCCGTCCCAGTATCCGGATACTCTGGTTCCGGAGATTGCCTTTGCCGGGCGCTCCAATGTGGGAAAATCCTCCCTCATCAACTGCTTGACCAACCGGACCAAGCTGGCTCGAACCAGTAGCACCCCCGGGAAAACGGCTACCATTAACTTCTACGATATTGCGGGACAGTATCGGCTGGTAGACCTGCCCGGCTATGGTTATGCCAAGGTTTCCAAGGACGAGCAACAGCGTTGGGCAAAAATGATTGAAACCTATCTTACCGACCGGTTCAATCTGGTTCAAATTATTCAGTTGGTGGATGCACGCCACAAGCCCACCCAGGACGATATTACCATGCTGAACTGGATTCGGCATTTCGGCTATACTCCGGTGGTGGTTGCCACCAAGCTGGACAAGCTAAAGAAGTCCCAAATTGAAGCCAACCTGACCCTCATCTACGAGATGCTGGAACTGGACGACGACAGCATCCTCCTCCCCTTTTCCTCGGAGAAGAAAACCGGACGGGAGGATTTGGCAGAACTGATTGACCTGCTTTGCAGCAGATACAACCCGGAGCAAGGTCGATGTCTATAACACAACAGAGAAAAATCCGAAAGGAGCTACAACTATGATTAACAAACCCCGTGGGACGGAGGATATTCTCCCCATTGACAGTCCCCTTTGGCAGAAAATCGAGCAAGCCGCCAGAGAGGTCTGTGCCACCTATGGCTATCAGGAAATCCGCACCCCCGTTTTTGAGGACACCGCTCTCTTCCAGAGAGGGGTGGGGGACACCACCGATGTAGTACAAAAGGAAATGTACACCTTTGAGGATAAGGGTGGCAGAAGCATTACTCTCCGCCCCGAAGGGACGGCATCCCTGGTTCGAAGTTTTATCGAAAACTCCCTTTATGCTGACCCCCAACCCACCAAACTGTTTTACTTGATTTCCTGCTATCGCTATGAAAAGCCCCAATCGGGACGGCTTCGGGAATTTCATCAGTTCGGGATTGAGTGTTTTGGCGGTACATCGGACGCCACCGATGCCGAGGTCATTGCTCTGGCTCTTGCCTTTTTTGAAAAATTAGGCGTTCAGGGTCTAAAACTAAACCTCAATAGCATTGGCTGTCCCGTCTGCAAAAAGGACTACAACGAAAAATTACGGGAATACTTCGCCCAGCATACTGACAAGCTTTGTGAAACCTGTAAGGCACGGCTGGAGAAGAATCCTATGCGAATCATTGACTGTAAGTCGGAAATCTGTTCCGCCATCTCCAAAGATGCCCCCAAGATGATTGACCATCTCTGCGAGGACTGTCAAGGACATCTTGATAAGACCGTCAAATATTTGGACAGTATGGGTATCCCTTACACCATTGATCCCACCATTGTCCGGGGGCTGGACTACTATACCAGAACCGTCTTTGAGATTACCTCGGATGCCTTGGGTGCCCAATCCACCGTCTGTGGCGGCGGCCGCTACAACGGCTTGGTGGAAGAACTAGGCGGTAAGCCCACTGAAGGCATCGGGTTTGCGGCAGGATTAGAACGGCTTGTGATGATTATGAAGAGTCAGGGTCTTGACAAAGACCTGACCACAGACAAACCGGCACTCTTTGTTGCCGCCATTGGAGATACCGCTGACATTGCGGCACAAAAGCTGATCTTTGACCTGCGGAAGGCTGGTATTCATGCAGAACGTGACCTCTGCAGCCGAAGTGTCAAGGCACAGATGAAATACGCCAACAAATTAGGCGCCAGATACAGCATGGTACTGGGCGAGGACGAAATTACGACAAATCAAGCAAATATGAAAAATATGGAAACCGGAGAATGTGTTTCTGTGGCATTGACCGCTGAGGCAATCCGGTCGATTCTCGAAGGATAAAAGGAGGAACTCTTGATGCAATTTGAAACCATGGCAGGCTTGAAACGCACCCATATGTGCGGTCAGCTCTCTGCAAAGAATGAAAACGAAACCGTAACCCTGACCGGCTGGGTTGCCAGAAACCGTCGACTTGGCGGTTTGAACTTTGTTACATTACGGGATAGAACCGGTATCATCCAGCTTTCTTTTAACGACGAGAGTGACCGGGCTGTTTTTGAAAAAGCAGAACAACTCAAGAGTGAGTATGTGATTGCGGCAGTCGGTACCGTTCTGCTTCGTACCCCCGAGAACATCAATCCGGACATGGCAACCGGCGAAATTGAAATTTTTGTTACCGAGCTTCGCATCTTAAACGGTGCTGAAACCACACCTTTTTACATTGAAGAAAACATTGATACCAAGGATGCACTTCGGCTCAAGTACCGGTATCTGGATCTTCGCCGTCCCGATATGCAGCGGAATATGATACTGCGGCACCGGGTGGCAAAGCTTGCGAGAGACTACTTTGACCAGAACGGATTTTTGGAACTGGAAACCCCGATTCTGACCAAGAGCACCCCCGAGGGTGCCCGGGACTATCTGGTACCCAGCCGTGTCCATCCCGGTAGTTTCTATGCACTACCCCAGTCCCCTCAGCTTTACAAGCAGCTTTTAATGCTGGGCGGCTATGACCGGTATTTCCAGGTAACCCGTTGCTTCCGCGATGAGGATTTGCGCGCTGACCGTCAGCCGGAATTTACCCAGCTTGACATGGAACTCTCTTTTGCAGATATCGACACTATCATTGAGGTCAACGAGGGATTCTTAAAGAAACTCTTTGGCGAGGTTCTTGGTCTGGATATCCAGACCCCCTTCCTCCGTCTTCCTTACAGTGAGGCAATGGAGCGGTTTGGTTCTGACAAGCCGGATACCCGGTTTGGCATGGAATTCATCAACATCTCCGAAGAAGTGAAGAACTGTGGCTTCCAGGTATTTACCGGAGCGGTAGAAAACGGCGGCAGTGTCCGTTGTATTGTGGCAGAGGGTCTTGGAGAAAAGCTGACCAGAAAGACGCTGGACAGTCTCTCCGAATATGTGAAGACCTACCGTGCCAAGGGCATGGCTTGGATTGTGGTAGAAGAGGATAACCTCCGCTCCCAGATTACCAAGTTCTTCTCCCAGGATGAGATTGACGCTATTTTGAAAAAGACTGGTGCCAAAGTTGGCGATGCCATTCTGATTATCGCTGACAAAGATCAGGTGGTTTATGATGCTCTGGGTAATCTCCGACTTGAAGTTGCACGGCGGTTTGATTTGATTGATAAGTCTAAGTTCAACTTCCTGTGGGTTACCGACTTCCCCCTCTTTGAATATAGCGAGGAAGAGGACCGGTATGTTGCAAAACACCATCCCTTTACCCATCCTGTGGACGAGGATATTCCCATGCTGGAGACCAACCCTGGTGCGGTTCGGGCAAAGGCATACGACATCATTCTAAACGGTACCGAAATTGGTGGCGGAAGTCTTCGTATCTTCCAGACCGATTTGCAGGAGCGGATGTTTAAAGCCCTGGGCTTTACCACCGAGGAGGCTTGGGAGCGGTTCGGCTTCTTGATGGAGGCATTCAAGTACGGTACTCCTCCCCACGGCGGACTTGCCTACGGCCTTGACCGTCTGGTAATGATTATGGCAGGGTGCGACTCCATTCGTGATGTCATTCCCTTCCCCAAGGTTCAAACAGCAGCAGAGCTCATGAGCGGTTCCCCCTCCAATGTTGACCCCAAACAATTAGAGGAGCTTGCCATTGCCATTACCAAAGAGATTACCACTCCCACCGAGGAGATTGAATAAAGAAAGGAATCCATTATGAAAAACGTATTTGATGTATTACAGGAGCGTGGCCTGATTGCCCAGACCACTCATGAAGAAGAAATTCGCAGAATCCTCGGCGAGGAGAAAATCACTTTCTACATCGGCTTTGACCCCACCGCAGATAGCCTGCATATCGGTCATTTCATGCAGCTGATTGTCATGAAGCATATGCAGAACGCCGGACACCGTCCCATCATTCTGCTTGGCGGCGGAACCACCATGGTAGGCGACCCCACCGGTAAGGCGGATATGCGTCCCATGATTACCCAAGAGGAAATCCAGCACAATGCGGATAACTTTAAGGTACAGATGTCCAAGTTCATTGACTTTGAAGACGGCAAGGCAATCATGGTCAACAATGCAGACTGGCTCTTAAAACAGAACTATGTGGACTTTTTAAGAGAGGTAGGCGTACACTTTACTGTCAACAAGATGTTGACCGCAGAGTGCTACAAGTCCCGGATGGAAAAGGGTCTTACCTTCCTGGAATTTAACTATATGCTGATGCAGAGCTTTGACTTCTACAAGCTCAACAAGGATTTTGGCTGTATCATGGAATTTGGTGGCGACGACCAGTGGTCCAATATCATCGGCGGTATCGAGCTGATTCGCCGGAAAGAGGGCAAGCAGGCTTACGGTATGACCTTTACCCTGCTGACCACCTCCGAGGGCAAGAAGATGGGCAAGACCGAAAAGGGTGCTCTCTGGCTTGACCCCGAAAAGGTTTCCCCTTACGACTTCTATCAGTACTGGAGAAATGTAGATGACAAGGATGTTATCCGTCTTCTCAAGCTGGTTACCTTCCTGCCCATGGAACAGATTGCAGAATACGAGAAGCTCGAGGGTCAGGAACTGAATAAGGTTAAGTGTGTTCTTGCCTACGAGGTTACCAAGATGGTACATGGCGAAGAGGCTGCCAAGGCGGCAAACGATGCGGCAATGGCAATCTTCAGCGGCGGCAGCGACACCTCCAATATGCCCTCCGAAACTGTTGCAGCGGCAGATTTGGGCGATGGCATGAACGTTCTTGACCTGTTGGTTCAGGTAAAGTTAATTCCCTCTAAAGGCGAAGGCAGACGGCTGATTCAGCAGAA
Source organism: Ructibacterium sp. (assembly GCA_045606185.1). GTDB lineage: Bacteria > Bacillota > Clostridia > Monoglobales > Monoglobaceae > Ructibacterium. The sequence continues at coordinate 16,830 of JAZURN010000035.1, forward strand.
CGGTCTTTCCATCAATGGAGAAAAGGTTGCCGCAGTGGATATGATGGTAACGCCCGACCTGTTCAAAGATGGCGAATTGGTTATCAAAAAAGGAAAGAAAACATTCCTGAAATTGATTCTTGGATAAAAACGGAAAAGGTCCAACGCCTCGGCATTGGACCCTTTTTATATGGTAAGTATTTGTTTTACTTCTCCGTCAAGATTTTTCCACAAAAATTCCTTTCCCTCCAGCATCAGATAGCCATGCCAAGATTCCTCTTTCGGGATAGAAACCGAACCAGGGTTCAGGTACCGAATTCCTGTTTCCTCTCGGTTATGGGGGATATGGGTATGTCCGGACAGGACAACTGTTCCTGCCTGCATAGGCGGGAATTCGTGATGTCCATGGGCTGCATAAATCGTTTGTCCTTCCCAGCAAACCAAGGCGGAATCGCTCAAAATAGGGAAATCCACCATCATCTGGTCTACCTCGGCGTCACAGTTTCCACGAACACAAATCAGTTTTTTCTTGATTCCATTCAGCATCTCTGCCACTTCTTTGGGGGCGTATCCCTCCGGCAAAGGATTTCTGGGGCCGTGATAGAGCAAATCTCCCAGCAGCAATATGTTATCGGGGTTTTCCCGTTCTATGGCATCCATCAGCTTCCGGCAGTAAACCACTGAACCATGAATATCCGATGCAATCAGTAACTTCATTGGCTTTATCTCCTCTTTTCTTTCTAAAATTCGCAAACAATCTTCCCATCTTTCAGCTTGATTTCATCATATCATATCCCCCCTTTCATTTCAAGGAAAACTTGTTCCCCATTCGACAGTATTTGCATATATTGCTATGGGAGGTGAATTTGAAATGATGAATAACTGTAACTGTTACCGGTGCGATTGCACCGCACTGTCTGTTGTTGCAAGTATTATTGTTGGCATTATCACAGGCTTTCTCACAATCAGCGGCATTATTACTTTAACTCCTGCTTTTTTATGGGTTGTGTTTGGGATTGCCGTTGTCTTTCTGGGCGCTACCGCTCTAGCTACTGCTGCAAACGACGGATATAATGTCAGAACCTGTGTATGTGCTGCACTGACAACCTTGCTTATCGGAATTTTAGGCACCATTTTATTTGCACTAATCCTTTTGGCGGTCACCTTTGCTGCCACCAGCGTTATCGGTGCTATCTTTGCAGGCCTACTGCTTGCCTTTTTCTCACTCCTGATAACCTCGGTGGCTTGCCTTGTGAAGTTGCTTTCCGGCTGCGATAACTAACAGAAAAAGAGGCTTCTTACGAAGCCTCTTTTTTAAAACTTTTTCCAGGTTTCCCGTTTGAAAAGGAGCAAGATGGGGAAAATCTCCAGTCTGCCAGCTAACATATCAAAAATCAATACCAACTTACTAAATCCCGAAAAACAGGAGAAGTTTCCGGTGGGGCCAACTAGTTCCAGACCAGGACCGATATTATTGATGGTAGATACTACCGCCGTGAAGCAGGTGGTAGAGTCTAGATTATCCAGAGAAATTAGAAGAACCGATGCCGCAAAAATTAACATATATGCCGCAAAGAATACATTGATGGAACGCACCACCTCATGAGGAACAGTCTTTCCTCCCACCGATACCTTAGTAACACTATTGGGATGGATAAACTGGCGAATTTCTTTTCGCACGGTTTTGCAGAGCACCACCAACCTTGAAATCTTAATACCGCCGCCGGTACTGCCGGCACAGGCACCTGCAAACATCAGGATAACCAAAATGGTCTTAGACAGCTGGGGCCAAAGATTGAAATCGGTGGTTACATAACCTGTGGTGGTAATGATAGAGCCCACCTGAAAGGCTACATGGCGAATGGTATCGGCACCGCTTTCAAACATCGTCCAGGTATTGACAGAAATCAAGACAATGGCACCGAGAATCAAATAGAAATACCACCGAAGCTCCTCAATGGCAAACGCCCGTTTGATCTTCCCCTGGAGCAGAAGAAAATACGCACCAAAGTTTACACCAAACAAAATCATAAAGATGGTAACAACCCACTGCAGATAAGGGGAGTATCCTGCTATACTATCGTTTTTGATACCAAAGCCACCGGTACCTGCCGTACCAAACGAGGTGGTCACTGCATCAAACAACGGCATACCGCCCAGCAATAGTAGAATAATTTGGGTTATGGTCATGGCAATATAAATTCCGTAAAGAATCTTCGCCGTAACCTGCAACTTGGGAACCAATTTTTCCACTTGAGGACCCGGGCTTTCTGCCTTCATCAAATTGGTATCGGAACCACCAGCTGGGGACTTAAGCATCAAAACAAAGACCAGAACGCCCATTCCACCAATCCAGTGGGTAAAGCTTCTCCAAAACATAACACCTCTGGGAAGGACCTCCACATCGTTCAGGACACTGGCACCGGTTGTGGTAAATCCGGATACTGTTTCAAACAATGCGCCGATGGGATCAGTCATGGCACCGGAGAGTAAGAACGGCAACGAACCCAAAACACTAATAACAATCCACGAAAGTGCCGTAATGACAAATCCCTCTCGGAGATAAAAAATCCGATTCTTCGGCTTTTTCCAAGAACATACAACCCCCAGAACGAAACAGAGTGCCATGGTAATTAAAAATGCTATAACACCGTTGTTTTCCTTGTAGATTGCCGAAACCAGTAAAGGGAGTCCCAGCAGAGCGCCCTCGCAGAGAAGGACTCTGCCCAGAGTATAAATAACCATTGATAGATTCATGTTCTACCTCCGTCAGTCTGCTAAAATATCCGTCAAATCCTGCAAACCTTGTGCCAGAGTTACCACAATCACAGTATCCCCCACCTGAATGGTATCGGAACCTCTGGGGATGATAACCTGTTCTCCCCGGGTAATGCAGCAAATCAACTGGTTGGGCTTTAAGGACAATTCCGCAAGGGGTATATTGGTTACATTGGATTCCTGATGTACTGTAAATTCCAGTGCCTCTACACGGTCGTCCAGAATCTGGTAAAGGGTCTTCACGTTACTGCCGGACTCGTTCTGCAATGCCCGAATATGCTGAACAATGAAATCACAGATGATGTATTTGGGATAAACCACACTGCCGATGTTCAGTTCTTCCATAATATCATCAAATTCAAGACGGTTAATCTTCGTCGCCGTGGTGGGAACGCCCTGTTTTTTTGCAAACATGGCGAGCATAATATTTTCCTCATCCAAGTCAGTTACTGCCACAAATGCCTCCGCCATCTTCAAGCCCTCGGTCAGGAGTAACTGACGGTCGGTCCCGTCTCCGTGAAGCACCGTTGCTCCCGGCAGAAGTTCTGCCAATTCCTCACAACGCTTAATATCCTTCTCAATCAGCCGCACCTGAATATGATGGTGCAACAGTTCCTTTGCCAGATAAAACCCGATATCTCCACCGCCGACAATCATAGCGTTTTTCGCAGGGGTAATGGGAAGTCCCAGCTTTTTAAAAAACTCATTGGCCTTCTCCTGCGTTGCCAATACCGTAACCCTATCATCGTTTTTCAGGATAAATTCGCCATCGGGGATAATCACTTCATGCCCCCGCTCCACCGCACAAATCAGGACATCGCATCCCATCCTACGAGGGATATCTTTTAAGGGCATTTCATCCACCCCATGGGCATCCTCCAGCTTGAACTTAATCAACCGAACCTTACCATCGGCAAAAGTATCAATCTTATTTGCTGCCGGGAACCGGAGCAGACGAGAAATCTCCCGTGCTGTAGCCAGTTCGGGGTTGATAATGGTAGAAATCCCCAACTGTTGCCGAATGAATTCCAGTTCTTTGCTATAAAGAGGATTCCGCACCCGTGCCACTGCACGGCATTGTCCCGCCTTCTTCGCAAACATACAACAAAGCAGGTTCAGTTCATCGGAGCCGGTCACAGCAATAAAAACGTCTGCATCTTCAAGACCTGCTTCTTCCAGAACCGCAATGGATGAGCCGTTTCCCAAAACCCCCATAACATCCAGCTTTTCTGTAATATTCTGAATCTTTTCTGCATTGGTGTCAATGACCGTAAGGTTATGTCCCTCTCGGGTCAGCTTGTGGGCAAGGGCATCTCCCACTTTACCGCAACCAACCAAAATGATATTCATAGAATCCCTTCCATTTCATTTGATAAATTGATTTTATTTTCTTTCCGGGCCGTCGAGGACGCCGGACCCTACACTCCGCACTGATTCTACCAGGAGTAAAAAATTGCTTGTCAAGACTTACTGCAAACACTCTACCAGGAGTAAAAATGCTTGCTTGCAAGGGCATTTTTGCGACGCCGTCAATGTTGCAGGGATGTACGCAGTACATCTGCGGCAAAGCCGCAAAGGCTTGCTTGTCAAGACTTACTGCAAACATTATACCACTTTTTATCAAAATGTCCAGTATATTCTCATAAATTCCTTTTCCCCCCTTTGCCAACGCCGGAATCGTTGACATTTGCATCGTTCTATGATATATTGACGAAAAAGAAAACGATAAAGAAATCCGGTGGAAATGATGAAACAAATTATTGTTATCGGCGGCGGTCCGGCAGGGATGATGGCGGCAGGCATTGCTGCAAAGCGTGGACTTCACGTCAAACTGATTGAGCAAAACAAACAGCTGGGCAAAAAGCTTTTGATTACAGGAAAGGGTCGCTGCAATGTCACCAACGCCTGCGAAGACCCGGAAGACCTTATTCGTAATGTCCCCACCAACGGCTCCTTTTTATACAGTGCTTTTTACAGCTTTACCAACCAGCAAACCATGGCATTTTTTGAGGAATTGGGTGTTCCCCTCAAGATAGAGCGGGGGAACCGTGTCTTCCCGGTGTCCGACAAGAGTCAGGATATTGTTAATGCACTCCAAAAACACCTTATTGATAACAATGTGGAACTCATTTGCGACCGGGTAGATGATATTTTAACCCAGGATGGCAAAATCTCTGGCATCCTGACCGAAAAACGGGGCAAGATTTTGGCAGATAGTATAATTCTGGCAACGGGAGGGCTTTCCTATCAAAAGACCGGCTCCACCGGAGACGGCTACACCTGGGCGGAAAATCTGGGACATCAAATCACTGACATTCGTCCCTCTCTGGTTCCTTTGACAGTGGCAGAAGACTGGATTGCCGATGTGCAGGGTCTTACCCTCAAAAACATCGGCATTACTGTATTGAATCAAAAGGGAAAGCGAATCTATTCAGATTTTGGGGAAATGATGTTCGCCCACTTTGGACTGACAGGTCCCGTTATCTTAAGCGCCAGTGCCCATATGCGGAAAATGGGCCATGAAGAGTATCGCCTATTGCTGGATTTAAAGCCTGCACTTGACACAGAGCAGCTTGACCGCCGTATTTTACGGGACTTTGAACAGAATCTAAACCGGGATTTTTGTAATAGCTTAAGCAATCTACTCCCTGCTTCTTTGATTTCAACTGTCGTTTCTCTTTCCGGAATTGACCCCCGAAAAAAGATAAACTCCGTTACCAAAGAGGAACGGAGTCGGTTGGTTCAAATACTTAAGGAAACGGAATTCCATATTACTGGATTCTGTCCAATTGAGCAGGCAATCATCACATCCGGAGGTGTCAATGTAAAAGAGGTCAACCCCTCCACCATGGAATCCAAATTGGTATCCGGTCTTTTCTTTGCCGGAGAAATCCTGGACGTGGACGCCTACACCGGCGGCTTTAACCTACAGATAGCGTTTTCGACGGGCCATCTTGCGGGCTCTTGTTGCTGAGGCACGGAGATAGCTTGCACGAAGATTGGTGTAGATGGTAGACTCTAACACGCAAAAAATAATCGACAACATATAGGTTACTACAAAATTGATGAAGAATCTTTGAAGCAGATTGTCAATCTCCATCCGGGTCATCAGCCAATTCATGAAAATAATGATTAAACAATGGAGCAAGTAAATATCATAAGAGGCCTGCGAAATACTGGTAAGCAGGCCTTTTCCTTTGCTCTCCAAGGAGAGTGTCAGTTCCTTGGTGTAGGAATAAAATCCAAAAATCGAAAAGAAACAGAACAAAACCACAATCAACGGAGAAATTTCATATCGAATCAATCCCCCGAATTCCATGTAGGAAAGGGCACAATGGGTTACCGCCAACACCAACCAGCCAACGTAAATCATAATCTTATTCTGCTTGATGAACTCCTCAAACTTTTCGTAGTTAAGGCCTGCATACATTCCCAGAATCCAGAAAACAAAATAGGATGGGAAGATTTTATGGATACCTGCACCATACGGAAAATACATTCTAAAAAGAACAGTCAGCACCAAAGAAAGACCAATCAAAATACCAGAAAAGGCTTTGCTTTTGATACGGCTAAAACAAATCCAAACCGGCATAAGCAGGTAAAATTGAAGAATCAAAATCACAAAATAGAACTGCGCAGAAATGCTTCCGGTAATTAGAAAATGCCAGAGCTGCTCCCAGCTAAAATCATAAACTTCAATTACCCAAACAAACACCAGATAATAAAGCGTGATGGCAATGCAGTAGGGAATACAAATCTTCTTTACACGGTCCCAAAGGAATTTGGGGTAGGGGAACCGCTTTCTATCTCCATATTTATAAAACATCTTTAGCCCGCTGGTAAAAACAAAACCCGGTACTGCAAAGGTAGCAAGCCGTGTTAACGAGGAGAACAGAATGGACAAAAAGCTCCATTTCGGGAAGGAGTCTACCCCCTCCGAAAGGAGATGAATCAGAATCACAAACATACATAGGAAAAATTCAAAGACAGATACCTCTGTGATTTTACGTTTCATACCGCATTCCCCTCAATCTTTGAGATAACATTATTTTACAACAGGTTTTTCTTTCTGTCAATGAGAAAACAAAAAGGATATAGGGTATATTCATCTACCCCATATCCTTTTTAGCTATTTCGTACCAAAGATTCTATCGCCGGCATCGCCAAGGCCGGGAACAATATAACAATTTTCGTTAAGTCCCTCATCCACATTGGCACAATAAATCTGCACATCGGGATGAGCTTTGGTCAAAGCCTCAATCCCCTCGGGTGCGGCAATCAAGCAAAGGAACTTGATATTACTGCCGCCGTAGGACTTAATCTGGGAGATGGCATCAATGGCAGAACCACCGGTTGCCAGCATAGGGTCAACCACTACAATCAACCGTTTGTCAATATCCTCGGGAAGCTTACAATAGTATTCCTGAGGCTGCATGGTAACCTCATCTCGATACATACCAATGTGTCCTACCTTTGCAGTAGGAACCAAGGATAACATTCCTCCTACCATTCCCAATCCGGCACGGAGAATGGGGACAATGGCAAGCTTCTTACCCTTGAGCATCTTCTGGGTCGTCTTTTGGATGGGTGTTTCGATTTCCACATCCTCCAAAGGCAAATCCCTGAGTGCCTCATAGCACATTAGCATGGTAATTTCCTCTACCGATTCCCGGAACTCCTTATTGGTTGTGGAAATCTGTCGAAGAATGGTGGTTTTATGCTGAATTAAAGGATGGTCAAATACTGTCACGTTTTTCATGGTAATTCTCCTATTCTTCTTCAGGTGCGTTCTTCACAAACAAATTAACAATGATACCCAGAATCAGTGCACAAGCAATAGAGGTAATGGTAACTTTGCCAAAAGTCAAGGTCAAACCGCCGATACCGGAAATTAAAATGGTGGAAACCACGAAGAGATTCTTGTTGAGGTTCAGGTTAACCTTCTGAATCATCTTAAGACCGGATACCGCAATGAAGCCATAAAGTGCCATACAAACACCACCCATAACGCAGGAGGGGATAGAGTTTACAAATGCGATAAAGGGAGAGATGAACGCAATCAGGATTGCCAGAACAGCTGCAGTAATAATGGTGGAGACGGAAGCGTTTCTGGTAATTGCCACACAACCAACGGACTCGCCGTAGGTGGTGTTGGGACAACCGCCAAAGAGAGCACCAACCATGGAACCGATACCGTCGCCCAGCAGGGTTCTGTGAAGACCCGGTTCTTCCAGCAAATCGGCTTCAATGATGGAAGAAATATTCTTGTGGTCAGCAATATGCTCTGCCAAAACCACGAAAGCAACAGGAACATAAGCTACCGCAACGGTACCGATGTACGCACCATTCAGCTCGCCAAGCCCCTTCCATGCAGTCAATATGGTAAAGTCGGGGACGGACAGGAAGGTGCTTAACGTAACGCCGTCTGCAACCAGAGCAGTAAAGGGGGCTACATTGAGAACCTTCAAGGCATCAATGTTTGCACTATAACCAATGATGGTAAAGATACCAGAGAGAGCATAACCACCTAAAATACCGATGATAAAGGGAATCAGTTTAGCAGTCTTTTTGCCGTAGGTGGAGCAAAGAATGGTAATAATCAGAGTAACAACGCCGCAAAGAGTGGTAATCAGAGGAGAGGCAGTTACGTCGGGTACACTGCCCTTTAAGATATCGCCTATGGCATTGCCTGCAAGACTCAATCCAATAATGGCAACAGTGGGACCGATAACCGCAACCGGCATTACCTTGTCAATCCACTTAACACCTGCAAACTTGACAATGATTGCAATAACCACATAGACAAGACCTGCAAAAATAGCACCGATGATTAAGCCAAGAAAACCTAATGCCATGGATACGCCGCCGGCAAAGGCTGCTACCATAGACCCAATAAAAGCAAAGGATGAACCCAAAAATACCGGACTCTTCTTCTTGGTAAATGCGATGTAAACCAAAGTACCAAGACCTGCACCCAAAAGCGCTGCAGCGGAGCTCATATTGGTACCGCAGGTACTGTTGATGATAACCGGAACCACTAAGGTTGCGGTCATGATGGCAAGCAACTGTTGGAGAGCAAAAACGATCAACTGACCAAACTTCGGCTTGTCATTGACACCGTAAACTAATTTCATAACTAACTCCTCCTCGTTCTTTTGAACTTAAAAATAAATATGTAAATTTTATTTTTTTCGGATGAATAGGAAGAACAGAGTTCTGCCCTAGAACGACAAATAATCCCTCTAATGGCTATTCTATCATATCGTTTTTTCTTTTTCAACTAATTTTAATATTTTTCTATCATCTTTTTGTAATAGAAAATCCCGTATGTCCATCTGGACACACGGGATAAAATACAGGGTTAATTGGTGTAGTTATCAAAATATCCCTGAACCAAAACAACAGGGGTTCCCTTATCGCCGGAACCACTGGTCAAATCGCAGAGAGAACCAATCAAATCGGTAAGCTGACGGGGCGTAGTACCCTGAGATGCCATATTGCCCACCAGATTGCCGTCCTTTTCCTTGATGCTCTTGGAAATTGCCTCTTTGAGCGCCTCGCCGGACAAATCCTTATAGTCATTATCCGCCAGATACTTCAGTTTCAGTTCATTGGGAGTTCCAATAAGACCATCGGTATACGCAGGAGAAACAACAGGGTCAGCCAGTTCCCAGATTTTGCCCTGGGGATCCTTGAAGGCACCATCGCCGTAGACCATAACCTCCACATGAACGCCGGTCGCATCCAGAACTCTCTTTTGGATATCCAGAACCAAATCCTTACATTCCTGAGGGAAAAGCTTGATGGTATCTTCGGTGGATTTATTGGAGCCAAGAAGACCATACTTTTCATTATAACCGCTTCCATTGACAGGTGCGTTCAAAATATCATCCAAGCTGCATACAACCTTTGCTCCTGCTTCCTTTAAAATTCTCTTGGTCCGTTTCCGGGTATGAATATCGCAGTTGATGATACAATCGGTATAGTCAAGAATCGCCTTGGGCTGGTTGGCAAAGATAATCTCCGCCTCGGCACC
>JAZURN010000036.1:0-5285 GCA_045606185.1 Ructibacterium sp.
GAAGTTCAGTATGAAACAGCTGATTTGATGTATCATCTGTCTGTTGTCCTGGTGGAACAGGGCCTTACCTGGGATGATGTTTTCAAGGAACTGGCTTCCAGATATAAAAAATAATTGAAAAAAGGAGAAACTAATGATGAAATTTGGAATTGAACACATTTTAATTTTATCTAAAGATGTAAAGGCGTTGGTTGACTGGTACGTTAATTTGTTTGATTGGGAGATCGTTATTGACGGCGGCCCTGATGTATACATGGTAAAAGCAAGCAACGGCAATATGATTGAATTTGGTAAGACCGATGTTGATGGCGGTAAGGATGCAGCAAATGCGGCAGGTTTTCGTCATTTGGCTATCTGTGTGGACGACTTTGAAGCTGCGGTTGAAAAGGTTCGTGCAGCTGGTGTTAATGGGTTAAAGGAGCCGGTTGTTAACGAAAGCGGTCTTGGTATTATGTTTTTTGAGGATCCGGATGGCAATCTTGTTCACTTGGTAAGTCGTCCTGTTGCCCTATAACAAACGAATGTTGAAATTCGATCGTCGTTTTTTGATTCCTCTTGCCATTTTATGCTTGGCGGTGTATTTAATTGTCTTTCGAATGTATCAACATAGAAAAGAAATCCCTTTGCCGCCGGATTTTGTTCCGGAAAATAAAATGCACTTCGATAACAGAGGAGAATATTTATGGGATTATTTCAAATGAATTATGATAAACCCGGAAAGGGAGTTGACGAAACCGCACCGAAAAAACGTAGTTTTTTTCGATTCTGGGAAGTTTTTGGACGAAAAAGCGGTCGTCTTTTTAAGCTTAATTTGCTTTATTCTTTGGCACTCATTCCTACCTTTTTGTTGATGTTATTTCTAACAGGCATGATTACTAGCCCTATTTTGTCAATGGATTCTGTTCGTGGATTTATTCGCACGATAGCGGAACAGAATGCAAGTGGGTTGGAATCGACAGCCATAGAACTTGAAATGCAACTTTGTGCTACCCTGGATGTAATTGGGCGAATAGGTCTTACCTACTTATTTACAGTTTTGTGGGGAATGGGACCGGCAACCGCCGGAGCTACCTTTGTCTGGAGAAATTTTGCTCGGGAGGAACATGCTTGGATATGGAGCGATTTCAAGGATGCTGTAAAGGATAATTTTAAACAATCTTTGGCGGTTTTTGCCATTGATGTGGTTGTGTTTACTTTGTTTTGTATTGCAATTCGGGTTTACTCTACCATGTCTGGAATGATGGCAATTTTCCAATACATGATATGGCTTTTGATTTTGCTTTACACCTTAATGCATTTTTACCTTTATCCTATGATGGTCACCTTCCGATTATCGGTCAAGGATTTGTTTCGCAATGCAATTATTTTTGCAATCGGAAAGCTTCCTTCGAATCTGCTTACACTAGCACTTTTGTTATTGATTCATTTAGTGCCTGTTTATCTTGTTGTTCAGCTTTCCAATGGTTATTTCCCATTGTTTTTAGTATTACTGTGGGTTTTGGAAGCTACGTTTTTCTTAAGTTTTTCCGGATTTTTGGTTAACTTCAGTGTTTATCCAAAAATCAAAAAGTATATGATGCCGGAAGAAGAAAAGTCTGTAGAGTAATTTGTGAATGAAGGATGGAAAGGAGGAGGTAGGAAGATGCTTTTAGAGAGGATTACTGCCTCCGCTGATATTAAGCAATTTTCAGACGACCAGCAAAAGCTTTTGGCAACTGAAATTCGCGAATTTTTGGTTCAGCATGTTTCGGAAACAGGTGGACATCTGGCGGCAAGTCTGGGCGTTGTGGAATTAACTATGGCGCTGCATCAAGTATTTGATGTGGATTATGACCGGATTGTCTGGGATGTGGGACATCAGGCATACGTCCATAAAATATTGACCGGACGGTGGAAAAGCTTTTCTTCGTTACGGCAAATGAATGGGTTGAGTGGCTTTCCTAAGACGGAGGAATGTGATGCAGATGCTTTTAACACCGGACATAGCTCTACCTCAATTTCTGCAGCAGTTGGCTTTGCTGTAGCCGCAAAGCTTCGTGGAGAAAAGAAAACGGCAGTTGCGGTCATTGGGGACGGCTCTTTGGGGGGAGGTATGGCGTTTGAAGCCATGAACCATGCGGGTGCCATGAAGATTCCCTTGATTGTTGTTCTAAACGATAATGGAATGTCCATTTCTAAAAATGTAGGTGGACTTTCACGTCGATTAAAGCGACTGCGGAATACCAGACGTTATTTTGATTTTAAAACAAATGTAAAGTCTGCTCTTGATAAAATTCCTTTGCTTGGTCCCCCCTTAAAGCGGTGGATTAAGGGATTTAAAAAAATGGTTAAGAGGTTGGTTGTTCGTAGTGTCTTGTTTGAGGATTTGGGATTTTCCTATATGGGACCAGTTGACGGACACAATCTGGAAGATTTGAAAGTTATTTTTCAACAGGCAAAGACAAAACAGGAACCAGTTTTCATTCATGTTCGAACCAAAAAAGGAAAGGGTTATGTTCCAGCAGAAAAGAACCCGGAGTTTTTTCATGGAGTTTCCAACTTTGATTCTCAGACTGGACGCCCTTTAAAGGCGACGGAAACAATGGATTGGTCCACACTCTTTGGAGATACCGTTGTAACGTTGGCAAAGGATAACCCCAAACTGCTGGCTATTACGGCGGCAATGCCTTTGGGAACGGGACTTAAAAAGTTTCAGGAGCGGTTTCCGGAACGGTTTTTTAATGTGGGAATTGCAGAGCAACATGCCGTGACCTTTGCGGCAGGTCTTTCTAAGGCGGGAATGATTCCTTGTTTTGCAGTTTATTCCACTTTTTTGCAAAGAGGATATGACCAGCTTTTGCATGATGTTGCATTGCAGAAACTTCATGCTATATTCTGTATTGACCGTTGCGGGCCGGTAGGTGCGGATGGAGAAACCCATCATGGTGTGTTTGATTTGTCCTATCTGTTGCCGCTCCCTGGATTTACGGTTTTGTCCCCCTCCAATGGCAGGGACTTGCAGGCGATGCTTGTCTATGCTGTAGAAGAGGCAAAGGGTCCAATTGCTATTCGATATCCTCGAGGGGAAGTACAGTATAGCATACCGGGGTCGAATCTCTCCCCGAATATTACCAAAGCCAATTTACTGCGGGATGGTAATGATGTCTTGATTGCCGCAGTTGGTACCACGGTGTTTGATGCCTTGGCGGCGGCAGAACTTCTGGAGGAGCATCATATTAGTGTAGCGGTTCTGGATGTCCGTTCGGTCAAACCTCTTGATGAAGAAATGCTTTTGAAGCACAGTAGAGGAAAAAAATTAGTCGTCTCCTTGGAGGACAATGTAGAAACCGGCGGTTTCGGACAACAAGTTTTGATGCTCTTGAAACGGGAGGTCCTTGTGCTTGCTTATCCGGATGAGCCTATTGTTCAGGGAACGGTTCCTCAGTTAAAAGAAAAATATGGTCTTTCGGCAAAAAAAATTGCCCAGAGAATTATGGAACGATATCGCAGAGTATAAGGAGAAGGTATGGCGAAACAACGTCTGGATCAGTATTTGGTGGAGCAGGGCTTGGTGCCCAGCCGTTCTATGGCACAATCAGTGATTATGGCAGGAGAAGTTTACATTAATGGACAAAAAGCCACAAAAGCCGGCGAGTCGGTAACCGGCGATGAACAGATTGAACTGCGGGGAAAAACTCTGCAGTATGTTAGCCGTGGAGGTTTAAAGCTGGAGAAGGCGATGCAGGTATTTCCCATCAATATTGACAGAAAGATTTGTATGGATATTGGTGCTTCTACAGGCGGATTTACCGATTGTATGTTGCAAAATGGTGCGAAGAAGGTTTATTCCATTGATGTTGGATACGGACAACTTGCGTGGAAGCTGCGGCAGGATTCCAGAGTGGTCAATTTAGAGAGAACCAATATCCGCTATGTAACCCAGGAACAGGTTCCTGACGCCATTGATTTTTTCTCGGTGGACGTTTCCTTTATTTCTTTGAAACTGGTATTACCGGTAGCCTTTTCTCTGTTACATAAGGAGGGGCAAGGGGTTTGCCTGATTAAGCCTCAGTTTGAAGCTGGCAGAGAAAAGGTTGGGAAAAAGGGAGTCGTTCGAGATCCGGAGGTTCATATTGAAGTCATTGAACGGGTTTTGGAATTTACCAAGGAGATTGGTTTTTCCGTATTAGGTCTTGATTTTTCGCCGGTTCGGGGACCGGAAGGAAATATAGAATATTTAATGTATTTGGGCAAGCAGGGCGAGAACAAAGAATTTGATATTTCGACCCTGGTTAAAGAATCCCATGTACTGGATAGGTGATTGTAATGAAAAAATTTGCCATTATCCCCAACGAAACCAGAGACGTAGGTTTACTGGAAACCAAAAAGGTTCTTGCGATTTTACAGGGACGTGATTGTGAAATCTATATGGAATCGGAGTTTTCCGGTATGGGCTTTAAGGCTGTGACTTTTGGCTCTTTGGAGGAGATTTTGAGCTCGGTAGAGGTTGCCCTTGTTTTGGGTGGCGATGGGACCATCTTAAAGGTGGCACCAATGGCTGCCAAAACCGGAACACCGATTATGGGAATCAATCTTGGGCATTTGGGATTTCTTGCTCAAACAGAAAAAGGAAATTACCAAGTTTTTGAGGATATTTTATCAGGAAACTATTCCATACGCAACTGCATGATGTTGGATTGTTCTGTTGTGGAAGAGGAACGTGTGTTACAGAAATTTACTGCTCTTAATGATGTTGTGGTTTCCGGCGACGGATACTCCAGAATGATTAATGTATCCGCATCGGTTAACGGAACCTGTATTGGTACCTATTCCGCAGATGGGTTGATTGTGGCAACGGCAGTTGGTTCTACCGCATATTCTCTGTCAGCCGGTGGCGCAATTATGCACCCGGAAATGGAAGCTATGATGCTAACACCGATTTGTCCTCACACCATGAAAGCAAGATCTACCGTCATTCCAGGCAGTCATCGTGTGGAAGTGGTTTCAAGACCGCCCTACCGGTCCTCGGTGCTTGTGATGGTGGATGGAAAGCGGCGGCATGTGCTAAAAGAGAACCAAAAAATAGAAATTAGCCGTTCGAACGATGTTGTTAAATTGTTGATTCCTAATCAGCAAAACTTCTTTGATGTGTTAAGAAAGAAACTATCAGATTAAATGGTTGATAGGAGGTGCGTCATATGTTAAGAGAATTACATATCAAAAATGTAGCCGTCATTGAAGATGTACTGGTTGCGTTTGAAGATGGTTTCCATGCCTTAACCGGTGAAACCGGTGCAGGTAAGTCC
>JAZURN010000037.1:0-5663 GCA_045606185.1 Ructibacterium sp.
CAATGGTGTTAAAGGTCAGGGTAGGCCCATCGCTCTCCGCCTTACGGATTTCGCCATAGGGAACCAAGCCGAGCTTAATCAAGGCCTGGAAGCCGTTACAGATACCCAGCATCAAACCATCCCTCTTATAGAGAAGTTCCATTACCGCCTCTTTCACCCGCTCATTCTCAAATGCCGCCTTGATAAACTTACCGGAGCCATCCGGCTCATCGCCGCCAGAGAAGCCACCAGGGAGCATCACAATCTGTGCCTGTTTGATGGAATCCACAAAGCGATTGATGGAGTCCTCAATGTGTTCCGCTTTTAAGTTCTTGAAAATCTGCACATCAGCTACACCGCCGGCACGCTCAAAGGCACGGGCGGAGTCGTATTCACAGTTGGTACCCGGGAATGCTGGAATGAAGATTCTGGGTTTTGCAAAGGTCTGGGAAGGCTTGATGTTAACTCTTTCGCCATAAGCAAAGGTCTTCATGCCAACATCTTCGTACTTGGCATTGGTAGCAAAGACCTCCTCTAGAGGCTTTTCCCATGCGGCAATCAGGCTATCCAGAGCAATCTCTTCGCCCTCAATGGTAATCTTACCGTCGTCGGTGGTATGTCCAAGCTTGACTGCCTCTACCAAATCGCCGATAAAACCAACTGCACCAGCACCCTTGACCTCAACCAAAATGCTACCGTAGCTAGCATCAAAGAGGTTCTTCTTATCGCAGCAGCCTGAGAATTCAAAACCAATCTTATTACCAAAACCCATCTTACAGATGGCTTCCATCACACCGCCGGCACCCACTGCCCATGCAGACTGAATCAAGCCGAACTGGGTGTCGTTAATCATATTGTAAAGCATGCCATAGAGTACCTTTAAGCTCTCAAAATCAGGCATCTTATTTTCGTCATATTTTGGTTTCAGCCATAATACCACGTTCCCTGCACCCTTGAACTCGCTGGAATTTGCAGTCTTTGCAGAAATGGGCGCTACTGCAAAAGAGGTCAATGTGGGAGGTACATCAATCTCGTTAAAGGAGCCGGACATACTGTCCTTACCGCCGATGGCAGCAATGCCCAGAGCCTCCTGGGCGGTATAGCCGCCAAGGAGTGCCGCCAGAGGCTTTCCCCAACGCTTGGGGTCATTGCCCAGACGCTCAAAGTATTCCTGGAAGGTCAGGTAAATATCCCTGTAATCCGCACCGGCACAAACTGCCTTGGTAACAGAATCCACTACGGCATAAACAGCACCCAAATAGGGATTTGCCTTGGAAATTTTGGGATTATAGCCATAGCTCATTACCGTTGCGGTGTTGGTTTCCTTATGGATGGTAGGAATCTTGGCTACCATATTCTGCTGAGGAGTCAGTTGATACTTACCGCCATAAGGCATGAAGACCGAACCGGCACCAATGGTACTGTCAAACCGCTCTACCAGACCTTTCTGGGATGCAATGTTCAAATCTCCCATCAGGTTATGGAGCTTTTCACTCCAGGTATTACCATCAGGTGTATTTTCAAAAAGTTCTGCCCCGTAGTTCCCTGCCGGAACAAAAACGTCATTATGCTTTTCCGCACCGTTGGTGTTCAAGAAATCACGGCTAATGTCGCAGATGGTCTTGCCACGCCATGCCATCTGCAGACGATTGGTGTCGGTTACCTCTGCAACCACAACTGCCTCTAAATTCTCCTTATCAGCCTCGGCAATAAACTTGTCCACATCCTTGGCACGAACCACAACCGCCATTCTCTCCTGGGATTCGGAGATGGCAAGCTCGGTACCGTCCAGACCCTCGTACTTCTTGGGAACCTTATCCAAGTTAATCTGCAAGCCGTCAGCCAATTCGCCAATGGCAACAGAAACACCACCGGCACCAAAGTCATTACAACGGCGAATCAGGGTGGTAACCTCTTTCTTTCTAAACAACCGTTGGAGCTTTCGTTCTACCGGAGCGTTACCCTTTTGTACCTCGGCACCGCAGGATTCCAAAGAGGAATCGTCATGTGCCTTGGAAGAACCGGTTGCACCGCCGCAACCGTCCCGCCCGGTCATGCCGCCAAGGAGGATAACCACATCCCCGGCTTCGGGCACCTCACGGATGACATTTTCCTTCGGTGCCGCCGCAATAACCGCACCGATTTCCATTCTCTTGGCAATGTAACCCTGGTCGTAAATCTCTGCAACCTGCCCCGTAGCAAGACCAATCTGGTTACCATAGGAGCTATAGCCCTGTGCTGCACCCACGGTAATCTTCCGTTGAGGGAGCTTGCCGTGCATGGTATCTTTTAGGGTGGCTCTGGGGTCGCCAGAGCCGGTTACCCGCATTGCCTGATATACATAGGAACGTCCGGACAGCGGATCGCGGATGGCACCGCCAAGGCAGGTAGCCGCACCGCCGAAGGGTTCGATTTCGGTGGGGTGGTTGTGAGTTTCGTTCTTGAACATCACAAGCCAATCTTCGTTTGTTCCGTCCTCCATCTCCACCTTAACATTGATGGAGCAGGCATTGATTTCCTCGGATTCGTCCAGCGCCGTAAGAACGCCCTGTTTTTTCAGTTCCTTGACCGCAATGGTAGCAACATCCATCAGGCAGATGTTCTTCTTCCGGTCGCCGTAGACTGCTTTCCGGGAATCCAGATAATTGTCATAAGCTTTCTTTACCAGCTTATCCTCAATCTCCACGTTATCTAAAATGGTGGAGAATGTGGTATGCCGGCAATGGTCAGACCAGTATGTATCAATCATCCGCACCTCAGTCAAGGTGGGATTTCTCTTTTCGGTATTCTTGAAATATTCCTGACAGAACTTTACATCATCCAAATCCATGGCAAGTCCCAGCTCAGACAAAAATGCCTTCAATCCATCTTCGTCAAGGTCGATAAAGCCGTCCATAGTCTTTACATCGGCAGGTGCCTCCAGCTTGTCCTTTAAGGTTTCCGGTTTTTCAAAGCTTGCAAGACGGGACTCCACCGGATTGACACAATAATTCTCTGCTGCATGCAAATCCGCATCACTGACATCGCCAAGCAAAACCACAATCTTTGCAGTACGAACAATGGGCTTTTCCCCACCGGTCATAATCTGGACACACTGTGCCGCACTGTCGGCTCTCTGGTCAAACTGACCGGGCAGATACTCCATAGCAAAACACTTACCCTGGGGAATCTCCAGATTCTCCATAACAAGGGTATCCACCTGGGGTTCTGCAAAGACGGTATCTTTGGTCAGTTCCAACTCTGCATCGGAAAGTCCCTCTACATCATAGCGGTTGATGATACGGACATCGGTTAAGCCTTTTAAGCCCAGATTCTCTTTCAAATCCCGGCACATGGCCTTGGCTTCAATATCAAAGCCCTTTTTCTTTTCTACAAACAAGCGTTGTATGCTCAATCTTATCGCTCCATTCTGTCAGAATTGATATCTTTGGAAAATTTTTATACCACTTTATATTGTAACGGGAAACCCCTATTTTGTCAAGGAAAATCCAAAGAAAAACGACAGAATCCACCATGGAAAATTCATGGTTTCCTCTGTCGATTTTTGGTCATTCTGCCATGTTTATAAAACACTTCCCAGAATTCCTGCCAAAATCATTCCCGGAATCCCCAAAATCCCGGCAAACATAGCGGTCAGCGGATTGAGAGTCAGGGTCATTCCAAAACTCCCTGCCAGAACATTCCAGAAGAGAATAGCACCACCGCCAAGCAAGCAGCTCCCCCCAAGGCGAAGTAGCCATTTGATTGGCTTAATGAAAACCCAACAAGCAAGGTAGAGCAAGAAAAATCCCACTGTATAGAACAAAACACTTCCGGTATCCAAAGGCATCTACGCCACCCCCTCTGTTTTACTCTATGAAAAAAGACGGACAAATATGCCCGCCTCCTCTTTTAATCAAAAATTCTCTGTATTCCTTTGCTGTCTTTCCAGAAGATTTTCCGCCGATGGATTTCCCAATCGGAAATCTCTCCGTCTTTCAAAAATTCTCCAATAGCAGCTGCTAGAATATCCGGCTTTAAATTTCGCTCTCCACCGGCAGAGAGTACCACCCGAAGGGTAAACCCATCCTTTGCAATTTCTTCTATCTCCCAGGCATGGAGGTACTCCATTAGGTTAATCTGCTTTTCCCCTTTTTTCTTGGTCTTTTTGGTAACCAGAATCTCGCCGGAACCAAAGAACTTCTGTAGGGCATCTTTTTCTGCCGCTTTCCCTGTCAGGGCGTGCATCCGGTATTCTGCTGAAACAATATCCGCCGCCTTGGCTCCCGGCTCATGAACTGCCAGAACCTTCATGTCCATAGGCAGGTTCTGGTTCAGCTTTTCCATGATTTCCGCCCCCGCTATTCCATCTTCAAACTGAATATCCACCGTTTCGCATTCGCTGGTAATCCCGATGGGCAACGGCAGAGAAAAGGTCATCTTCTGGTGGGGATTAAATCCCTGGGAATAGACAACCGGAAGTCCGCTCCGCTGAATGGCACGGGTAAAGCACCGTAGTAAATCCAGATGGGAGATATACTTTCCCATTCCCGTCTTGGAAAAGACCACACGCCATTTACTCAAAGCAAACACCTCCTCCGTACCTGGTAGCACCACAGCCGCTGCACTTCTCCCGACAAGACGGGGTGGTTTCTCCACGGTAAGCCTTTTCGTATTCCCGCTTTAAGAACTCCTTGCTGACGCCAATGTCCGCATAATCCCAGGGCAGAATCTCATCCAAATCCATCCGCCGCAGGGCATAAAATTCAGGGTCAATGCCGCAAATTCGGAAAGCTTCCATCCACTTTTCATAGTCAAAGAAATCGGTCCAGCCATCGAATTTGCAACCCAATTTTTGCGCCGTAATCAAAACTTCTCCCAAACGACGATCCCCCTTGGCGAAAACCTCTTCCAAAAAGCTGACGTCACTGTTGTGCCAGTTGTAGACAATCTTTTTGTTGGTAATAGACTCCTTCAGCATTCTCGCCTTGTCTTCCATCTCGCTGATTCTATTCTGGGGTTCCCACTGGAACGGGGTAAAGGGCTTTGGCACAAAGAACGAGGTACTGACCGTAACCGAAACACTCCGTCCCTTGCGCTCTTCCTTGGGAATCTCATAAAAGGCATCAATCACCTTTTGCGCAAGCTCGCCAATGCCCAGAACATCTGCCTCGGTTTCGGTGGGAAGTCCCAACATGAAATACAGCTTTATCCGGTTATACCCACCGGAAAAGGCAATCTTTGCCGTCCGCATCAAGTCCTCTTCCAACACATTCTTGTTAATCACATCCCGGAGCCGCTGGGTTCCTGCCTCCGGGGCAAAGGTCAAGCCGCTTTTCTTGACCTTTTGCACCTTTTCCATCAGTTCCATGGAGAAGTTATCCACCCGCAAAGAAGGTAAGGACAAGCTGATTTTCTTATCTACCGTCAAGGCTAAAAGTCCATCGGTTAATTCATATAATTTGGTGTAGTCACTGGTGCTCAAGGAGGTCATGGACATCTCCTCGTAGCCGGTATTTGCAATGGAGTTTTCTGCCACCTTTAAGAGCTTTTCCACCGACCGTTCCCGCACCGGGCGGTAGATATACCCTGCCTGGCAGAACCGACAGCCACGAATGCAGCCACGGAAGAGTTCCAGCATAATCCGGTCGTGCACAGTTTCCATAAAGGGAACAATCAGTTTTTCCGGGATATAGGTGTTATCC
>JAZURN010000038.1:0-38604 GCA_045606185.1 Ructibacterium sp.
GGTCAAGGCAACCATTGTTCTGGCAAAGGGCTTTACTCCCTCTGACGAACTGGTCAAAGAACTCCAGAACCATGTAAAGAAGGCAACGGCTCCTTATAAATACCCCCGCATCATTGAGTTTGTGGACGAACTCCCCAAAACCTTGGGCGGTAAAATCAAGCGTGCCGAAATTCGGAAAGCCGACTCTAGCGAAAACTAAAACTTGTAAAGGAAAGAGCGTGAACTTTTGTTCACGCTCTTGTTGTATCTTATTCCAAATAGTCCTTCAGTTTCCGACTACGGCTAGGGTGGCGGAGCTTTCGGAGGGCCTTTGCCTCAATCTGGCGAATACGCTCACGGGTTACATTAAACTTCTTACCAACCTCTTCCAGCGTTCTTGCACGACCGTCGTCCAGACCAAACCGGAGCCGTAATACCTTTTCTTCTCTGGGGGTTAGGGTTCCCAGAACATCTACCAGCTGTTCTTTGAGCAGCGTAAAGGTGGCTGCATCGGAGGGTGCCGGAGCGTCATCGTCCTGGATAAAGTCGCCCAGATGGCTGTCCTCCTCCTCGCCGATGGGGGTTTCCAGAGAAACCGGCTCCTGGGCAATCTTCATGATTTCGCCCACCTTATCCACCGGCATATTCAGCTCTCTTGCAATTTCTTTGGGCAGGGGGTCACGACCCAGCTCCTGCACCAGCTGACGGGAAACCCGAACCAGCTTATTGATGGTTTCCACCATGTGCACCGGAATCCGGATGGTTCTTGCCTGGTCGGCAATGGCGCGGGTAATCGCCTGACGAATCCACCAGGTTGCATAGGTACTGAACTTATAGCCCTTGGTGTAGTCAAACTTATCCACCGCTTTGATAAGACCCAAATTACCCTCCTGAATCAAATCCAAGAAGAGCATTCCTCTGCCCACATACCGTTTGGCAATGCTGACAACCAGACGGAGATTGGCTTCCGCCAGCTTTCGCTTTGCCGCCTTATCTCCCTCTGCCATCTTCTGTGCCAGTTCGGTTTCCTCCGCAGTGGAAAGCAGAGAAACCTTACCGATTTCCTTTAGATACATCCGAACCGGGTCGTCGATGCTGACTCCGTCCGGAACCGACATGTCATCCAGTTCTTCCTGGGTAATCTCGATTTCTTCGTCCAGAATATCCAGCTCTTCCTCTAGATTTCCTACAATCTCAATGCCCTGTTTTTCCAGATACTCATAAATCTTATCAATCTGAGCAATATCCAGTTCCAGCTCCTCCAGCTTGTTACTGATATCCTTGTAGTCTAAAACGCCTTTCTTTTTCCCCTCCTCCAACAACTGCTGAAGCAACTGCTTCTTGTTGGCGGGGCGCTTCTGGGCGCTCTTCTTTTCCGATTCCTCGTCCTTTGCTAATTCTGCTGCGGCATCCTTTTCAATATCCGCCTTGGCGTCCATTTCGGCATCCTTTTCCGCTTTCTCACGCTCCGCTTCCTCTGTCTTTTTGGAAGACTTCTTGGCAGGCTTTTTCTCGGCTGCCTCAGGAGCGGTCTCGTCTTTTCGTTCTTCCTTCTTTCCCGCATTTTTCGCCGGTTTCTTGGCAGGCTTTTCTTCCGCTTTTGCCTCTGCCTGAACTTCAGCCGGTTCTTCCTTCTTGGTTGCAGTCTTTTTGCTTGCCTTCTTGGTAGGCTTTTCCTCAACCTTTTCGTCAACCGCAACGGTTTCCTCTATTTTTGTTTCTAATTCGGTATCCTTCTTCTTTGCCATGGTTGGTTCCCCCTTACTTTTTCTTTTGCTTGAGCATTCTGTCCAGCTCTTTTAAATCGCCCTCTGCCATCAACGCCGACTGTTGCCGCCGTGTTTTTTCTTCTAATAAGATTTCCAGCGGTTGCCGACATGCTTTTTCGGCATCCTTAATCTCCTGATATCGGTTATCCGTCAGGATTCCCCGCACTACCCCCTGCTCTTCCTCGGAGAGCTGACGGAGCATTTTGTGAATATCGGTACTCTTTCCTCTTTCCGGAGCCTCTTTCCAAAGAAGCTCTGCCATCCTTCTATGTACCCCCTGGGTAAAATCCTCCGGCAAAAGTCCGGCTTTTATGGCTTGCTTCAATACACCACCGTCAATCAACAAATAAAGCATCAATCGTTCCGCATTGGTCAGCCGCATAGCCGACATATCCCGTCTGCCTCCGGTTCGCTCCTCGAAAGCTCGGCGTTCCTCCCGCTCCTGCTTTCGCTCTTCAATGGCGTTTCGGGTTCGCATCAGGACGCTTACCTGTGCCTGCAAGCTTTCCTGACTGATATCTGCCGTTTTTGCCACCTGCTTTAAATACAGCTCCCGTTCCGCAGGCTTCTTGATTTCCGAAAGGATGCCCGCCGCTTTCTCGATAAATTCGACGGTTTCCTCGGTATTGTCCAAATCGTATTCTTTCTTGAGTTCGTCAATTCTATACATCAGGAGAGGTTTCGCCTGCTCCATGAGAATCCGGAACATCTCGGGGCCCTTCGCCTTGATGAATTCGTCCGGGTCCTTTCCGTCGGTTACCGTCATAACCTTGGTTCTGATATCCGCCTCGGTCAGAATCTCCCCTGCTCGAAGTGTTGCCCGGCGTCCAGCCTGGTCACTGTCATAACACAAAACCGCCTTGCCGGCATATTTTTTCAAAAGCCGTGCCTGTTCCGGCGTGAATGCAGTCCCCAAAGATGCTACCGCATTGCCGATTCCCGCTTGATGAAGAGAAATCACATCCATATACCCTTCCATCAAAAGGAGCTGGTCGGATTTATCATTCTTGGCAAAGTTCAAGCCAAACAGATTCTCTTTCTTTTTAAACACCACGGTTTCCGGAGAGTTCAGGTACTTGGCACCGCCGCCGTCCCCTTTTAGCACTCTGCCGCCAAACCCGATGATGTTCCCCTGAACATTGATGATGGGGAAGATAACCCGCCCGTCATGGAACACATCATAATAACTGCCGTTTTCCCGTTGCTTGGCAAGTCCCGCTTCGAAAACCTCCTGATTGGAAAAGCCCTTTTCCTTTAGATAATCCAGAAGATTGCTCCAACCCTCCGGAGCGTAGCCTAATCCAAATTTCTTGATGGTTTCGTTCTGCATCCCCCGCTCCCGCAGGTAGAAAAACGCCTCTTTTCCCGTATCTCCCGCCAGGTGCCGGAAGAAGTACCGTGCCGCCTCGGTGTTAATCCGGTAAATTCGCTGTTTCTTATCGGCGATTTCCTCCCGCTTTTTCTTATCGGCGGGATTCCCCGGCTCCGGCATGGTAAGGTGTGCCCGGTCTGCCAGAAACTTTAGGGCATCATAAAATTCCAGATTCTCCATCCGCATGATAAAGTGAATCACATTGCCGCTGGCGTTACAGCCAAAGCAGTAGAACAACTGCTTGTCCGGTGCAATGGACAGGGACGGAGATTTTTTATCGTTATGGAAAGGACAGAGGGCTGCATAGCGATTCCCGATTCGTTTTAGCTTGATGTATTCGGAGGCAACCTCCACAAGGTCGTTCCGCTCCCGCACCTCGTCAATGAAATCCTGAAAATCCTGTGCCATGCCCTCACCTCCTTTTTTTGCGACTAAAACAATATATTCGACATCCTCTTCCAATTTCCTCTTTTATCTCGTCCAGAACGCCGGAATATAGATTTCGGTAAACTTCGCCACCGCAAAACGGTCGCTCATCCCGGCAATATAGTCCCGGGTCAGAACGTGAATATCCTCGGTGCCGCTGGCATCCTTCCAGTTCCGGGGAATCTTTTCCGGATTCTGACTATAATATTGATAGAGCCCCTCGATAATGTGGTCTGCCTTTTTCTCCTCTTTCTTGGGTTCGGAGGCAACATAGACCCTTTGAAACATAAACTCCCGCAACCCCATCATGGCAGCATAGACCTTGTCTTCCATAATAATCTCCGGCTTTCCCTGGCTTTTGGAAATAACCGCCCAAATCATCGCATCAATTCTCTGGGAATGGCTATCCCCCAACACCTTGGCAAATTCCCGGGGGATGTCCTGCCCCGACAAAACCCCGCCTCGGATGGCATCGTCAATGTCGTGATTGATATAGGCAATCTTATCCGCCAGAGCAACCACCTGACCCTCTAGGGTAAACGCCTGCTCTTCTCCGGTGTGGCATACAATTCCGTTTCGGACCTCCTCGGTCAGGTTAAGACCGCCGGGACGTTCCAGCACATCCACCACCCGCAGGCTCTGCTCGTTGTGTTGAAACCCAGAGGGGCAAAGCTCATTTAACACCTTTTCTCCCCGATGACCAAAGGGAGTATGCCCCAAGTCATGTCCCAAAGCAATCGCCTCGGTCAAATCCTCGTTCAGGCAGAGTGCTCGGGATATGGTTCTTGCAATCTGGGAAACCTCTAATGTGTGGGTCAGACGGGTTCGGTAATGGTCCCCCTCCGGCGAGAGAAAGACCTGTGTTTTATGCTTCAAGCGCCGAAACGCCTTGGAATGAATAATCCGGTCCCGGTCCCGCTGGAACTCCGTCCGAAGCTGACAGGGAGTTTCCGGCATCTTTCGTCCTTTACTCTCACAGCTCTTGGTCGCCCAGGGTGCCAGATAGGTCAATTCTCTCTCTTCTGTCAGATTTCGCAGGTCCATGGCAAAACCCTCCCTTTCTCTCTGTATTTTATTTCTACAAAATACCCCCGGATTCCTCTTTTTGGTTGACAAAAAATCCATTTTGCATTAACATAAGGGTAACATGAAACAGCTTTCTCTCGTAGGTACGAAGCGGATGAATTCGTTCCCTACACTGGATAATCCGGATAGGTTGTAGGGGCGGAGTTCCATTCCCGCCCGCATGCCGATTCCCGATACCAACGGGAGGGCACAGAGACCCTCCCCTACGATGGTTCCGTTTTATGCGTTTTGGTTGTAGGGGACGGCGTCCTTGACGTCCCGCATGCCGATATTCAATCTCACCGGGAGGGCACAGAGGCCCTCCCCTACGATATAAAATCTACAGAAAAGATTGTCTGATTTTCAAGCACGACTGGAGGAACCTTATGAAACGACTGCAATTGCGTCCCAGACTAAAAGCCATTGCCCACATGATTGCTCCCTGCAACTGCATGGCGGACATCGGTACCGACCACGGTTATCTGCCGGTTTGGCTCTGTCTGGAAGACCGATGCAAGACCGCCATTGCCGCTGACATCAATCCATCTCCCCTTGCCCGTGCGGAGGAAACCGTCCGCCGGTTCGGGATGCTTGACCGGATTTCTTTGCGATTGGGCGGCGGCGCAGAGCCTCTTTCCCCCGGAGAAGCCGACACCATAGTCATTGCCGGAATGGGCGGACTTTTAATCGGGGAAATTTTGAAAGCTGACCCGGAGGTTTTTGGACAAGCAAAGCAGATTCTGCTCCAGCCGATGAGTTCCATCCCCGAACTGCGGGAACAGCTGTATTCCATGGGATACTCCATTCAAAACGAGAGTCTTGTCCCCGAGGAGGAAAAGCTCTACCACATTCTGTCGGTAGAGAAAATACCGGAGGTTGAGGAATTTGCTCCCATTGACTTTGTTCTGGGGCGGCAGCTTTGCAAAACCCAGCCGGAACACTTCCCCCGATACCTCGCCGCCCAAAAGGAGCGGTTCTCCCGAAAGCTTGCAGGGATGCAAGCAGGAAAGGCCTCTGATACACGGGCGATGGAAAAAACGAAAGAAATCTTGCACCGGATAGAAGAATTACTATTATAAAAACAATCCAAAAACCAACGGGAGGGCACAGATGCCCTCCCCTACAATGTAAAATTGAATCCGCAGATTGCTGAATTTTCAAGCACGACTTAAGTGCACAG
The DNA here is from genome assembly GCA_045606185.1 of Ructibacterium sp. Taxonomy (GTDB): domain Bacteria; phylum Bacillota; class Clostridia; order Monoglobales; family Monoglobaceae; genus Ructibacterium. The sequence continues at coordinate 5,792 of JAZURN010000038.1, forward strand.
AAAATTTGATGAGATTGCTTTGATGCAAGGGTTTCCCGGGAGGGCGTGTACTTTGTGTACATAACCGACCGGGGAGGCCAAAGGAGCGAAGCAAGGTCGCAAATTTTCAAGCACGACCGGAATACGATTGGAGGAATTTTATGCTAAAAGTCAAAGATATTATCAAAGAAATCGAAACTCTTGCCCCGCCGGCTCTGGCAGAGGCATGGGATAACGTTGGCCTGATGGTAGGAGATTCGGAACAGCGGGTTACTACGGTGTTTGTCTGTCTGGATGTAACCTCCGACAACGTCCGCCGTGCCATTGACTGCGGTGCTGACTTGATTCTGTCCCACCATCCTCTTCTCTTTACACCCCAAAAGCGGATTGTGGAGCAGGATATTACCGGTGCGATTCTTCGGAACCTGATTCGCCACGAAATCTCGGTGTACAGCGCCCACACCAATCTAGACCATACAACAGGCGGCATGAACGATGTTCTGGCAAAGTCTTTGAGCCTGACCGATGTGCGGCGGTTCCGGGAGGAAGAATGTGTGGATGGTTCAAACAATCCCATTGACAACATTGGCAGGGTAGGCACTCTCCCCGCAGCCATGGAGATGGGGGATTTTGTGAATCTGGTGCGGGAGGCGTTGGATAGCCGAACCTTGCGCTATGTGGGAACTCCCGAAGACACCGTCCGGACGGTTGCCGTCTGCAGCGGTGCCGGCGGGGACGGGATTTATGCCGCCTATCATGCAGGAGCCGATGTTTTTGTTACCTCGGACATTCGCCATCACGAGGCACAGCTTGCCTTTGAACTGGGTTTAAACCTGATTGATGCAGGGCATTTTGAAACGGAAAACACCATTTGTCAATTCATGACGGAATTTTTGGAGGACCGATTCCCTGCCCTGAACGTGATTCCCTCGGATGCAAAACCGTACTTCCGGGGATAGAGAATAGAACAAAAAAACCTTCCTTACGGAAGGTTTTCTTTTTTACTGTCCCTGTTGTTCCTGATACAGTGCCTGGAAAGCTTCTGCGTCTGCCTCAATCTGGCTAAGCAGCTCTGCAACAGAAATCTTCTTCATGGCACTTTCCTTAACTTTAACCTTTGCCTGGGATTTCCAGTAGCCGGAAAGCTCATACTTACCGGGGATTCTCTTGATGATATGGTATCCGTAGTTGGTTTCTACCACATCGCTGATTTCGCCAATTCCCAATGCAAATGCGGCTTCCTCAAAGGCTTCCTGCATCTCGCCGGGGCCAAAGGTGTAACCCTCTTCGGTCTGGCCGGGGTCTTCGTTGTACTGTGCAACCAAGGCGTCAAAATCTTCGCCCGATTTTGCTCTTGCTAGGATTTCCTCTGCCAATGCCTTTTTCTCCTCTACATTGACTTCCTCTTCGCCCTCTTTGGCTTGGGTGGAAACCAGAACATGCTTTACCGATGCACCCTCGGTTCCGGGATAGTCATTCAGAACATCCATATCCTCAGGATAGTAGTTTGCGGCATTCTTGGACATATCCTCTTCCACAGCGGACAGCAGCTTTGCCTGTATCACCTTCCGGCGATACTGCTTGGTGCTGCTCAAGCCCTGTGCCTTGGCGTTAAGCTCAACCAGCTCCTTACTATAGGTGCTTTCCATCTGTGCAATCTGCGCCTTGGCGTTGGCAATCTCGTCCTTTTCGTTCCATTCAAGTCCTGCCTTTAAACCCTTGTTCATGGTAACCGCTTCCTGAACAGCGGTTTCGATTGCCCGCTCCTTCACGATGTCCTCTGCGGTTTTGCCGTCCTCTACCTCTTTGCTCCAGTCAAAATCCGCCGGCTTCTGGATTGTTCCGCGGTTTTCCTGGAAATATTCCATTGCTTCTGCATAGATGTAGTATCTCATATCGGTATCGGTAATCACAGTGCCATCAACGCTTGCAATCTTCTTTCCCTCGGGGATATTGTCAATCCAGGTGGGAATCTGCAATCCTAAGAACAAAAGCAGGGCACCTAAGACAGCGGTACCAACCAAAGAGAGCACCAAGTTCCGCAGCTTTAGGGTAATCCAGGTAGGCTCCTTTACGATTTCTTCCTCGATTTCGGCAAGCTCGTCAATGCCGTCTTCCGCCATCAGGTCGGCTTCGTCCTCTTCGCCAAAGTATTCCTCTACGGTTTCCTCGGCAATCTCCTCTGCCGTTTCTGCTGCCTCGGCAATCTCGTCTTCTAGCTCTGCCGCCGCATCACGAATCTTTTCGCTGACATCCTGACGGACTCTTTCTTCCAGTTCTTCTTCGGTTACACCGTTTTGTAACTCTTTATTTTCGTCCACGCTAATCGCTCCTTTTTATAATATTTTTCTCATTGTATAACACTTTCTTACTTTTTTCCAGTCTTTTTTAAGATTTTTTTAAAATATTTATAATTTATTCATATTTGGCTCGGCTCTTCCGCCAAAAGCTCCAAAACCTGCCCAATCGCGTCAAAATATTCCCGTTCTTTTCCGGGCACCGGCTTGCCCAGCTTGTAGTGGAGCTTTGGTTTCTCAGTGCTTGGCAAGAAAAACTCCTTAGGTCTTGCATTGACCGCCGCCAAAAGCCTGGTAAAGTCAGGAAGATTTTCGGTATCAAAACCGAAGATAACCTGGGCACCACTGCCGACAATCTCGGAAACGCCCCGCTTTTGTGCCATGGCTTTTAAAAGCGCCACCTCCATCAGGCTATACACCGTCTGAGGCACAGTACCGTACCGGTCCTCGATTTCGTCGTAGGCATCGTAGAGCTCCTCCCGGCTGACAATGGCAGCAATCCGCTTATAGGCTCCCAGCCGTTGGTTGTGGCTCCCGATGTACTCATCTGGAATATATGCCGAAACCGGTAAATCAACCAGCGTTTCGGTTTTCTTCTCCGGCTGCTTGCCCTGCTGCTCCCGCACCGCCTGTTCTAACAGCTGACAGTACATTTCGTAGCCTACCGCCTCCATGTGTCCGTGCTGCTCCGCACCAATCAGGTTTCCGGTGCCCCGAATCTCCAAATCCTGCATGGCAATCCGGAACCCTGAACCAAACTCGGTAAACTCCTTGATGGCAAGGAGGCGTTTTTCTGCGTCCTGGGTAAGCACCTTGTTCCGCCGGAAGGTTAAATAGGCATAGGCAAGCCGGTTGGAACGTCCAACTCTGCCCCGAAGCTGATACAGCTGCGCAAGTCCCAGCCGGTCGGCATCTTCTACAATCAGGGTGTTCACATTGGCAATGTCAAGACCCGTTTCGATAATAGTTGTGCAGATGAGAACATCAATCTCCCCTTGGGAAACCTGTTCCATAATCTCTTCCAGCTCCCGCTCCCCCATCTTGCCGTGGGCAACGGCAATTCGAGCATCCGGTACCAGCTCTGCAATCCGGTTGGCGGCAGCATAAATCCCCTCTACCCGATTGAAGAGATAGTACACCTGTCCGCCCCGGGAAAGCTCCCTGGTTATGGCATCCCGCACCACCTCTTCGTCGTATTCCAATACATAAGTGGCAACGGGATACCGCTCTCCGGGAGGCTGGGTAATCAAGCTCATATCCCGGATTCCGGAAAGACTCATATGGAGCGTCCGGGGGATGGGGGTTGCGGACAGGGTCAGCACGTCCACCTCCTGGCGAAGCTCCTTGATTTTTTCTTTATGGGCAACCCCGAACCGCTGTTCCTCGTCAATTACCAGAAGTCCCAGCTTATGGAAGTTCACATTCTTGCCCAGAAGCTTGTGGGTACCAATGACAACATCCACCTCGCCGGTGGAAAGTCCCCGAAGGGTTTCCTTTTGTTGACTTCTCGTTACAAACCGGGAGAGAAGTCCCACCCGCATGGGATAATTCCGCATCCGTTGTTTGAAGTTATGGTAGTGCTGGGATGCCAGAATGGTGGTGGGAACCAGGTATGCCACCTGATACCCGCTCATGACCGCCTTAAACGCCGCACGCATTGCCACTTCGGTCTTACCATAACCCACATCTCCGCAGAGAAGTCTGTCCATGGGATGGGGCCTTTCCATATCCGCCTTGACCTCGGCGATACTCCGGAGCTGGTCCTCGGTTTCCTCGTAAGGGAACGCCGCCTCGAAATCCCGCTGCCATTCGGTATCCTTCCCGAAGGCAATGCCAGGAATCTGGGACCGCTGTGCATAAAGGTCAATCAGCTTTTTCGCCATTTCTGCAGCTGCTGCCTTGACCCGTTCCTTGGTTCGGCTCCACTCTACGCCGCCCAGCTTGTTGACCTTAATCCTTGCTCCCTCTTTGGCGGTATGTTTATAGACCAAATCCAACTGGTCGGTGGGGAGATACAGAACATCACTGCCCCGATACTGAATCTTTAGATAGTCCTTTCGCACCCCGTCTACCGTCAGTTGCTCAATGCCGGTATAAAGACCGATGCCATGGCTTTGATGAACCACATAATCCCCGGGAGAAAGCTGGGTAAAGCTGGAGATTTTATCCCCCGGAGGCTTGATTTGTCTTCGTTTTTTCTTCCTTTCTCCCCCAAAGACCTCCCGGTCGCCCAGAACTGCAACCTGAAGATGGGGATAGGAAAATCCCCGACGAATGCTGCCTTGGGTAACCAGAACGCTGCCGGGATTCCCCAAATCGGTCAGCTCTGCTCGGTAGCTTGCAGAAATCCCCTCATCCTCCAGCTGTCTGGTCAATGCCTTGGCACGTCCCTCGGTGCCTGCAAGGATGACGGTACGATAGTAATTCTTTTGGTAAAACTCCAAGGATTCGCAAAGGAAATCCAACCGCCCCTGAAACCCGTTTAAGCTTTTGCTATTGATATGGAAAACCCGCTTTGGCTGGTAATCCGTTCCCCCTTGAGAGATACCGCTGATTCCCACAAACAACCCTTTGGAAAGGGTCTTGACCGCCTGCCGGCAGGGCAGGGCGTACAGGGCATTCCCGTGGAAGAGAATCCCTCGCTCGGCAAGCTCAATATGATCCACTGCCTGCTGTTCCTCGGTGCGTTCCATCTTCTCCCGAATCCGGGCAGGCTCACACCAGAAAACCAAGTCATCCTCTGTTAGGTAATCCAGCATGGTTGGAATGGTCTGGTAAAGATAGGGGATATATTTGTCCATGGACGGAAAAAGAATCCCCTCTTCCAGACGTTCTCTGTCCCGCTTTAAGCTTTTTTCCAGCTTTTGACCCCGTTCCTCTGTCAAATCCAGCTGGGAAAGCCACTCTGTTATCTTTTCCTGCAAAGCCTCCCGCTGTTTTGGGTTGGGCAGAAGCTCCCTTGCGGGAAGAATGGTAACCTGGTCCAGTTTTTCCAACGTCCGCTGGGTCTGGACATCAAAAAGGCGAATCGAGTCAACCTCGGTGTCAAAAAACTCAATCCGCACCGGATTTTCGGTGGCGGCAGCAGGGTAAATATCCAAAATTCCTCCCCGCAAGCTGTACTGTCCGGGACCTTCCACCATCTCTTCCCGACAGTAGCCAAGGGCGTTTAGGACGTTCAGCAGTTGGTCTAGTTCCCGGTCATCTCCTACCTTGAGAGATAGACTGTTCTTTGCATAAATCTCTTTGGGAACGGTGGGAGAAACCAATGCCTCGGCAGTGGTTACCACGCAACAGGGCGATTCCTCCAATAAGGCATGAAGTACCTCCAGCCGTCTCCTTGTGACGTCCTGTCCCTTTGCCTCCACATCATAAAAAAGCAGATCTGTCCGGGGGAAGAAACAAACCCGTTCCCCCAGAAAGAACCGCAAATCCTCATAGCATTGCCGTGCCTCCTTCTCCTCTGCAGCCACCACAAGGGCGGTTTTATCCAAGCTTTCGCAGACAGAAGAAATCAGGTGTGCCCCCACGGAATCCGACACACCCACCACGCTTACCGGCGTTTTCTTCTCCTTCACGCTTTTGACCAGCTGGTCAAATTCCTCCAGCTCTCCAAAAAGTTCTGAAAAAACTTTCATGGTTTTTCTCCGTTCTTTAGCCGTTGAACCGATTCATCGCAGTTTTGGCGTCGGTAGAAATCAAGCATTCCGCCGCATCGGCAACCCGCACCACCGTATCAATCAGAATTTCGGTTTCCTCTTTGGAAAATTTCCCTAACACATAGTCCTTGCAATCAAAATCAGGGTGCCGCTCCTGACCTACCCCAATTTTGATTCGGGGGAAGACGTCGGTTTTTAACTGATAGATGATATTCTTAATTCCGTTATGTCCGCCGTCACTGCCCTTTTCCCGAATCCGCACCTTGCCGGTGGGCAGAGAAATATCGTCGTAGATAACCAAAACCTGCTCCGGCTCTATCTTATACCACTCCACAAGCTCCCGAACACTCTCTCCGGACAGATTCATATAGGTCTGGGGTTTTACCAAAATCACTTTCTCCCCGCCAATCCGTCCCTCGCCTAAAATGGCACGGTGCTTTTCCTTATTCATTTCAATTTTGAACTTGGCACAAATGGCATCAATGGCTTCAAAGCCCATGTTGTGCCGGGTTCCGACATATTCCCGACCGGGATTTCCCAATCCTACTATTAAATACATGGATTTTCCAATCCTTTCTGTTTTGCTATGGTTAGTATACCACAAACTGAAAAAAAATCAAGTAGGGGCAGACGACGCTCTCCGCCCGCCCGCATGCCGATTCCCTATGCCATCGGGAGGGCACAGAGACCCTCCCCTACGATTGCAACCCATCGGGTTTGGTTTTCGTCCCATTTTCCTGATTTCGTTGTAGGGTTCGGCGTCCTCGACGAACCGTTGTGGTTTTGTGATATTATCCGGATAGGTTGTAGGGGCGGGGTTCCATTCCCGCCCGCATGCCGATTCCCTATGCCATCGGGAGGGCACAGAGACCCTCCCCTACAGGGATTGACGGATGCCTTTTCTATCCACGATTGCCACGGAGCAGAGGCGAGATTCTCTTATAAATCAAAAAGGTTACCACCGAAACCAACAACCCTTTCAGGATATTAAAGGGGGTCACGCTTAAAAGGATTACCTTCCATTGGTTGTCCACAAAGGGGAGAATTTTTTGACACATCCCGATGATGGCTTCCATGGGAATCCCCGAAACCTTGGTGTAAAAGGGAAACATAATAAAGTAATTGGAAAAAACGCCAACCAGCGAAAAGCAAACCGTCCCCGTCAGCATGGCAAGGAGTGCCCCATTGCGGGTCTTTTTCCTTTGGTAAATCAGTCCTGCGGGAACCACAAAGGCACAACCTAACAGGAAGTTGGAAAGCTCCCCCACTCCGGCAGTGGTGGTCACAAAGAGATGCAGGAGGTTTTTGACAAGCTCCGTCAAGCCTCCGGCAAAGGGGCCAAAGGAAAAGGCAAGAATCAAAGCCGGTAAATCAGATACGTCCAACTTGATAAAAGCTGGGGCAATGGGCAGGCTGAAATCCAGAAGCATCAGCACAAAGGAGATGGCAGCACCGACAGCACAGCTGACCAGCATACGGGTGTTAATGGTTTTTTGTTTCATGGTAAGTCCTCCTTGGAAATCAAATGTTACAATGAATTTTTCAATACAAAAATCCCCCGGAGCTTTTCTCCAGGGGATTTTACCGCCAAAAGGGGCAGAAAAGGGCATACGCCTTTTCCTCGTTCCTTCTTTCATCCAGACTTTACTGTCGGCTTTGGAATTTCACCAAATCAGCAGAATCTCTTCTGCAGGCGGGCTTTACCGCCGGTACGGAATTTCACCGATCCCTGAAGTTTCTTAATTTTATTCCACCACGGGGACGGGTGCCGCCGTAGGTGTAGGTGTGGGTGTTTGCACGGGAGGTGGAGCAGAGGGTGTCGGCTCCGGAGCCACAGGTGCATCTGTGACGGTGGGATTCTCGGTGGAATCCGGCTCCGTGGTAACATTCGGGTCTTCTGTAGCATTGGGGTCTTCTGTAGCATTGGGGTCTTCCGATTCTTCCGGCTCCTCCGTTGCCTGGGGCGAATATTTGCTGGAGGACAAAGGCTCCCGGGAGATTTCCTTGCCGTCCTTTTTCACAATTCTGGTGGCAGAATAGTGATACCCGCCGCCACTTCTGATAATTTCCACCGAGATGTTCTCGGGGTTATAACCTAAAATTTGAATGGTCAGCTTTCCCCCCGATGCGGTTGCTTCGATTTTAATGGGGTAGTCGGTACTGTTTTTGAATCGCAAATCCAGATACCCTTGGGCAATGGTGGCATCCAAGCCCGCCGGCATGTAGCTTACCAGCATGCTGTGGTTATGTCGTTCTAAAATTTCCAGGTTGGCATAGAGGACTGCCCCATAAAGGGTCGAGGAAGGCTGACAGATACCGCCGCCCATACCGCTTTCTACTTTATTTCCTACATAGACAGGTGCCGCTTGATAGCCGTTCTGATAGGTTCTGGGAAGAATGGTTTTATCATAGGAGAACTCATCCCCGGGCATCATCTCAATACCGTTGACTCGACTGGTGGCAAGCTGAACATTCTTGTTTCTGGCGGCGGTTCCGCTGTAATAGGTGGTGTAGCTGCCCAAAACATCCTTGTAAAGATGCTCGGTCAAGGCGTCGGTGGTTTGCTCCGGTGCCTTGGTGGTAACCGGAAAGGCGGTCTTGTTATCCAAAGAGGAATCCACCGAAGCCAATGCTGCCTGCACTGTTTCTTTGTCCACCTTGCACTGAAGCTTGCCGGGATGAACGATAACCTTTCCGTCCTCATTCTTTTCGTAGTAAGCATTCTCCGGCTTGGAGGTCAGCCACTTGTAAAATTCTTCAAAATCAAGGGGTTCCGGTGTAATGGAGGTCAGTTCCAAATCAATGTTGGAAAAGTCCCCTCTGCAAATCTGTTCCTTAACCTTTGCAATCAATGGTTCCCGCTCTGCTTTTATTCCGTTAACCTTACCGTGGAGAACCACCTGTTTTTCCTGAATCTCAAAGGTATAGTTAACCGGCTCCACCTCGTATTCTCCCGCCACTGCCAGAAAGGCCTCTTCCAGCTTTGCTTCGTCATAGGTCAGCTGCGGCTCAATCCGAAATTCGGTAAAAAGATGCTTTGCCATCCCAAGGGTTTTGGCAAACATGTTGGAATAGCTGCTTTTCTTTACGGCTTCCCTTACCGACGCTTGATTGTCAAACTTCATCCCGATATCGTCCAAGGCAAGCTGGGCACGGTTCTTTTTACAGGAAAGCGGGAGGATTCCCCCTTGAATCTTTTCCTGAGAATAGGTTTCGTTCAGGAGTTCCAGGGCTTCTGCCTCAGAAAGACCGCTAACATCACAGTCCCCAATCCATGTATTGGGAAAAATGCCCGAAAAATTCTCCGCATATGCGGCAAGTCCCCCAAAAGCAAGCACCAAAACAAGGACTGCCGACAACAAAATCAGCCGTCCTGCTTTTTTCTTCTCTGTCTGCCGAGCATCCCCGCTCCGCTTTTTGGGTCCCCGAACCTCGTCTGTCATAACCTCACTCCCGAAATTTTCTCTTTTCAATATATCACGATAACATAAAATATGCAAGTTGGATTTGTGGCAGAATAAATAATTCTGAAAGATAAGGGAACGCCTTCCCCTACAAAACCATTCTATTCCGCATCCTCCGGCAAAATAACCGGTTAAAAACTTTCCACATGAGCAAGCAGTGCTCCCACCAAGGCTTCGTTGGAGGTACACTCCATCATCATTTCCAGGGAGCGGACATAACCGGCATCCTTCTCACTGCATTGAGGCACAAAAGGGATGTTGGAAAGGGGAAGAAGCTCCCTTTCCCGGAAGAGTCCGTCCCAATCCGGCTCCAGCAGTTCGTGAAAGACCGCTTTGATATCCTGCCGCAGAAAATCCCGCAACGCCGTAATGTACCTGATGTTGGGGGATTCCAGCAGAGAATGAAGAATGTATTCTTTGATGATATTCCCCGAGGTCAGCCGGTTTTTTGCGTATTCAAGCAAGCCTCGTGCCGCCTGATAATACTTGGCTGCCTCCCCGGTTTCCCGAAAGGAAAGCAGGGCAGATACAATCGGGTCCTGAACAATTTCTTGATGAAACAAAAACAATTCCATAGGGTTCAACCTCTTTCTTCGGGCAATTCCGGTGCCCGCTCCAACAAGGAAAGCGCCAACGCTACGTTTTCCTCCGCCTTATGGAGAGAAACCTCGCTTTGAGCGGTCAGTTCCTGACAAAGGCGGTCATGGTTCTTCATGATTTCGTCAATATACCGGCGAAGGGTTAAGGGATTCAGCCGTTTCGCCGATGCAAGGTAATGCTGATTCAAATAGTCCATGGTGGCATCTACCTTGGGGTCGTAGCCAAGTCCAATGACGGGGGTTCCCATTTTTGCGGCATAAATCAGGGTATGCAGCCGCATTCCTATGACAAGCTCCGCACCGCCCATCAGCGCCAAAAGCTCCGCCGGACTCGTTTTGTCCCGAAGAACGGCTCCGGGGTACTTCATCAAGCCTGCAGTTCTCTCGGCAATGGGTAAATCCCGGGATGCCTGCATAGGAACAAACAAAACTTCGGTCTCATACTGGGTGCGGAGATAGTCCGCCGCCTCGGCTACCGTCTGTTCCAAATCCGTATCCGCCTCCCGCCAAGGCCGTAAAGAGATGACGCAGTAACGCTTTCCCTTTGAGATGCCGGCTTTCCTCAAAAGCTGGCTGGCTTTCTCCGGCTCTGCCGCTGTCAGGGTAAAGGCAGGGTCTGCCGTAATCCGGATTTCGGGGCTTGTTACACCGAACCGCCGCAGCTCCTCCAAGGAGGAGGGTTCCCGCAGGGTTATCAAATCCACCTCATTTAACACATGACGGATGGGTTTGTGGTTTTTCTCGTGGCGAATGGGGCCAATGCCGTTGGCATAGAGCATAACCCTTGCTCCCAGCTTTTTCCCAAGGAAAATAATTCCCAGATAATAGGCAGGGGATTTGTCCGACGTGACATCCTGAATCAAGCTTCCGCCGCCGCTGATGAGAAGTCGGGTCTTCCGAAGATACCGGCAAATCCCAAGTAAATCAAACCGATGAATGGCATCAATGCCATAAACCGCCTTGGTTTCAGCGGGGTCATTGGACAGAGCAAGAATCCGTATGCCCGGTCGTGCGCTACGGAGGCTGTCCACCATGGCTTTTAGAATGGAATCATCCCCGCTATTGTGAAATCCGTAGTATCCGGAAATCATCACATCGGGAACACCCTTGTCCATCACAAGGGGATGGGCAACAAGGTAGTCGTCTACTTGGGCAAGCTCCGCAAGCTGGGTCTGGTTGATGGGTGTGTCAAAAATAATCGATTGATACATGGTCATAGCGTCCCCTGCCATGGCATCAATGGAATAGTAATTCTGTACCGTCTCCCGGGCAACCTTCCCCAGAGCCTCCCGTTCTTCGGGAGATGCCTTGAGAACTTTCAGGATATCCTCCGCCAAAGCTTCGGTTTTTACCGGACTGCATCCACGGCAGCAGAAGTTGGTGTCAATCCCCACCTGTAGCTTGCTCTCGTCATAAATGCCGATGTAGCCCTCGTTTCCGGCAATGATGGCGGGTTTTTCACACGCCATTGCCTCCAAAGCGGCACGGCTGACCCCGATGAAGAGGTCCCCGCTTGCCACAAACCGGTTGATGTCGGTGCGGCTGCCGGTAGTTACAACGATTCGTTTCCCGGCGGCATCATTGACCGCCTTTGCCTCTGCCTCAATATTCATCAAGTCGTTGCCGCCGCCCACAATCAGGATTTCCAGGTTGGGAATCTCCGAAAGAAGGCGGGGTGCCGCCTCAATCAGCTTATGGGCAGCTAGGCTCCGGTCGGTATCCATCCGGCTGACATAGACAATGCGAGTCTTATTGGGAAGCAACTCAAACTCCTCCGCAATCCCGGCATAGTCGGTGTCGGGAGAAAACTTCTCCAAATCAATCCCGTTGATGGTTACCCGGATTTGCTCGCCGGAAAGACCGTAGTTATCTACCAGATAGTCCTTGATGTCGTCGCTGACCGCCAAGGACCGGTCTCCCCAACGGGTTAGAAGGTTATAGGGAAATCGGGTGGTAAAAACCCAATGGGCGGTGGTTACAAACCGGAAGGGCAGTTTTTTATGCAAAAGAGCACACAAAAACGCCGGAATCCGTGCGTGGGCATGAACCACATCAATTCGGTTTTCTATGATTGCAGTTTTCAGCATCCGGTATGCCTGTTTCATGCAAAGGGGATTCTTACTGTGAAAAGGAATCCGGATATGGGAAATCCCCGCATCAGCAAGCTCTTTTTCGTAGGCACCGCCGTTGGATGCCACAAAAACCTCAACGCCCTGCCGGGCAAGGGCTTTGGAAAGCTCCACAATATGAGTTTCGGCACCACCGATATCCAATTTCATGGTTGTCATTAAAACTCGCATCTTCCTTCTCCTTTCCAGCTGTACTATTTATCCTTTTTGGCATTGTAGGGACCGGCGTCCCCGACAGTCCCTACTTTTAGTCATTATTATTCTCTATTGTATACCAGATTCCCACCCTCTGTCAAACCTTTTTTGCCCCTTTGACCAAAACAACAAGAATCTCCAAAATCGGACAAGGAAATACTGGCATTTTTTTGTATAAAAAAGGTTGACGCCACGGAAAGAAAGGGATATAATGTTAACATATTAACAATACAAAACTGGGGGAATCTCCCCAAGCGTATAAAAGGAGGAGCTTATTATGAGCAGAGTTTACAATTTTTCAGCAGGACCCTCCATGCTTCCTGTTGAGGTGCTGGAACGGGCACAGAAGGAAATGCTGGATTGCAACAACAGCGGACAGTCGGTTATGGAGATGAGCCATCGTTCCAAGGAATATCAGGCAATCATCGACAAGACCGAGGCAACCTTCCGTGAAATCATGAACATTCCGGATAACTACAAGGTTCTTTTCCTGCAGGGCGGTGCCCATTTGCAGTTTGCTATGGTTCCCTTGAACCTGGGCAACAAGAACAAGAAAGCAGACTATGTGATTACCGGTCAATGGGCAAAGAAAGCCTTTGCAGAGGGCGGACGTTACTTAGAGGCAAACGCCATTGCTTCCAGTGCAGACAAGACCTTCTCTTATCTTCCCAAGGTAGATAAGTCCATGCTGACCGAGGGTGCTGACTTTGTACACATCTGTTACAACAACACCATCTACGGTACCCACTATAACACCATGCCCGATTTCGGCGATGCCATTGTGGTTGCAGATATGTCCTCCTGTATCCTCTCGGAGGAAGTGGACATCTCCAAGTTCGGCATCATCTATGCCGGTGCCCAGAAGAACATGGGTCCCGCCGGTGTTACCGTGGTAATTATCCGGGAAGACTTAATCGGCGATGCCATGGACTTTACTCCCACCATGCTGAAGTATGAAACCCATGCAGAAAACGGTTCCATGTACAATACCCCGCCTACCTACGGCATCTACATGATTGGTCTGGTTTGCGAATGGATTAAAGAGATGGGCGGCATCAAGGTGATGCATGAAAAGAACGTAGAAAAGGCAAAGATTCTCTACGATTTCCTGGATAGCTCCAAGATGTTCAAAGGTACCGTTGTTCCCGAGGACCGCTCTTTGATGAACGCTCCCTTTGTTACCGACTCCGAAGAGCTGAACGCAAAGTTCATTGCAGAGGCAAAGGAAAAGGGCTTTATCAACTTAAAGGGTCACCGCTCCGTTGGCGGTATGCGTGCCAGCATCTATAACGCAATGCCCAAAGAAGGCGTTGAGAAGCTGGTTGCTTTCATGAAGGAATTTGAAGCAAACAACTAATTTTCAGTAAAGTGAGGTTTGAGAATCATGTATCAGATTCAGACTTTGAATAAAATTTCCAAAAAGGGTTTGAGCCGTCTTGGCGAGAACTACACCTGTGCCGATGAGGTAGCCAATCCCGACGGCATCATTCTCCGTAGCTTTAAGATGCACGACATGGAGCTTCCCAAGAGCCTCCGTGCCGTTGCCCGTGCCGGTGCCGGCGTCAACAACATCCCCATCGAAAAGTGTACCGAAGAAGGCATTGTGGTCTTCAACACCCCCGGTGCCAACGCCAACGCCGTAAAGGAATTGGTTCTGGCAGGTTTGTTCCTGGCATCCCGTAAGGTGGTTCAGGGTATCGAATGGGCAAAAACCTTAATTGGCGAAGGCGATGCCATCTCTGGTTTGGTAGAAAAGGGCAAGGGCAGCTTTGGCGGTCCCGAAATCGAGGGCAAGACCCTTGGCGTGGTTGGTCTTGGTGCCATCGGCGTTAAGGTTGCCAATGCGGCACATCATCTGGGCATGGATGTTGTGGGTTACGACCCCTACCTGTCCGTCAATGCGGCATGGAGCCTGACCCGGTTCGCCCACAAGGCAAACAGCCTGCAGGAGGTTCTGGAAAAGGCGGATTACATTACCATCCATGTTCCCGCAACCCCCGAAACCAAAGGGATGTTTAATTCCGAGGCGTTTGCATCCATGAAGAACGGTGCAAGACTTTTGAACTTCTCCCGGGATAGCCTGGTTGACGAAACCGATGTTATCGAGGCACTCTCCAGCGGCAAGCTTTCTAGCTATGTAACAGACTTTGCTACCGAAAAGCTCTTGCAGACCGAGAATGTCATCTGCATGCCCCACCTGGGTGCTTCCACCCCCGAAAGCGAGGAGAACTGTGCCGTTATGGCAGCAGACCAGATGAAGAACTTCCTGGAAAATGGTAACATCATCAACAGTGTGAACTTCCCTGCTTGCGATATGGGTAAAGCAGTTGGCACCAGAATTACCATTCTGCACAAGAATATTCCCAATATGTTAAAGCAGCTGACCGATGCTTTGGCAACCAAAAATGTGAACATTGCCCACATGCTCAACAAGAGCAAGGGGGACAACGCCTACACCATGATTGATGTAGACGGCAATGTCAGCGGTGCTGCCATCGCCGAGATGGAAACCATTGACGGCGTGATTAAGGTAACGGTACTGTAAAGCGATATTATCTGCTTGCGTAGAAATGGCCCCCTTGTGTAAAGGGGGCTATCAGCGGAGCTGACTGGGGGGTTGTCTCGAAACACTCATGTATCAACAATCCTTCCACCGCTAAAGCGGTCCCCCTTCCTTTACACAAGGGAGGCTTTCCCTCAATTCTCACAAAAGCCACTACGGCAGTAAAACAGATGGTCGCGCACAATATGTGTGAGGAAAGTCCGGGCTCCATAGGACAGGATGCAAGCTAACGGCTTGTGGAGGCGACTCTAAGGAAAGTGCAACAGAAAGATACCGCCTGCTTTTGCAGGTAAGGGTGGAAAGGCGAGGTAAGAGCTCACCCGCCTGTATGGTGACATACGGGCGCTGTAAACCCCATCCGGAGCAACGCTTGAATGGGAGGCTAAGCTGGTCCGGCATCTCCCGAAAGGGCGGCTTGAGGCGTCTGGCGACAGGCGTCCCAGATAGATGATCATCCACGACAGAACCCGGCTTACGGTTTGCTGCCAAATAAGAAAAAACGGCGTGTCCTAAAGGGCACGCCTTTTTCTTATAACCCCAGCGGTAGGGGCGGGGTTCCAGCCCCGCCCGCAAGCCTATACGAAATACCAGCGGGAGGGCACAGAGACCCTCCCCTACGATACATAATCATCTTACAGCCTTATCCATTTTTTCAGCATCTTCCGTTACATCCGCCGTTCTTGTTTTAAAGTATTTTAAAGTGTTTTAAAGTATTTTTAAATTACTATACAATTTGTGTTTATATTCCATATTGGACTACAATATATAGTATCTCCTTCTTTGGTTTTCCTTTAAAGCATTAACCGTGATTTTAAAGCATCTTCTTGTTTCGAATGCCAAAAATCATTCACTTAATTGTATAATATTTCGTAGGATCCTGCGGAGAAGCACTATGTTCTACGATAATCTCTTTTTGAATTAAATCGTATACATGCTTAAGAATCGTTGGACGAGATCTTTTTGTCAAATTGGTAAGCTGTCCAGGTGTACACTTTTCAATATTAGCAACATAATAGACAATTTCCCTATCAAGAGCAGTTAGCTCCTCCCACTGCTCTCCAAAAGCAACTCCCTGAGAAGCCATTCTTCTGAGTGATCTGGCGGCGATGTTATTTTTTAACACCAACTTTACTGTATTTCCATTCGGCTCACTAAAAATAGGAGGCTCCAGAAAAAAGGATTGCATATCGTTATAAATTCTTTTAACCCCTTCGTTCAACTCCCGCACCCATCCAAAATCACTTAGCACTCGGGCAATCATAGGATTTCTTGAAAAACGAGTTGTCTGAATATTGTCAACGGTTACAATGCTCGGAAGACACCCGGGACTGGAAAATTCTATTCTGTCATCATACATGGAAACACGGATATAATCTCCTTGAATGGAATAGTCCCTATGTGCAACTGCATTGACAAGTCCTTCTAACCAAGCAAATGCTGGATATTCGGGTATTTTTTTAAAGGTTCCATCCTTTCCCAGTTGTTGGAACTCTCTCATTTGTGATTCGATAAGTTGCTGTCCGGAACTTATCATCTTGTCCAAGGAGCTTTCAATCGTAATGTCCTTTACAATGTTAAACTTTTCCCCGACCTCTGCCGTAATTCCTTCATATCTTAGAAATCGAATTCTTGCCCCGGGGAGAAACTGCGTGGGATGTTTGCCAAACAACAACATTGCCGCCACGGTAATCAAGTCCCGACCATCTTTTTTCCTGATAAGTCCACGTCCCCGCAAAACCTCTAAGGGAGAACTGACAGAGGGATTTAATATTTCAATATATTTTTGTATTAGCTGATAATCCAAATCCTCTATGGATGCATCATCAATTATTTTAGATTCGTAGCTCCTAATACCTTTTGAGTATTCCAATGCCAATAACTGTTCTGAATTTAATTTTCTCGATGAGTCGCCCACCCGAAGATAGGCCTCTCCTGTTTTTAGTTTTACGATTTCGTTTGCATTGGGGTCAATATGAAATAGCATAATTTCCCCTCTTTCTCCTGAACAAATGGGGCAGGGGAGCATTTCTATCTCATATTTTGGTGGAATCTGCAGAAAATCGAATGCTGCGTTTCGAAAACGATTTTCTTCCTCTTGCGTAACCCCTGTAACCGTTCCATCGTTTTCAATTCCAAGGACAACCACTCCCCCTCCAGCATTGGAGAAAGCAGAAAGCTGATGGGCAAAATCCTTCGGTGCCAAGCGAGCACTTTTTCTATCAAAATATTGATTTTCCGCTATAGTTTTGAGTTTTTCAAGGGTCAATGCAGGATCGATTTTCGAGAAACTCATTTTTCTTCCTCCTTATCTTTTCTGGTTCCCATAGGCAAAAACCTCCGACCTCTTTTCCATCCGTATTATCTCACTACTATGTTTTCCTTACCATAACATAGAATTTCTTTTATATTATATCACAAATGATAAAGAAAATAAAGTCCGAATATCAATAATTTTAATATTGTTATTTGGGGTATCATTATATGATATTGTGCCACGCTTTCCTTTGAAAAAAGGTGTAAACATAATAGTTTACACCCCATATACATTTCCTCAATCTCTTTTTATAACCTCAGCCAGTTTTTCAGCATCTTTAAGTACATCTGCCATACTTTGATTCGAGGAACTGCTCCTTCTGCCACCAAATCCTTCCGCATGACCTCTTCTCCATCAATCCGGAAAATAATTTCCCCCAGCTTTTGCCCCTTTTCCACCGGTGCTTTCACGGTTTCCTGCAGTCGGGTTTCGTACTCCACCTTATTCTGGTTCCCCTTTTTGACCACAAACCTGACACCCTCCTGATTAAGACCGACCGACTCTGCCACGCCCCCCTGCACCAAAACGTCAGGAAATACAATCCCCAGCTTTTCGCTGTCTGCCACGGCATAATTGGCAAAGCCGTAATCCAGTAGTGCGGTAGCACTACCGAATCGCTCCCCGGTGGAGGGAGCACCCAATACGACAGCTATCAACTGCATTCCGTCCCGCTCCGCAGTGGCAGACAAGCAGTATTTTGCCGCATCGGTAGAACCCGTCTTTAACCCGTTTGCCCCCTTGTAGAACCGAATCAAACGGTTGGTGTTGGAGAGACCAAAGGCACCATCTCGCAGACTGTCCATCCAGATGGTAGTGTACTCCAAAATCCCCTTGTGCTTTAATAGCTCCCGGGAAATGACCGCCACGTCCCGAGCACTGGAGTGATGCTCTTCCGTTTCGTCAAGTCCCGTGCAGTTAATAAAATGGGTGTTAGAAAGTCCCAACTCCTCTGCCTTTTCGTTCATCTTTTCCACAAAGGCGTCGTGGGTACCGCAGAGGTGCTCTGCCATGGCAACGGCGGCGTCATTCCCGGATGCCACCGCAATGGCTTTGAGCATATCCCCAACCGGCATTTGCTCTCCTACCTCCAGAAATACCTGAGAACCGCCCATGGATGCAGCGTTTTCGCTAACAGTAACGATGTCCTCCTCCTTGATTTTCCCGTTGTCCAACGCCTCCATGATAAGTAGCATTGTCATGGTTTTGGTTACGCTGGCTATCTGCAGCGGTTCATCCGGATTCCATTCGTAGAGAACCTCCCCGGTTGCCGCCTCCATCAAAATTCCGGATTCCGCCTTAACCAGTTGGGTGGAAACCTCGGTATCCACCTGTGTTGACGGCTCCGCAAGCACCGGAATCCCCCCAAGAATCATCATTACCCCCAGCAAAACCGCCACAATTCTTCTGCGACTTCTGCCCATCTTCATTCCTCCCAAACACGTTTTGTACTATTCTATGCCAACCCCAGGGGAGGTTAGGACAATTTTTTGGAAAAATGAAATCTTACACCTCATCCGTCAAAAAACCCCGAGGAGTACTCCTCGGGGTTTCCTTTGTTCTGCTCTATTCCTCCACCGGGTCCATGTGAATGACAATATCCACATTTAATTCGCTCAAGATTCTTTTTTCGATGCCGTCAATCAGATTGTGACATTCTACCAGGCTCAAGGTATCCGGCACCTCGGCATGCACCGACGCAATAATTCTGCCCGGGCCGTAATCGTGAACCATCAAATCATGGATGCCAAGCACCTTATCGCACTCTGTTACCCGCCGGAGAATCTCTGTTTCCAGTTCCTGGGTTGGCCGATGCCCCAGCAGCTGATGGATGGTATCCTTTGCCACTTGATATCCCGAGCGGAGAATCATACAGGAAACAAAGAGTCCCATAATTCCATCCAGCGGAAAGGGGGCGATGGGCGAGAGGATTGCCGAAACCAGAACTGCAGCAGTAGCAAAGACATCATTGATGCTGTCCCTTGCCGCCGCCAGCAGAACCTCGGAGCCGATTGCCTTGCCCAGATACCGGTTATACCGCCACATCCAGAGCTTTCCCAGCATGGATACGCCCAGCAAAACCAAAGCAAGCGGACTAACCGTTATGGGGTCAGGGTTTAACATTTTCCGGATGGCATTCAAAAACAGCTCCTGTCCCACAAAAAGAATCAGAAACGCCACAATCAATGCCGCAATGTATTCTGCTCTGCCATGGCCATAGGGGTGGTCTTCATCGGCTCTTCTGCTACTCATCTTGGCACCCAGCACCGACACCACCGATGCCCCCATGTCCGACAGATTATTAAAGGCGTCGGAAAGCATGGCAATACTGTGGGTAAAAAGTCCCGCAACCAGCTTAAACACAAAGAGCAGGGTATTACAGAAAATTCCCAGGACTCCTCCCAAAACGCCATATTGCTCCCGGACATGACTGTCGGCAGTGTTTTGGTAGTCGGGGATTCGCTTTTTTACAAGAAACCGAATCATAGCCTTTCTCCGCCCCTCTAAAAATTAATCATCCGGCAACGGTACCGGACACTTAAAACAAGTCCCATCGCCAGCATGGTGGTTATCATGGACGACCCGCCATAGCTGTAAAAAGGAAGGGTAATTCCGGTTACCGGAAACAGTCCCAAACACATTCCAATATTTTCAAAGACCTGAAAAATCAGCATTGCCGCCACCCCGATGCAGATGTGTCTTCCCAGTACATTTCTGGCGTTTAAACCGATGTAGATACAGCGAAAAATCAACAATGCCAGCAGGGCAATGACCAGAACTCCGCCAATCATACCCAGCTCCTCACAGACTGCCGAATAGATAAAGTCGGTGTGCCGCTCCGGCAAAAGGTCGCCCACCTGGCTGGACCCTTTGAAGAGTCCTGTTCCAAAGAGTTTTCCCGAACCCACTGCGGTTTTGGACTGGACCGCATGGTAGCCGGCACCGGTGGGGTCAAGTTCAGGTTGAAACGCAGTAATCAACCGCTTTTTCTGGTAATCCTGAAAAACAAAGAACCAAAGAATGGGACAAAGGACAACCAGACCGCCCAGACCCCCCAGAAGGTACTTCCAGTGAATTCCCGCCGTAAAGAGCATAACCAAAGCAATTCCGGCAAAAACTGCAGCCGTACCAAAGTCCGGCTGAAGCATCAGCAGAACAAAAATCACTGCCAGATACCCCAGGAGCTTTAATAGCTCCATGGGTTGGTTGATTCGCTCTTGCTTTTCCGAAAGATGTCTGGCAAAAAAGATAATGAAGAAAATTTTCATCAGCTCCGCCGGCTGGAAATTGATGGGACCAAGCTCAAACCAGCTTCGGGCACCGCCACGAACCACACCAAGACCTGGAATCAACACCAAAATCAGGAGCAGGATTCCCGCTCCGTAAAGGTAATAGGAAATCCTGGAAAGGTAATCATAATCCAGAATCATCAGGACAACCACTCCCCCGATTCCCAGAAGAAGTGCTGCCAATTGTACCAAAACATATTTCCCGCCACCGGCGGAAAAAATCATCAAAAGCCCAAACAGTGCATTGAGCAAAATCAAGAGCACCAAGGCCCCGTCCAGATTTCGAACCAGCGTCCGAACCCGATAGGATGATTGAAGCATTCTTATCATCTCCTGTTGTTATCATTTGAAACAAAGCAATCCCGCAACGGGCGATTTAGAAATATACCCTACGAAATTTCCTTCAAAAAGCTCAATGCCACGCCGTCGCCTACGGGCAACACCGAGGTTTCCAATTCCGGCGTATTGGATAACATCTCCAAATACTGCCGGAGCCGCTTGACAATGGTAATTTTCCGGTGCTGAACCAGCTCATCGGTGGCGGTCATTCCTTTATAGAGAACATTGTCCGACACCAGAAGTCCCCCCGGCTTTAGAAGCCGCAAACAATGGGGAAAGAAATTCCCATACTGGGCTTTGGCGGCGTCCAGAAAAACCATATCATACTGCCCGGTCAGGGTGGGCAGCACCTCTTTGGCATCTCCGTGATAAAGGGTAATGCTCTCGGCAAGTCCTGCCTTTTGGAAGTTTTCCCTTGCCACTCTTGCCGCATCGTCAGAAATCTCCACCGTAGTAATCTTTTCTGCCCCCGCCATTGCCATACCGATTGCCGAATAGCCGATGGCACAACCGATTTCCAATACCGATTGGATTTTCCCAAGACGGATTAAAACCTCCAGAAGTTTCATGGTTTCCGGCTGGGAGATGGGAACATCGTATTCCTTGGCAAATGCCTCCAGCTCCTTCATAATTCCCGTCCGTTTGGGCAGTAAATCCCGCAGATAGCGAATGATGTATTCGTAATTGATGCTGTCGTCTATCATGATATCTTTCTCCAATCGTGCTTGAAAATCAGGCAAGCTGTGCCCGTAAATTTTATATCGTAGGGGAGGGTCTCTGTGCCCTCCCGTTGGTATTACGAATCGGCATGCGGGCGGAAATGGAACCCCGCCCCTACAGCAACAGATATCGTAGAGGGTCTCCGTGCCCTCCCGTTGGTATTACGAATCGGCATGCGGGACATTCGTGAATGTCCCCTACAATCTACTCGAACAATGTCGCTTTTCTTCCTACCGCTTGGTTTCCAAATCCTTTTGGTTGTGCTCCTCGAAGGTTTTGGAGAACAGATTCCCGCTCCCATCCTCCGTTGCAAGAAAATACAGATACTCGGTATCGGCAGGATGAAGTGCCGCCTCAATGGAGGCAATTCCCGGTGCTGCAATGGGGCCTTTGGGCAGTCCATAATACAGATAGGTATTGTAGGGAGAGTCAATGGCAATATCATCCTTGCTCAAAACATCTTTTCTCTCTTTTAGTATATACTGAACCGTAGCACAGGATTCCAGTTTCATCCCGATTTCCATCCGGTTCCGGAACACTGACGCAACCAGCGGCCGTTCCTCGTCGTTCGCTGCCTCCCGCTCAATGACCGAGGCAAAGGTCAAAATCTCATCCAGCGTTTTCTCGGTGCCGTAGGCATGGTAAGCAGGGAGCACCTTTTGATTGAAGTTCTCCAGCATCCGTGCGAGAATCTCATACTCACTTTCCTGCACCGAGAAAAGATAGGTGTCGGGATACAGATACCCCTCCAGGCGATTTTCGCTGCGGGGAATCTCTGCCACAAAGGGAAAGTCAAAGACTCCGTTTTCGATTTCGTGATAAAACGCCGCCTTATCCCCCAGCCCGTTTTCTGTCAACAAATCCACAATCTGCCAAAGCTCATATCCCTCCGGGATAACCACCTTCCTGATGTCCTTTTCGTCCACCTCGGGAGCAGACTCTAACACCTGCAGGATATCCTGATAGCTCATGGAATCGGATACCGAGTGGTTCCCTTTTTGATAGACCGCCTCCCCATGGAGCCGGGTATACAGCTTAAACATCAGCGGATGCCGGATAATCCCCTCTTTCTTCAGCATCTGGGCAATTCCGGACGCCCCGGAACCCTCGGGAATCTCCACCATAACAAGGTCCTTGCTGCCGCCGGTGCCAAAAAAGTCTCCCAGCACCGAACCGCCGCCCCAAACCAGCAAAACCGCCAGAATCAGAACCACCAGCCGTTTTTTACTCCACAGGCGTTTCTTTTGTTCTTCCATGGCATCTCTCTCCTTATCCTAAAATCCAAACCCCTGCCAGACAGAGAAGACAAAGCAGAATCGGCAGACTGGAAAAACTCTGTCCCAGCAAGTCGGAGCATTTCATCAGTTGTGTTTCGGGGGCAGGCTTGGTCATCTTCCGGATTCCCCAAAATCCCAATCCTGCAGCCACAATCCCTCCCAAAAAGAGCCACAAGGTTCCCATGGGATAATACAAAAGCTCCCCGCTGTATCGGGAAAGAAGCACCGCCGTTACATTGTTGGCAAGATGGAATCCTATGCATGCGTACATGGAACCTGTCCGGCGGAGAATCTGCACTGCCGCCCAGCCTAAAAACAGATATCCCAAAAATCCGGTAACACTGCCGTGCATCATGGCAAAAAGTGCCGTGGTAAATAGTAACGCTGCCCGACTGTTGAACTCCTTCATGACACCGTAGACAATCCCACGGAACAGGAATTCCTCAAAGATTGCCGGAATGACCGCAACCACAACCAGCGCCGCCAAAAGCTCTGTCAGGTTTTGGGGTACCACCGATTCCCCCTCGGCAAGGAGAAGGTTGATGGGAAGATTCAGCAGAAGCATCACAAACTGACAGCCGATTCCTCCCAAAATCACAAAAAGCCACAAATCCCGCCGACACGGCTTTAGCCCGAACCTCTCCCGGGCAGTCTTGGCACTCAAAAGCCGATTCTCTCTGGCGTAAAAGCTCAAGGGAAGGAGATAGGCAAACAGCTCCACTAGGAGCATCTGCACCCAAAAGGGCGGCGGAACCGAAAAAAAGCTGGCTACCACCGCAACCACCACCGAAACGGCGGTCTGGACAGCAGCAATCCAGAAAAGCATCCAGCGAATGCTCCGCAACCGCTGCTTACCCTCCCTATAGGATTGTTGATTGTTTTGGGTTTCCATCTATTTCCCCTCTTTCCTTGTTTCACGATTCCGTTATGACCTCATCCACAGGCTTGTCGAATTCCTCCCGGGGGAGGCTGTCTGTGACGCAATCCAAAAAGGCAAGTCCGATTGTCCTCCCGGAAAACCCTTCTAGGAACTTATCATAATACCCGCCGCCATAACCTAAACGGTATCCCGCCTTGTCAAAGGCAAGGGCAGGCACCAGAATTACCTCTATTTCCTCCTGGGGGATGGCTTTTGCATCCACGTCCGGCTCTAAAATTCCATAAGAGCCCTCCCGCAAGCACGTCATCGCCGGCAGAAGAACCGCCTGCATTCTGCGGGTTTTGGTGTCGCACAACGGGACAGCAACCCGTTTCCCTCTTTCGATTAACGCCGCTGCCAGAGAGAGGGTTTCCACCTCTGTCCCAAAGGACAGGTACAAAAACACCGTCTTTGCACCAAGTACCGCCGGATGCTCCAATACCTTTTCGCAAATCCGCCGACTCTTCTCGCTCCGCTTAGGAATCTCCGCCCGAACCTCTTTCCATTTGCGACGTAGCGCCGCTTTTTCTTGGTTTTGGTTATACATAACGGGGCGTCTGCATCTGAGCTAGGAGCTTTTCGCCCTCGCCGGCACCTTTGCAATAATTAACCAGCTCTGCACCAAATTCCAGTGCCGCACCGGCACCCTTACCGGTTATGACATTGCCGTCCACTGCCACCGGACAATCCCTAATGGTTGCACCCTTTAAATGCTCCTCAAAGCCGGGGAAACAAACAGACTCTTTTCCCTCCAGAAGTCCCAATTCCCCCAAAATCATGGGTGCAGCACAGATTGCCGCCACCAATCGCCCCTCTTTGGCGCAATGCTCCACCAAATCCTGTACAAAGGCAGATTTTTGCAGATTGGTGGTGCCGGGCATCCCACCGGGTAGAATCACACCCTGGGCGGTTTCCTTGTTCACTGCATCCGGCAGAATATCGGCACGAATCCTGATGCCATGAGCACCCTCTACATCAGCACCTGTCACGCCCACCGTCTGCACGGGAATCCCCGCCCGCCGGAGCATATCCAACGGTGCAATCATCTCGGTTTCTTCAAATCCATCAGCCAATAATACATATATCATCGTATTTCTCCTTTACTTTTTCTTTTTCCAAACAGTCAGGATGAACTTGGGCAGTGCCACAAATCTGCCGATTCGGCTGGGCTGCTTGCACAAACGGTAGAACCACTCCAAATTCAGCTTGATAAAGAACTCCGGCGCCCTTTTCACGGTGCCGGCAAACACGTCCAGCGACCCGCCCACACCCATACAGAGGTTGACCTTCAAATCCCCTTTGTGTTGATGAATCCACCTTTCCTGCTTGGGTGCCCCCAAACAGACCAGAAGCAGTTTTGCTCCGGATTCATTGATTTGCCGGACAATGTCTGCCTCATCCTCTTCCTTGAAGTATCCGTCATGAACACCGGAAACCAAAAGTCCCGGGTATCGTTCCTCTAACTTTTCCTTGGCAATTTCCGCAACACCCGGCTTGGCGCCAAACAAAAAGACGCCCTCGCCGGTTCCGGCGATACTCTCCAAAAGACCACAGGTTAATTCAAACCCGGGAACACGTTCAGGAACAGGGTCTTTCAGCATCCGGGAGGCATAAACCACACCGATTCCATCCGGCGTACAAATATCCGCATCATTCAAGATATCCCGAAAGGCATTGTCCTCGTATGCCGCCATAATGATTTCGGGGTTTGGGGTATAGATGGCCGATACCCCATCCTCTGCCAACAGTTTCTTCGCCTTGGCAAGGGTATCCTCCATGGTCATTTGATCAATATGGACTCCCAGAATCTCGATGGTTTTTCGCATGGTATTTCTCCTTTGGTTTTTGATGAACTCATTTTACCATAAAATCTTTTCTTTTTCAATCCCGATTTTACTTTTTCAGCCTCCGGCGAAGCCGGCTTACATGCCGCTCGAAATTTCCGCTTTTGATAAATTCTGCCAGCACATACTGCTCCAGCACCGGCACCGAGCAGGAAAACTGACCCAACTTTCTGTCATACTCTGCCATCAGCTCCTTTGGCAGAATCAAATATCCCATCCTCATGGCAGGAGAAAGGCTCTTGGAAAAGGTGTTAAGGTAAAGAACCCGCTCTCCCCCCGACATGGCGTAGAGGGTTTCCATCGGCTGACCCGGAGCAAAGAACTCGCTGCCAAAGTCGTCCTCCACCAGATACCGCACCCCTTTTGCCCAGGACAAATACTCCCACCGCTTTGCCGCTGTGGCAGTAACGCCGGTGGGGTAGCTGCCAAAGGGGGTTACATGAAGCACAGATGCCGCCGTTTGCTCCAGTTCAGAGGTTTCGATTCCCTCGCTGCCCATCCTCAGCTTTTCCACCGAGGCTCCCTCGGCACAATAGACTGCCTCAATCTGGGCATAGGAGGGATTCTCAATGCCGTAGACCCGCTCCCTGCCCAGGATTTGAATGACGGTTTCGTAAAGCTGCTCTGCACCGGAACCTACGATAATCTGTTCCGGCTGTGCCACCATCCCCCGATACCGCAAAAGATAGGCGCTGATGGCGTTCCGGAGTGCAGGAATCCCTTTGCCCGGGGACTTGACAAAGAGCCGATTTCCCTGTTCGTTCATGACCTTTCTTACCGTTTTAAACCAAACCGAGCCGGCAAACTCCCCTTGGGGAAACTCCGTCCCCTCGGGGAGATAAGCAAGATTTATCCCCTCCACCTTTTGAGAGCGGGCGGGAAGCTCCGGGGCACAAACATAGTAACCGCTCCGCTCTTTGGGAACAAGATACCCCTCATCAGCAAGAATGCCGTATGCCGCCTCCACGGTGATGACACTGCATCCACTTTGGTCTGCCAGTACCCGCTTGGAGGGCAGCTTGCTCCCCGCCGGATACTCCCCATTTAAAATTTTCTGTTTGATGGACTGATACAGCCTCAAATATTTTTTCTCCTTCATCTGGTATTATAAAATTCTCCTTTTTTGAACATTTACTTAATATCACAATTCCAGTATACTATACCCATCTTATGTTGTAAAGGAGAATTTCTATGGCTTATCCAAAAGTTTTGACCATTCAGGATATTTCCTGCGTAGGGCAATGCTCCCTGACGGTGGCGCTGCCCATCATTTCCGCTTGCGGAATCGAAACCTGTGTTCTGCCCTCGGCAGTCCTCTCTACCCACACGGCTGGATTTTCCGGCTATACCTTTCGGGATTTGACCGAGGACATCCCCGGCATCTGCGACCATTGGGTCAAAGAGGGTATCTCTTTTGATGCTATCTACACCGGGTATCTGGGGAGCACCCAGCAGGTGGCGATGGTAGAGGATATTTTTGCCCGGGTTTCGGGGGAATCCTGTTTCCATATTGTAGACCCCGCCATGGCGGATAATGGCAAGCTTTATCCCGCCTTTGACAGCGAATTTGTGGAAGCCATGAAAGGCTTGTGCAAAAAAGCGGATTACCTGATTCCCAACATTACCGAGGCATGCTTTTTAACCGGCGTACCCTATCAGGAAAGCTACGACAGAGCCTATATCGACAAGCTTCTTGCCGGCCTTTCGGCGTTGGGATGCAAGAATATCATCTTAACCGGTATCTCTTATACCCCCGACACCACCGGCGTTGTGGTTTATGAAAACGGAACCTATCAATATTATGAGCATCCCCTTCGGGGCAACAGCTGCCACGGCACCGGGGATGTCTATGCCTCTGCCTTTGTGGGGGCTTTAGTTCGGGGAAAAACCGCCTTTGAGGCTGCCTCCATCGCGGCGGACTACACCCTCGCCTGCATTGATGCCACAGCGGAAGAGGAAAACCATTGGTATGGCGCCAAGTTCGAGCCGGTTTTGGGGAAATTGATTGAAATGTTGGAAGGGTAACGCCGTTGCGGCACAGGACGCCGACCCCTACAAACTTTCTAATAAAAATTACAAAAAACACTTGCATTTTGGAAAAGGATATGTTATAATAACTCTCCGTGGTGCAAGTGCACTTGCCGCTGTGGTGAAATTGGCAGACGCAACGGACTCAAAATCCGTCGGGGGCGACCCCGTGCCGGTTCGACTCCGGCCAGCGGCACCAAAGTGAAAATCCTGTCGAAAGACGGGATTTTTTGTTTTACCGAATTTGTCGTTGTAGGGGCGGGGTTCCACCCCTGCCCGCATGCCGATTCCCAATACCACCGGGAGGGCACGGAGTCCCTCCCCTACGATATAAATTTATGGGCACAGATTGCTGAATTTTCAAGCACGATTTAAGTGCACAGAAAATTTGATGAGATTGCTTTGATGCAAGGGTTTCCCGGGAGGGCGTGTACTTTGTGTACATAACCGACCGGGGAAGCCGAAGTAGCGAAGCAAGGTCGCAAATTTTCAAGCACGATTGGAGGAAAAATTATGTTGCAAACTACATTATGCTACATCGAACAAAACAACCAATACCTGATGCTCCACCGCATCTCCAAAAAACAGGACGTGAACAAGGACAAGTGGATTGGGGTAGGGGGCAAGTTTGAGCCGGGGGAGGCCCCCGAGGAGTGTCTTTTGCGGGAGGTCAAGGAGGAAACCGGCCTGACCCTGCTTTCCTACCGATTCCGAGGGGTTTTGACCTTTTGCTGCGATGCCGCCGAGCCGGAATACATCTTCCTCTATACCGCCGACCGGTTTGAGGGCGCTCTGACCGATTGTGACGAGGGGGAGCTTACCTGGGTGGACAAATCCGCCGTATACGACCTGAATCTTTGGGAGGGGGACAAGCTGATGTTCCGGCTTTTGGAGGAACGGGAAACACCCTTTTCCTTAAACCTCTGCTACCGGGGGGATACTCTGGTGGATGCAAGAGAGTTCTAGACAGGCACGAAACGCCGGTTTTTGCATAGGATACACCGAAGCTATATAAGGGAAGTGATACCTATGCCATCTGTACGAAAGTATTTTGTCTGCGCCAACTCTGCCCAGGGATTCCGGAACTACTTTCCGGAGGCTTTGACAGGTCTTCGCCGGGTCTATATTCTAAAAGGCGGTCCCGGCACCGGGAAGTCTACCCTGATGCGACGATTAGGGGAAGAATTTCTGGCATTGGGGGAGGACGTGGATTATATTGTTTGCAGTTCTGACCCCGCCTCCTTAGACGGGGTCATTCTTTGTAACCGAAAGATTGCGGTGGTAGACGGCACCGCTCCGCACATCATTGAGCCAACCGCCCCGGGCGCCATCGAAGAATACCTCAACCTGGGCGTCCTCTGGGACAGCAAAAAACTGATTCCCCACCGGGAGGAAATCCTCCACCTGAAAGAGGAAATCCGTCTTCGCTATCAGGAGATTTATCGCCTTTTGGCTGACGCAAAGGAGATTCATGACCGCTGGGAGGCGGTTTACCAAGAAAAAACTGACTATATCGCCCTGGACCAGATTGCCCAGGATACCCAAGCCCGCATTCTGGGAACGCTCCCGGATAAAGAGCCTCCGAAACCGGCGGTACACCGATTCTTCGGGGCATTGACCCCCACCGGGTCGATTCATTTCATCGAAGACCTGACGGCAGACTGCCGGACTCGGTATTTCATCAAGGGCAGACCCGGCACGGGAAAATCCACCCTGCTGAAACGGTTGGCAGAGCAAGCCACAAAAAAGGGGCTTCTTACCGAACTCTACCATTGCAGTTTTGATGCCGAGAGTCTGGATATGGTCATTCTGCCGGAGCTGTCCCTCTGTGCGTTCGACGCCACACCGCCCCACGAGCTTTTCCCCTGTCGGGACTCTGACATCATTCTGGATTTGTACGAACTGGCAGTCCGCCCCGGCACTGACGAAGAAAACCACGAATTGTTGTCCCTGTTCCACCGGGAATACCAGGAAAAGCTCTCCTCCGCCAGAACCCTGTTGGGGCAGGTACGAGAACTTCACACAGCACTGGAGGGCATCTATGGCACCGCCATGGATTTTTCCAAAATGGATGGAATTTATCAAGGATTGAAGCGGGAGATGCTGGAATTGTAGGGGCGGGGTTCCAGCCCCGCCCGCATGCCGATATCCAATGTGGTCGGGCAGGGGATTGTTTTTGCAAAATTTCTTGACTTTTTCCCAAAAAACGGGTAAAATAAAGATTTAGAAAGAACCCTTGAATTTTACACGAAAGAGGTAGCTAGCATGGATTGCAATCGTCTGGCGGAGCTGTTGTTTCCGCATATTACCAAATCTCCCGAAGATTACGAAAAGGAATACCCCCTCCGGGATTTACCCGAGGGCGCAAAGGTAACCCGTATCGGGCCCAGCCCCACCGGCTTTGTCCATTTGGGAAACCTGTATAACGCCATCATCGGGGAACGGCTCTCGCACCAGAGCGGGGGCAGGTTCTTCCTCCGGGTGGAGGACACCGACGCAAAGCGGGAGGTTCCCGGTGCGGTAGAGCTGGTCCTCTCTGCCATGGCGTATTTTGGCATCGCCTTTGACGAGGGTGCTACGGTGGACGGGGACAACGGAAACTACGGTCCCTACCGCCAGCGGCAGAGAAAGGACATCTACCAGTGCTTTGCCAAGGAGCTGGTCCGCCGGGGACTTGCCTATCCCTGCTTCTGCAGCGAAAAGCGGCTGACCCAGATGCGGGAAACCCAGATTGCCGGCAAGGACAACTTCGGTTACTACGGCAAATGGGCGATTTGCCGGGATTTGCCCTATGAGGAAATCGAACAGCGGATTGCAGATGGCGAGGAATACGTTCTCCGGTTCCGCAGTAGCGGGGATATTGAAAATACTGTGGAGCTATTTGACGGGATTCGTGGCACGCTGCAGCTCCAGGAAAACTATCAGGACTTTGTCCTCTTAAAGTCCGACGGGATTCCCACCTACCACTTTGCCCATGTGGTAGACGACCATTTGATGCGGACAACCCATGTTGTTCGTGGGGAGGAATGGCTCTCCACCGCACCCATGCACGCCCAGTTGTTTGATACCTTAGGCTGGAAAAGACCCATCTTCTGCCACACCCCGGTGCTGATGAAGATGGACGGAGAGACCAAACGGAAGCTTTCCAAACGGAAGGACCCGGAGCTGGGTCTCAACTACTACCGGGAGGCAGGGTATGTTCCCGAGGCGGTTTGGGAATACCTGATGACCGTTTTAAACTCCAACTTCGAGGAATGGCGGCAGGAAAACCCCAATGCCGATTTGAACGATTTTACCTTTACTTTAGAGAAGATGAGCAATTCCGGCGCACTCTTTGACATGATGAAGTTTGACAGTGTCAGCCAGGAAACCCTCCTCCGGATTCCGGCTAGCGAAATTTATGACAAGATGTCGGCATGGCTTTTGGAATACGACCCGGATTTCTATCGGCTCTTTACCGCTGACCGGGCGTTTTCGGAGCGGATTATCGACGTTGGCAGAACCGGAGACCGTCCCCGGAAGGATTTGACCAACTGGAAGCAGGCACGGCAGTTCCTCTCTTTCTACTTTGACGAAAGCTTTGTTCCCGAGAGTCCCTATCCCGAGAACGTCAGCGAGGAAGACAAGCGGGAAATTCTGACCCGCTACCTTGCCTCCTACGACCACGACGACGACAATTCGGCATGGTTCCAGAAGGTACGGGAGATTGCCGAGAGTTTAAATTACGCCTTAAAACCCAAGGATTACAAGAAGAATCCGGATCTGTACAAGGGAAGCATTACCGATGTGAGCAACGTGATTCGGGTGGCAGTGGTTGGCAGAACCAACTCTCCGGATTTGTGGGAAATCAATCACATTATCGGCGAAGCTGCTATGCGGAAACGAATCGAAAAAGCGCTGGCATAAGTCAAGCGAAATCAGAAAGGAAACAGTTATGGGAAAAGATAACCGTCCCGACAATCGGGACTTTCGCAGAGAACGGGAGAATATTCTGGATTTACCAAGACCCCAGTTCCCCAAACGTGCGGTCATTACCGGCGGTATGCCCTACGGCAACAAAAAGCTCCACTTCGGTCATGTAGGGGGCGTCTTTGTCCAGGCGGATGTGATGGCACGGTTCTTACGGGACAGAATCGGCAAGGACAATGTGGTCTTTGTATCCGGTACCGACTGCTACGGCTCCCCCATTGCAGAGAGCTACCGTGCTCTTTGTGAGGAAAAAGGCTTTGATGGCACCATTGAAGACTTTGTTCGGGGGAATCACGAAAGCCAGAAACAGACCCTAAAGGACTACAACATCAGCCTGAGTCTTTTTGCGGCATCGGGACTTGATGACGCCAAAGAGGAGCACGAGAAACTGACGAACGAGCTGATGGAGCTTTGGTACGAAAACGGGTATTTAGAAAAGCTGGTTACCCGCCAGTTCTATGACGCCAAAGCGGGGCAGTTTTTAAACGGCAGACAGGTGGTGGGCAAATGCCCGGTGGAGAATTGTAACTCGGACAAGGGCTATGCCGACGAGTGTTCCATGGGCCACCAGTATATGCCGGAGGATTTGATTGACCCCAAGAGCACCTTAACCGGAGAAACCCCCGAAATGCGGGACGTTACCAACTGGTATATCGACTTGACCAAGTTCCAGTCCTTGATGGAAGACCATGTAAAGAACATTTCCGGCAAGGAGGATGTCCGTCCTCTGGTTGCCAACACCATCGGGGAGTTCATGACCCCGCCCATGCTCTATGTGAAGAACGAATATACCGAGGAATACGAGAAGATTAAGGCAGAATTACCGCCCCACGGCTTGAACACGGCGGCAAACAAGACCTCTTTTTCTCTGGAGTTTAAGGATTTGGCGGAGCGGGATGCCGCAAGAGCTGTCTTAAACGCCCATGACATCCGGTTCCGTGCCGGAAAGACCCTGGTACCATTCCGACTGACCGGCAACATTGCGTGGGGCGTTCCCGCTCCTGTGATTGAGGGCGAAACCGGACTGACCATCTGGGTATGGCCGGAATAAGTCGGATCGTAGCCATGTCGTTCTGTGAGCCAAGGAGTTGGCACAATAATTTGTCTTCTAAGACCGCTTGGCCTCCGACTTCCCTGGTACCATTCCGACTGACCGGCAACATTGCGTGGGGCGTTCCCGCTCCTGTGATTGAGGGCGAAACCGGACTGACCATCTGGGTATGGCCGGAAT
>JAZURN010000039.1:0-6789 GCA_045606185.1 Ructibacterium sp.
ACAAATTATTGTGCCAACTCCTTGGCTCACAGAACGACATGGCTACGATCCGACTTCTTACCTTAAAGATTAGACTTTCAAATGCTACTGCGGATCAGGCAGCATTTGAGAGCGATATTCTGACCGGCGGTATTGCGGACGTGGTTCGAGGTGCCGACTATGCCATTTATCCCTTGACCTACCCCGAAGCAAAAGGAATCCCCGCAAAGGCCCGTCTTTGCACTTTAACAGTTACATCCGAGGTCCCGCCCTCTGCTGAAAACTTATTCATCAGTGATTTTGCCATTGTAAAGGAAAACGAATCTGAACCCACTACATATACCGCAAATGTTACCGTAGCCCAGGGTCCCATCGTTCCTGAGCTAAACGAGAAAACTCAAGCGGTTTATGAAGCACTTTGTGCCCTTCCCAATCCTACAACACTCTCCTTTTATCAGGAAGATGGCTCCTTTACCAACCTAATTGCTATTCAGGAAAAAACTGCTGCCGCAACGGAAGCCTACAACGGACTTCCCTCAGCATATCGCACAAAATTAGATACCGTCATGGAGTTCTATGACAAAACCAACTACACAACCGGTCCTCTCGCCACAATGTTACAAGGAATGCTAGATACTCGTGGTTTGATTGAAATTGCAAAAGCGACAGAATCTATTACAACAGAGAACGCTCTCTCTTATCAGTTCCTGATTCCTGTTTTTGAGGCTAAAAAGAATATTAGTTTAGAGAACATTCTCCCTGATTCTACAGCTTATAACGAAATTTCCCAAGCTTTATCCACACTGGAACCTGCTGCTACCGGCATTTCTTCTGCAGTTGCTCTGGCTAATGCCGAAACGGATGGCGGCTGCAAAACAAAAACTTACGCTTGTCAAACCCAGCTCACTGCCATTTTAAGTCTTGGCGGACATAAATATCATGACGACTATCTAGCGGCTCTCGAAACACAAATTACTGCTTTAAAACCGGAAATCGAAACTGCCTATGCATCTGAACCAATTTGGAAGAAAGCATTGTTGGACTCTTTGGCTGAAGTTAAAAGCAACATTGGTTTGGTCAAGGAAGGTATCAAGGATATGCCTACCATGACAGTTGATGGCATAAACCGCGGCAGCCGGTATACCATGACATTCAACCGGAAAACAACCCTTGCCGAAACGCTTGCTGTTACTGTTTCCGTTGTTGTGACAGACAAAACAGGTGCTGTTATTGATACCACGGAAAAGGTGTTCCCTGCAAACGCTTTATCACTGGACATCTATCTTTCATCAAACAATGGTAAATACATTAGAGATGAAATCTATACCATCACTGCATATTATGAGGTTAACGGCGGAAAGCACCTTATTGACACTCAGGATGTTACATGCTATTACCGTAGAACTGAGGAAATAGGCGGTCTTGGTACAGGTACCGGTCTTGGGCTGGGCGGGACAACAACAGGAACAACCACTCCCACCGGTCCTACAACGGGTGGAACCATTTTCCCGGATAGCAACGATGAACCGGAAACTCCAACCGCTCCTGAAACAACATTTCACGATTTGAAAAATTACAGTTGGGCAACCGAAGCCATTGATGCCTTGTATGAAGCAGGAATCATCAACGGTATGGAAGAAGGCATTTTTAATCCGGCAGGTCAGGTAACCAGAGAGCAGTTCTGCAAGATGGTGGTTGCACTCTTTGATATTCCTACTGGAACAGTCACTTCTGCTTTTGGGGACGTAAAAACCGACGCTTGGTATGCTCCTTATATTACCGCTGCAATGCAAGCAGGTTATGTTCAAGGACAGTCCAATGAATATTTTGGTATTGGCGAATCCATCATGCGTCAGGATATGGCAGTCATTTTATATCGTGCTCTGGGAGACCAAAACAGCAAGGCAATTCTCAACTTCAGCGACAAGGAAAATATTGCTCCCTATGCAGAAGATGCCATTGCCGAGCTTGTTGGTCTTGGCATTATCAATGGCTACGAGGATGGTAGTTTCCAACCCAGAGGCACCGCAACCCGTGCCGAAGCCGCAAAAATGATTTACGGCATTTATCAATACTTAGACAAAAACTAATCACTCCTTATGATTTATGGAAAAAGCGGAACAGTACTTACTGTTCCGCTTTTTCCTGTTTTTGATACTGCTTTCCTGCCTGATCAATTGCATAGTTTTCGGTATAAATAATCTCCGAAACAGGAACAAACTGATATCCGTCGCTCTGGAGTTTTTCAATGATACCGGGAAGGGCCTCCGGAGTATGAAGTGCTGCATTGTGGAACAATACAATCGACCCACATGTTACCCGTTCCGTCACTCGCTTGGTTATTTCCGGTGCTGATAACTCTTTCCAATCAAGACTGTCCACATCCCATTGAATGGTATAACACCCACATTCCCTTACTGCCTGCACCACGTCATTGTTATAATCCCCATAGGGTGCCCGGAATAAATTGGGACGTTTTCCTGTTATTTTTTCTATTTTTTCATTGCAGGCTTCTACCTCTTCCTTCATTTTTTCTTTGGAAATCTGGGTCATGTGGGGATGAGTATTGGAATGGTTCATAATTTCGTGTCCTGCATCGGCCAAGGCCTTTACCGACTCAGGATATTTATCCACCCATTCTCCTACCACAAAAAATGTTGCTTTTACCTTGTATTTCCCCAAAATATCAATGAGTTGCTGGGTATCCTCATTTCCCCAAGCGGCATCAAAACTGATGGAAACAAGCTTTTTTTCGCCTGTATCGACACAGTAAATCGGCAAATCCCTTTGCACCTTTGACACCGTTAAAATCTCTGTCTTGGAAAGGCAAAGCGCCGATAAAACAACCACTAGTATTGCTACACCCAAAATCAACGTTCTTCTGTGAAAGACCCATATTCTCATATTCATCTCTCCTTTCTTTCATATCTATGAATAAAAATATTGATTCATACAAAAAAAGAAAAATCTCCTGAGAATAGTCTAATAAATTTACGGACACTATAATTGAGGGTGATAGAAATGATTCAAGCCGGAACTTCATGTATTGTTAATAGTGATAAACCATTGGAATGGGAGCATATTGATTTTACCCATCTATGCCCATTGACCTGTGGTCTATCAGTCCGTTCTACTATTACCGCTTCCAGCATTCGAGAAGACGGCTTTACTTATTGTCTGCAAAGAAGTATTTTTGCCCTTGACGGAAAAGAGATTGCTCCTCAGGAATTTGCTGTCCTCTGGCGAGAAAAGCCAGAGGACATATATCCCTATCTGGAACTCGTTACCCTTCTTCTCCTTTGCGGAATTTCCGGAGATACTATTTCCCAATTTCTGTTCTAAAGCGTTCTTTTTTGCATATATTTTAGAGAACATGTAAACTTTGACAGGAGTGAGGAATTTGGAAAATACTTATTTTGAAAACAACAGGGTTGAGATAGCCGGAGAGGTAGTAGGCGAGCCAACCCTATCCCATGCAATTTACGGAGAACAATTTTATCAGTTTCCAATCCGGATTCCCCGACTAAGTTGCAATTACGACACCGTAAATGTCACAATATCAGAACGTTTTTTTCCGGAAATTACGCCGCTTCCGGGCAGCTTTTTATATATTGAAGGTCAATTCCGTTCCTATAATAATTTTACCGATATAGGAAACCGTCTTGTTCTAACCATTTTTGCTAAATCAGTCACGCCAATCCTTGATCTTTCAGAATATGAAAACCCCAACCAAATTTTCTTAAGCGGATACATTTGTAAGGCTCCTGTATACCGAACCACACCCTTTCATCGGGAAATCGCAGACATTCTTCTGGCGGTTAATCGTTTTTATAATAAATCAGACTATATCCCATGCATTGCGTGGGGAAGAAACGCCAAGTTTTCGGAAGGTCTTCCGGTAGGAACACATCTAAGAATCTGGGGGCGTATCCAAAGTCGAGACTACCAAAAAAGAATAAATGAAACCGAATTTATAACAAAAACTGCCTATGAAATTTCCATCTCAAAAATGGAAATTGCAAAAAAAGAGCCGGATACAGAAAAAGAACCGTAGTGAAATTCACTACGGTTCTTTTAGAAACCAACATTATTTTGCAGCCTTAGCAGCCTTCTTTTCTCTTGCCATCTTCTGCCAGCTGGTCCAGATGGGACCGGACAAACATACAGAAGAGTAGCAACCACTGATAATACCAAGAATCATTGGAAGTGCAAAACTCTTGATGGATTCGATACCCTGAACATATGCAAAGATATAAACAATTACAATACTTGCCAAGGTACACAGGCTGGTGTTCACAGAACGGCTGATGGACTGGGTAATACTCTTATCAACCAGCTCCTCAATGGGCATCTTTCCACCATGGAGCATCTTGTTCTCACGGATACGGTCAAAGATAACAATGGTATCGTTGATGGAGAAACCAAGAATGGTCAGCGCTGCCGCAATGAAGGATTCGTTTACGGGAATCTGGAAGATAACGAAGGTAGCAAATACCATCAAAACATCATGTACCAGA
Organism: Ructibacterium sp.; assembly: GCA_045606185.1. Lineage (GTDB taxonomy): Bacteria > Bacillota > Clostridia > Monoglobales > Monoglobaceae > Ructibacterium. The sequence goes on from JAZURN010000039.1 coordinate 4,497, forward strand.
GCCAGAATACCCGCAAGGCCTGCAGTTAAGCCGGACACCTTCCGGAAACTGTACCATACATAAAGGACAATCAACGCAGCTGCAATCACAACAGCCTTAACACTGTCTCTCATAAAGTCCTTACCAATGAAGGGTTCAACAACCTGGACATCAGAAAGCTTCAGCTCGCTATTGGGGAATGCTTCTTCCAGAGCTGCAGTCAAAGCATCCTGGTCTTGAGATGCAAGGCCTTCTTCTCCTGCTAAATTCAGGACAAATTTTTCAGTATTGGTAGCAATGTCAGTCTTGGTCTGTACATCTTCACATTCTCTGCCCAAAACATCTTCCGTGATGTTCTCGACCTTTTCTAAATCAATCTGATCGGTGTAGGAATAAGTCAGGATTGCACCACCCTTGAACTGAATGTCAAGTTGTACGCCGTTCACAAAGATGCAAACAACAGTTACTGCAATGATAGCAAGAGAAATGATGTAGTACTTTACCTTGTTCTTAAAGAAACCAACTACTTTGGTTCTCTTCTTGCCGCTACCATACATCCAGGTCTTTCTGAAGATACCATACTGGCTCAAAGACTTGGTCATCAGCTTAGAAGCAGTAACACCACAGATGAAGTTCAAAATCGCACCGGTCAACAGAGAATAACCGAAAGAAAGCATGGTACCGGAGCCAAACACCATCAAGACAATTGCAACAATAATAACAGTAATATTACCATCAAATACCGAGGAGAACGCCTTATGATACCCAGCCTCAATCGCTGCCCGAACCGGCTTACCATCAGCGATTTCTTCCTTAATACGTTCTGCAGTAATGATATTTGCATCCACACCCATACCAATGGATAGGATAACCGCCGCAATACCAGGCAGGGTCAGGGTAAACTGGGGAACGGAAAGCGCCAAAAGCTGTCCTGCAACCTGAAGGGTCAACGCAAAGATAGCAACAAAACCAGGCAGTCTGTAGTAAAGGAGCATGAACAGACAAATCAAGAGAAATGCCCAGATACCTGCCTTTACCATAACATCCAGAGCACCGTTACCCATGCTGGGGCTGATTGCATTATAGTTTCTGGATTCCAGCGAGAAAGGCAATGCACCGGAGTTAATCTTGGATGCCAGACTCATAGCAACATCTGCATTTTCAAGACCGGTAATCTGTGCAGTGCCACCGGAAATTCTCTCTTTTACCATGGGGTTAGAAATCATAGTTTCATCCATATAGATTGCCATGGAGCTGCCGACCAAGCTGCCAGTAGCATTGGCAAAGAGTTCTGCACCCTCAGAATCAAATTCAAGATTTACAACGCTCTTATTGGTATTGGGGTCCAGAGCCGGAACTGCACTTTTAACATTCTTACCCTCAAGCAGGATATTGCCATTCGGGTCTCTGAAAGTCAACAGTGCGGTTTCGCCCAGCTCTGCAATCGCTGCTTCCGGATTAAACTCGGTTTCGTCTGACTTCCAGGGGAACCGAACCAGAATGGAGCCTCTCTCCTGGTCAACAGTAATCTCACGGTCGGTAATGTTCTGGTTGTCACACCGCTGCTCAATAACCGCTCTTGCAGCATTCAGCTCATCTGCCGTAGGAACACCGTCATAATCCTTCGGGAAGTAAGTTGCTTCCACACCGCCACGGATGTCGATACCGAATCGCATCTGGTTTGCAGAGGGGATGTTAAAGTTCCCCAGGGTTACGCCAAAAATGGACACATAAGTAATGCAGGCAATCAGGATAAAAACAATCCAGAATGTGCCTCTGTTAATTTTTTTGTTCACAGTTTCTTTCTCCTTTAAATGTAAAATTTATATAAGTTGGTTCATCAATTTACTGTACGTTTTTTCCCGTCAGTCCGGAAGATATAGATAATAATAGTTAAGAAAACCATCAAACACAAAACACCAAGTTCTCGAGGTGCGTAGCACTTGATTCGTGCCGCTCCTTCCATGTATGGATTGGGTGCCCGCAACGACAACATCCGCTGCATGGTCTTGGATTCAGCCTGAAGAATATGCCGTGTTGATTCTCCGGAGATTCTGATTCCCTCTGCCATAGAATGCAGACATTCCAAATACAAAAGTCCCTGACAGGATAGAGAATTCGTGCTTTCCCTCGGCAAAGCATTGCCTTGATATCCGGGAACGAACAGAGAAAAAAGGACAAACAACAGCAAAAACAAGCTCAAATACTTTTTTGCCGATTGTGCCATTGTTATCCCACCTTTCTTCTTCAAAATCTCAAACATTTCTATTATAGCATTGGAACAGTAAAGTGTCAACAAAGATTTTCTTTATTT
>JAZURN010000040.1:0-5246 GCA_045606185.1 Ructibacterium sp.
ACTAACGTTTTTGTAAAGTTCGTTAAAACTTGGAATTGACAAGGTCTTTACCTTGTGCAATTGTCGTAATACTGTACTCTTCGTACTCTTTGTATTACCGCTTCTTCACTGTTTACTTTTCAAACATCAGCAGCGTGACGCCGAAGCCACAGGCTTTTGCGACTATCACGTTCCATCCCCTCTCGAGGGACAGCTTACATAGTATATCACGCTTTTTTCTTCTTGTCAAGAACTTTTTTCAAGTTTTTTAATTTTTTTTGGACAGGCCTTTTTCCCCGCTATCTCCCTGCCACAGTTGGGGCGAAAGTGCAGGAATTTTAAGCGTAACCATTCCACCCACAGGTTTTATGGTTGCCCCTGAAAGAGCATCAACCAGAACTCCTTTGACAGACTCTGGCAGGTTTACCGTAATCTCTGCGTCCTCATCATCCCGGTTCAGGGCACAGAGGACAAAACCGCTTCCCGCCTTTCCAAAGGCGTCCTTCCCTCTCTCAAACCAACGCAGATAGACAAAAACACCGCCTTGGGCATAAAGGGGAAGAAACTCCCCTCTGTTCAGGCAATCAGCATGATTCCGCAAAGTTGCCAGCTTTTTGTACCAGTCCCGGAGCTGAACGTCCACTCCTCGCCAGGGATAGGTCCCCCGGTTATAAGGGTCTCTGCCACCCTGCATCCCCACTTCATCTCCATAATAGATACAGGGAACACCATAGAACGTCATTTGCAAAAAGGCACCCAGCATCAATCGTTTGGTGGCAAGCTCCTCCATTGGAGAGGAAAGTCGTGCTCCGCCGCAATGTTCATCCATCCCGCCCAGCATGGACTTAACCCGCATGGTATCATGGGTACCAAGCATATTCATCAAGCCATGCAAGGTTTCCTTGGGGTAATTCTCCATTTGGGACATCATACGCCGACGGAAGCTTTCCGCATCGGCCTGCCCGGTCAGATACGCCAGAACGCCGTCCCGGAAAGGATAGTTCATCACACTATCCAGTTCATGCCCCAGCAGATACTCCCGCTGCTGATGATACGCCGTCTTGTTAGACGCATCCTCCCAGACCTCCCCAATCAACACACTGTCGGGGTTTGTTTGTTTCAGTTCTTCCCGCAAAATCTTGATAAATTCATCCGGTAGTTCATCCGCCACATCCAGACGCCATCCCGAAGCACCCGCCCGAATCCATCTTTTAATCACGGCGTCCTCGTCCCTTAATATATAATTAAGGTAAGAATCCTCCATCTCATTCACATTGGGCAGGTTGCTGCATCCCCACCAACTTTGATAATTGGGGTAATCGGCAAACTGGTACCAATTCCGGTAGGGAGAATCCCAGCTCTGGAATGCACCCTGTCCCGCTCCATAGGTTCCGTATTTATTAAAGTAGATACTATCCGCTCCCGTATGGCTGAAAACCCCGTCTAAAATAATACGGATACCCAGTTCCTCCGCCTTTTGGCAAAGCTCCCGGAAGTCTTCTTCCTCTCCTAAAACGGGGTCGATTCTCTTATAGTTCCCCGTATCGTATCGGTGGTTGGAATAGGCTTCAAAAATGGGGTTGAGGTAAATCACGCCCACGCCCATCTCCTTCAGGTAGGGAAGCTTTTCTATAATACCGCTTATATTCCCGCCATAGAAATCGTTATAGGCAGGTCCGTCCTCGTAAGGGTGCCGATTCTGGGCGGGGGGCGCATACCAATCCTCGTGGAGCTGATAGTTCCCCTGTTTTCGAGAAAGGTCAACCCCCTTTTTCCCTCGGCGGAATCGGTCGGGGAAAATCTGGTACATGACCTTGCCCCGGAACCATTCCGGCGTTTGGTAGCTTTTATCATAAACGGTAATCTGGTAACTGTTTGCCCCAGGGGTTTCGGTCATAACACCGATTCCACCCAAGGAATCCTCACTGTTACTATAATAAAAACATCTACCCTCAAACGCCACAACAAAATCGTACCACAAAAGGCAGGGGTTCTCCCCAACAGACAGGGTTGCCGCATAGCAACCGTTTTTCTGGCACTTCATAGGGATTTTCTCCTCTTGCCCTTGCCGGAAAAGCCGGAGCCAAACTGCATCGGCTTTGCCATCCTCCACGGACAAACGGAGGGCAACCTCCGTTCCGGTTTTGACCGCACCGAAAGGACTTCTATATTGGATATCCTGGGAATTGTGGAATAATTTCATGAACGTTTCGCTCCTTTACTATCTATCCAGTATAATATGTAAATGAAAATTTTTCAAGCATCCGTGAGAATTTTCTTATAAAATGGTTGAAATTTCTCATAAAATGAAGTATAATAATATGATAAATCAGCCATTGGCTAAAAAGGAGCTGAAACCATGAGCCAACAATTTCAAGCAGAAGAGATTAAAGATATTACCCGCCGGATTGCGGAGCTTCGTGATGCCTGCGGTTATACCCCAGAAGAATTTGCGGAAAAGCTGGGCATTTCCACCGAAACCTACCTTGCCTACGAGCAGAACGCCAGCACCATACCCATCAGCCAGATTTGCAACATTGCAAATCTCTGCGGTGTGGATTTGTCCGAGATTATGACCGGCGTCAGTGCCAAGCTAACCACCCTGCAGGTGGTTCGTGCCGGAGAGGCAGCAGGTGTGAAACGGTATCCCGGTTATCATCTGGAGGATTTGGCGTATCGGTATGCCGGCAAGGTCATGCAGCCTATGATGGCGACTCTCTACCCGGACGACCCGGAGCCTGCTCCCGTTACCCATGGGGGTCAGGAGTTCAACTATGTATTAGAGGGTGTGGTCAATCTCCATTGGAACGGAAAAATTTACACCCTAAACCCCGGCGATTGTGCCTACTTTAACCCCACCTATTTGCATGGACAGTCCTGCGGCAGTGATACGCCGGCTCGGTTTTTGACCATCATTGCAGAATAACAAAAGGAGTACAAACAAATGATATTACAACGCTTTTTGCCCAGAACCGAATTTGATTCTTATGAAGACTTTAAGGAAAACTATCGGGTCAACGTCCCGGAATACTTTAACTTCGGTTTTGACATAGTGGATGCTTGGGCATCGGCAGAAAAGGACTACCGTGCTCTGGTCTGGTGTGACGACCACGGCGACGAAAAGGTCTTTACCTTTGAGGAAATGAGCAAGCTCAGCAACAAAGCGGCAAACTTTTTTAAGGCAAAGGGTTTGAAAAAAGGCTCGGTTGCCATGTTGATTTTACGAAGAAGATGGGAATATTGGGTCTGTGCCACCGCCTTAATCAAGCTGGGGGTTATCTTTATTCCCGGGACGCTGCAGCTAACCAAGAAAGACATTGCCTATCGTGCCAATGCGGCAAATGTGGAGATGTTTGTCTGCTTAAACGACGATTATGTGGTGGACCAGTTGGAAAAGGCTCTGCCCGAGATGCCGGGTGTCAAAAACATCTGTATGGTAGGCAACGAAACCCGGGAGGGTTGGATTAACTTTAACGAGGAAATCGAAAAATACTCCGATGTCTTAGAGAGACCCGAGGGCAAAGATGCCACCTGCGGCACCGACATTATGCAGATTTACTTCACTTCGGGTACTACCGGAATGCCCAAGATGGTTATGCACAACTATCTCCATCCCTTAGGTCAGATTGTAACCGCCAAGTACTGGCAACAGGTGCAGCCCAACAAGCTCCATATGAGCGTTTCCGATTCCGGCTGGGCAAAGTTCGGCTGGGGAAAGATTTATGGGCAATGGTGTTGCGGTGCCACGATTTTTGCCTATGATATGGAGAAATTTATTCCGGCAAGGCTCCTGGAGATGATGGAAAAGTATCGGTTAACCACCTTCTGTGCTCCCCCCACCATGTATCGGTTTATGCTTCAGGAAGACGTAACCAAATACGACCTCTCCAGCATCCAGAACTGGGCAACGGCAGGGGAGCCTCTCAACGCCGACGTCTTCAATAAATGGTACGAACTAACCGGCGGAAAGATTCATTCCGGCTTCGGTCAGACCGAGGGAACCGTTCTCTTTGCGGACTTCCCGTGGTTTGAGCCTATCCCCGGCTGTCTGGGGAAACCCTCGCCCATCTATGACATTCGCCTTTTGGGCAGCGACGGACAGGAATGCGAAAGCGGCGAAGAGGGCGAGATTGCGATTTTTGGCGTAAAGGATAACCCTCCTGTCGGTTTGTTTATCGGCTACTATAAAGACGAGGAACAGACCCGGGAAGCTCTGGGCAGCGGGGTATATAACCTAAAAGATGTTGCCTGGATGGACAACAACGGCTACTACACCTTCGTTGGCAGACATGACGATGTTATTAAGTGTTCGGGGTACCGCATCGGGCCTTTCGAGGTGGAAAGTGCATTGATTGAACACCCCTCTGTTGTTGAGTGTGCCATTACCGGCGCCCCCGACCCCATCCGCGGACAGGTGGTCAAGGCAACCATTGTTCTGGCAAAGGGATTTACTCCCTCTGACGAACTGGTCAAGGAACTCCAGAACCATGTAAAGAAGGCAACGGCTCCTTATAAATACCCCCGCATCATTGAGTTTGTGGACGAGCTCCCCAAAACCTTAGGCGGCAAAATCAAGCGTGCCGAAATTCGGAAAGCCGACGCCGATGAGAAGTAAAGAATGATATTGCCGAAACGCAAGTCAACCCGATTAAAGGAATATGATTATTCCGCTCCCGGTGTGTATTTTGTAACGATATGCACCTATAACCGGAAAAATCTTTTGTCAACCATCGTAGGGGACGTTCACGAACGTCCCGAAGCAAAGCTGACACGATATGGCATAATTGTCGATGAAATAATCAAAAAAATCCCGGATCGGTTCCGGGTTAGGATAGACAAATACGTTATTATGCCGAATCACATCCATTTGTTAATCTCAATTCCGGGAATAGAAATACGGGACGCTCGTGAGCGTCCCCTACAAGAAAAACAACATTCCATTGTCGCCAACATCGTAGGATATATAAAAATGAATGCATCAAAAAGGATTCACTATATTAACAAAGACGTGAAGGTATGGCAACGCCTGTCCCATGACCATATTATTCGTGGAGAAAAAGATTATTTGAAAATCTGGGATTACATTGACACCAACGTCATTCGGTGGAAATACGATTGTTTTTATACAGTCATAACCACCGGCCGTGCCGGTGGCTTGCACTGCCCCCTTAGGGCAATATGCTGGCCGAGCCTATAGGCTCGTCGAAAGGTCTGCCAACCGCAACCATTTCACCGGCTTGCCCCTAAAGGGGCTTTTTTATTTGCTT
>JAZURN010000041.1:0-12286 GCA_045606185.1 Ructibacterium sp.
AAAGTTTTTCCGTTTCTATCATCACTCTGTGTCCAATGAAACAGCAGGTATGGTTTTTCTCTATTTCCATGCAGATTTCCCCCACTTTTCTCCATTAAAAAATGCGCCAGCCGGAGCCGACGCATGAAAAATACATTAGCTCCAATTGTCGCCAAACAAAATCTTTTACATAACACCGAAAGCATATGCAAAATAGAGCATCTGTATTTTTACCAAAAGTAAAAATACATATACTTTCAATGTTATTTTTATTCGATTTTGTTTGGCAACTTTATTATATCACATTTTATAATAATTACAAGCGCAAATTTAAAATATGTAAAATTAAAAAATGCGCCAGCCGGAGCCGACGCACAAAAACGCAAACCCCGATTGTCGCGAAACAAACCTAAATAAAGTAGAATAAACATCCCATTGGCGTATACCAACTTCTTTAGCGGAATTTGCATTTTTAACAAAATTCTTAAAGAAGTTGTTTCCAAAAAAAGATATACCTATTCCTATGCAGGTATTATCCCTCACTCTTTTATTTAGTTTGTTTCGCAGTTTTATTATAACACATATTTTTAGAATTACAAGTATTTTTTCAACTTTCGGGCAATTCGTGAATCGCCCCTACGATAAACCAACGAGATAGCATTGTAGGGGACATTCACGAATGTCCCGTTGTCATAATCAAAAACCAACAGGGTAGGTTGTAGGCGGGGTTCCATCCCCGCCCGCATGTCGATTTGCAATTTTGCTGGGAGGGCACGGAGACCCTCCCCTACATTGTTTGCCGGAACGGATCAATCCGTTCCCTACGATGTTTCCCAGATGCCATTACGAAATTTGAGTGCGAAGAAAATTGGAGCGTGACGCTCCATCCAATGCCGGGCAAAATCCTTGATAAAGATTTATCACAGATTGCCGAGCCAGATGCCATTACGAAAACTGAGTGCGAAGAAAATTAGGCAATCTTTGCCCGATTTTCAAGCACGACTGTAGAGTTCTCACAAACAAAAAGTGACTCACTAAATAGTGAGTCACTTTTATGCTTGTGAGAACTAGTCTTCTTTTGCCATTCTCTTGTATACTGCATATCTTGCAGCAAGGTCGTCCTCTGCCTTGGCAAAGAGCTTCTCTGCCATTTCGGGATAACCCTTCTGGAGCATCAGGTAACGGTTCTCGCCCATCATGAAGTCCTTCACAGAGCCGGTGGGTTCCTTGGAATCCAGAACGAAGGGGTTCTTGCCTTCTTCTGCCAGCTCGGGGTTGAATCTCCACAGATGCCAGTAACCGGTTTCTACTGCCTTCTTCTCTTCTGCGATGGAGTTACCCATGCCGCCCTTTGCCTTGATACCATGGTTGATACAAGGTGCATAAGCGATAATCAAAGAGGGACCCGGATATGCTTCTGCTTCCTTGATTGCCTTTAATGCCTGTGCCATGTTTGCCCCCAGAGCAATCTGTGCTACATAAACATAGCCATAGGTGGTAGCAATCATGCCTAAGTCCTTCTTGCGAATCTTCTTACCGGAAGCTGCAAATTTTGCAACTGCTGCGGTGGGAGTAGCCTTGGAGGACTGACCGCCAGTGTTGGAGTAAACCTCGGTATCAACCACAAAGATGTTGATGTCTTCGCCGGATGCAATAACGTGGTCCAAACCGCCATAACCGATATCGTATGCCCAGCCGTCGCCACCGAATACCCACTGAGAACGCTTAACCAGGAAGTCGGTTCTATCAGCGATTTCCTTAATAGCCGCATTGCTCATGTCAGCATCCTTAATGAGTGCTACAATCTTATCAGCTGCAGCCTTGGAGCCATTAGCACAATCCTTAGCTTCAATCCATTCCTTGAATGCAGCAGCCAGTTCAGGAGAAACTGCATCCATAGCTTCGTTCATTCTGGCAACCAGAGTCTGACGAATCTTCTTGTTGGCAAATACCATACCAAGACCGAATTCAGCATTGTCCTCGAACAAGGAGTTTGCCCAAGCGGGACCTCTGCCGTTTTCGTCCTTGCAGTAAGGCATGGACGGAGCAGAACCACCCCAGATAGAGGTACAACCTGTTGCGTTTGCAACCATCATTCTGTCGCCGAAGAGCTGGGTAATCAGCTTGATATAAGGAGTCTCGCCACAGCCTGCACATGCGCCGGAGAATTCTAAGTAAGGCATTGCAAACTGAGAATTCTTCACGTTTGCGGAAACATCTACCAGATTTGCCTTGTTGGAAACCTTCTCGATGCCATAGGTCCAGTTGGGTTCCTGCGCTGCAGATACTTCGTCGATGGGTTTCATAACCAGAGCCTTACCCTTGGGTGCGGGACATACATTGGCACAAACGCCACAGCCCAGACAGTCAAGGGGAGATACCTGGATTCTGAATTCCAGACCGTCAAAGTCCTTACCAACTGCCTTCAGGGTTTCAAAACCTGCGGGAGCAGCTGCCTTTTCGTCAGCATTAACCAGAACGGGACGAATTGCAGCATGAGGACATACCAGAGAACACTGGTTACACTGGATACAATTTTCCGGTACCCAATCGGGAACCAGAACGGCTACGCCACGCTTCTCGTACCGGGAAGTACCGGTCTCAAAGGTACCGTCTTCACGGCCGTTGAATACGCTAACAGGGAGCTTGTTACCACGTTGGCCGTTAACGGGGTCAACGATATCAGTAATGAACGCAGGACGGTTGCTGTTATCAACAGGAGCGTCTACTGCATCCTTCCAGGAAGCAGGAACATCAATCTTAACAAGAGCGTCAATTGCGCCGTCAACGGCAGCACAGTTCATGTTAACAATTTCGTCGCCCTTCTTGCCGTAGGTTCTCTTAATCGCATCCTTAATCAGTTCAACTGCCTTATCAAAGGGGATAACCTCGGAAAGCTTAAAGAACGCACTCTGGGTTACCATGTTGATACGGTTGGGACCCAAGCCTACCTTAACTGCAACGTCTACTGCATTGATGGTGTAGAAGTTGATGTCGTTTTCAGCAATGTAACGCTTTACATTTGCCGGCAGCTTCTCGTCCAGTTCCTCGGGGGACCATACGCAGTTCAGCAAGAAGGTACCGCCCTTCTTCAAACCGTCGAGAATATCGTACTGGTAAACATAAGCAGGCTTATGACATGCAATATAGTCTGCCTCGTCCAGAAGATAGGTGGACTTAATGGGGGTTTCGCCGAATCTCAAGTGAGACATGGTTACACCGCCGGACTTCTTGGAATCGTAATCAAAGTATGCCTGTGCATAGAGATCGGTGTTATCGCCGATAATCTTGATGGCATCCTTGTTCGCACCAACGGTACCGTCGGAACCGAAGCCCCAGAACTTACAACGGGTAGCACCAGCGGGAGCAGCGTTCACTCTCTCGCCCAGTTCCAGAGAAAGACCGGTTACATCATCGCAGATACCGATGGTAAAGCCCTTCTTGGGTTCTTGAGCGTCCAGATTGTCAAATACCGCAACCAACTGGGTGGGGGTGGTATCCTTGGAGCCTAAACCAAAACGACCACCGATGATCATGGGTGCGTTCTCGCAATCCTTGTACAGGTTGCAAACATCTAAGTAAAGAGGCTCGCCCAGGGAACCGGGTTCCTTGGTTCTGTCCAGAACTGCAATCTTTTCAACAGTCTTGGGCATTACATCAAAGAAGTATTTTGCAGAGAAAGGTCTATACAGATGAACTTCCAGAACACCAACCTTCTCGCCCTTTGCGTTTAAGTAATCAACAGTTTCTTCCAGAGCCTGGCAAACGCTGCCCATAGCAACGATAACCTTCTTGGCATCGGGAGCACCATAGTAGTTAAAGGGCTTGTACTCACGGCCGGTAATCTTGGTAATTTCCTTCATGTAATCTGCAACAATGTCAGGAACTGCATCGTAGAACTTGTTGCAAGCTTCTCTACCCTGGAAGTAGATGTCGCCGTTCTGTGCGGTACCACGCAGAACCGGATGTTCGGGGTTCAGGGCACGGTCCTTAAATTCTTTCAGAGCTTCCCAGTCTACCAGACCCTTTAAGTCTTCGTAGTCCATAACCTCAATCTTCTGGATTTCATGAGAGGTACGGAAACCGTCAAAGAAGTGCAGGAAAGGAACACGGCTCTTGATGGATGCCAAATGGGCAACGCCACCCAAATCCATGGTTTCCTGAACGCTGCCGGATGCCAGCATTGCAAAACCGGTCTGGCGGCAAGCCATAACGTCCTGATGGTCGCCAAAGATATTCAGTGCGTGTGCTGCAATCGCTCTTGCACTAACGTGGAATACGGTGGGCAGAAGCTCGCCTGCAATCTTGTACATATTGGGGATCATAAGGAGCAGACCCTGGGATGCAGTAAAGGTGGTGGTCATTGCACCAGCCTGCAGAGAACCGTGTACAGCACCTGCTGCACCAGCCTCGGACTGCATTTCTACAACTTCTACGGTTTGGCCATAAATGTTCTTCTGGCCCTTGGCACTCCATTCGTCCACATACTCTGCCATGGTGGAAGAGGGAGTGATGGGGTAAATGGCTGCAACTTCAGTAAATGCATAGGCGCAATGTGCAGCAGCGCAGTTACCGTCCATGGTCTTAAATTTCTTTGCCATGATTTTTTGCCTCCTTAGTGTATTTTAAAGGTTTATTCTTTTTCGTATTTCAGTGGGTGCATGATGCACCACAGGACAGTATATCATACTATAGATAAAATTTCAAATACTTTTTTTAAAAAAAAGCAAGAATTTTCGCCTGAAAAATAATTTTTTTCGTGCATTTTTGGTAAAAGAAATTTAATTTAAAAATCCGTTTACTCTTTTGGAATAATGTGGTATACTATTTAGGTAAAAAACGTAACGAATACGAATGAGGGTGTTTTTATGTGGTTGAAAGAACTCAAGCGCTATCTGGGGCTCTTTATTCTGGGTGCCGCCCTGATTGTGGTTTATAAGACCTTTGATAATTTTGGAGCAATTCTGGGTTGGGGAAAGACCGTCCTAGCTCTGCTAACTCCGTTCGTCATTGGCGGGTGCATTGCCTATGTACTCTACCTCCCTTGCCGTAAGATTGAGGGAATCTGCCTGAAAACCAAATCCGCCTTTCTACGCAAATACCGCCGTGGCATTGCAATTACCGCCATCTATCTGATTTTCTTTGCAGCAATCACTCTGCTTTTGTTCTCGGTGGTACCGGCACTGGCAAAGAGTATTTCGGACTTTATTGCCCAACTTCCCACTCTTTTGACCAACTTCTTTGGTTGGTTAAACTCCTTGGGGATTTATGGACTTTCCAGTGACAGTGTTCTTAAATTCCTGAACGAGCATGTACTTTCCATGGATAAGCTTCTGGGAAGCTTTACCCCAGACAATGTGAACAAGTACGCCAAAGGGGTCATGAGCGTCGGTACGGCTTTCTTCGATGCCTTTATGGGTATTATCATTTCCATCTATATCCTGGTCGACCGACAGAATTTGAAGGAAGGCTTTCTCCGTCTTTACCAAACCTACGGCTCGAAAAAATACCAGAGCACCATCCGCTATTATGTGGGAGAAATCAACAAATTTATCCGAGCATATATTTCCTGCCAGCTTCTGGATGCCCTGATTGTCTTTGTTCTCTCCTTCATTATTTTAGCACTGCTTCGAGTCAAGTACGCCCTGCTTCTGGCGGTCATTATGGGAAGCTTCAACCTGATTCCCTACTTCGGTGCCATTGTAGCAACCGTTCTCTCTGCGATTATTACCGCCTTTACCAAGGACTTTACGTCAGGCTTAATTGTGGCGGCGGCCATGATTGTCCTCCAGCAGATTGACTCCAACTTTATCCAACCTAAATTGGTAGAAGACTCACTGGATTTGTCGCCTATCTGGGTCATCCTGGCGGTAGTTCTGGGCGGTGGACTCTTTGGAATTTTGGGCATCTTTTTGGCAGTTCCTATCTTTGCCCTCATCCACGACACCGTCAAAAAAGCGGTGGAACGAAAAGAACAAAAACAGGTCGAACCTGCAAAAACAAAATAGCATCAAAAGACTCCGGCGATTATTCGCCGGAGTCTTTTTCATATTGTCCTTGTAAATGCTGCTCTGCCAGGAGCTCCTTGGCAGTCTTCAGCGTCCCCTTTCCGTAGGTTCTCCGCAGGGTGTCCACCACCGTATGCAGGGAACTTTCTTTTTGACTATGATTCTCTGTCAAATCCTCAAAGCCCATTTGCTCGTAACCGCTATCCGACAGCTTTCCTGTGGAAATTCCAATCAGCCGAACCGGACGAATCAACTCAACCTGGGAGAAAATCTCCTCCGCCACCTTATAGATATCCTCGGCATGATGGAGCATAGACCCCGTCTTGGCACGGGTAATGCTCTGCAAATCCGAAAACTTGATTTTCACCGTTACGGTACTACACCAGAGCTTTTTGGCAAGAAGTCGGTCACTAACCTGACGGGATAAAAGCAACAAGGTGTCCTTTAAAATCCCTTGGTCCGTTACATCGGCTGGAAAGGTAACCTCCTTGCCGATGGATTTTGCCGGTGCGTTGGGCGTTACCATCCGGTGGTCGATACCTCTTGCGTAGTCCCGCAGCTCTGCCCCCAGCTTTCCCAGAGCAGAAAGCCCCATCTCCGGAGCATTTGCCAAATCCCCTACCGTACGGATTCCCATTCGAAAAAGCCGCTCCACCGTTTTTTGTCCCACCCCATAGAGAATCCCCACCGGGCGGTCCTTCATCAACCTTAAAAACGTTTCCTGATTCTGTATCACAAAAAAGCCACGAGGTTTCTTCTCCTCACTGGCAAGCTTGGCAGTGAGCATATTATACCCAACCCCCACCGAACAGGTTGTTCCCACTGTTTCATAAACCCGCCGCTGGATGGTTCTGGCAATCTCTTCCGCACTGCCAAAAAACCGTTCGCTACCAGTTACATCCATGTACCCCTCGTCCAGGGATAAAAATTCAACCTGGTCAGTATATTCTTCCATGATGGCATGAACCTGATTGGATGCCTCTATGTACTTGGAAAAATGTCCATGCACAAAAACCGCAGTGGGACAGCGCCGATATGCCTCGCTACTACTCATGGCGGAACGAATTCCATACTTTCTCGCCTCGTAGTTACAGGTGGAAACAACACCCCGCTCGTTGGGCAGGGCACCCACTACCACCGGCTTACCACGAAGTTCCGGATTATCCCGCTCCTCAATGGCGGCATAGAAAGCATCCATATCCAAGTGAATGATTTTTCGTTCCATGCAAATCTCCTACTTCAGCATAATGATTGCCGCCTGCCGTCCCGTGTGCTCTCGATGGGTACGATAGGAATAAAAGATATCCTCCCGGCAAACAGTACAAATCTCTGCTATATCAATATGTTCTTCCAAAACTCCTTGGTCAATCAGTTGCCTCTGATTCATTACCCATAAATCCACCAGATAGCCACCATTCTGTTGCAGCTTACAAAACTCCATGGAAAAATGCTCCGGGGCATCCTCCCCAAAAGCGAAATGGCAGGGTCCGATACTAGGACCGATGGCAACCAGAATATCCTCGGGGCGGCTCCCGAACTGCTCCTCCATCATGCGGACGGCTTTCCCGCCAATATTCTGCTCCGTCCCCCGCCAGCCGGCGTGAATTGCCGCAACGGCAGGATGCTTTGGGTCATACAAGAGAATGGGAACACAATCGGCGGTAAACACCACCAAGGGAATCCCTTTTTCCTCGGTCATGAGTCCGTCTGTATCAAAAATATCGCTTTCCCGTAGCAGACCTTTTCCTGCATCCTCCTTGGTAACGAGTCGGATGTTATCGGTATGGGTCTGCCGTGCCAACACGGCATTCTCCACGGGAAATTCCAAATCCTCTGCCACAAGACGGTAATTTTCTAGCACCGAATCCAAAGTATCCTCCACCCGGAACCCCAGATTGAGTCCGGTTATCTTCCCGGTGCTGACCCCGCCCGGTTTACAAGAAAAACCATGGACTACCGCTCCATCTTCCCTCATTGGAGCCGATTGCAGATAAAGCCGTTCTCCTCGTCTTTGCCAATCCATCTCTTCCTCCTAAATCCTGGAAAACCGCAAGCGTTCTACCCCTACTGTTTTTCCGGTTGCAACGTCCACCTCAAAAATACAGCCGTGGAAGAACACCTCTCCCTCTGCCTTTTCGAACCGATACCGCTTTCCTGGATTCAAATAAAAATCCAGAATGATATCCTTCCGGACACCCAAAACCGAGTCTTCTACTCCGGTCATCCCCAAATCGGCAATGAAACCGGTTCCCCCGGGGAGAACCCGCTCGTCCGCCGTCTGGACGTGGGTATGGGTACCAAAGACGGCACTGACCTTTCCATCCAGAAAATGCCCCATGGCAATTCTCTCGCTGGTGGCTTCGGCGTGAATATCCACAAAAATCACATCAGCATCCAGTTTGGGCAAAGCCCGTTCTACCGCCCGAAAAGGACAGTCTGCCGGAGTCATGTTGACCCTACCTAGCAGATTGATAACTCCAACCTTGACATTACCCAAATCCTTGACCAAAAACCCTTCTCCCTCCATCTCGGGAGGCAGATTCAAGGGTCGGATGATATAGGGTAGTTCATCCAATGCACGTTCGGCGCCCTTATTGGCAAAAGTGTGATTCCCCATGGTTATCACATCCACGCCCCGCTCATACAGGGTTTGGGCAATTTCATAGGTAATGCCGTTGGAGTCTGCCGCATTCTCTCCATTGGCAATACAAAAATCTATCCTGTATTGTTCCCGAATCCGGTTTAGGTTGTTGTAGACAAACTCCCGTCCCGGCTCCGCAACAATATCTCCAATTGCTAATACTCGCAAAGCTACTTTCCTCCTTTGCTTCTTTGACGCACTGCCTCATAAAGCAGGATTCCTGCTGCCACCGAGGCATTCAGGGACTCAATTTCTCCAATCATCGGAATCTTGACCAAGAAGTCACAGGATTCCCGGGTCAGGCGACTCATTCCCTCGCCCTCGCTGCCAATGACAATGGCAATCTTCCCCGTCAAATCACATTCGCTATGTAACTGGGTTCCTAAAAGGTCGGTTCCCACTACCCAGATTCCCTCTTTTTTCAATTTCTCCAAGGTTTGGGCAATGTTGGTTACCCGTGCCACCTTGGTATACTCCACTGCCCCTGCCGATACCTTGGCAACGGTAGCATTGAGTGCTACACTCCGGTTTTTGGGAATAATAACACCATGGGCACCGGCTGCATTGGCAGTCCGGATGATACTTCCCAAATTATGGGGGTCGCTAATGCCCTCTGCCACCACCAAAAAGGGGGCTTCTCCCTTTTCCACGGCAAGATTGAGAATTTCCTCTACCGTGGCATAGTTATGAGCGGCAATCATCGCAACCACCCCCTGGTGATTCTCTCCCTCGCAAATGGTGTCCAGCTTCCGCTTATCCACAAAACGATAGAGAACCCCCTTTTCTTTGGCAAGATTGCGAATCTTCCTTATCTGGGTATGCCGCAAGCCGTCCTGAATCAGAATTTTATCAATGACGGTATTTCCTGCCTCCAGTGCCTCAATCACAGGATTCCGTCCGTAAAGCATATCTTCCTTCATCGTTCTCCGCCTTTCTAAAGTAATCCAAAATGTTTCAAGCCGTGGTAAATTCCATCCTCTGCCACCCCGCAGGTTACATAGTCCGCAATCCCATCAAGGCATTCGGCATGGGGCGTCATAGCAATTCCGTGTCCCACCGCCTGAAGCATCTCAAAATCATTGTCGTCATCGCCAAATGCATAAGTATCATCCATGTTGAGTCCCAGATGGTCAATCACAGCCTGAATCCCCACTGCCTTACTCATCCCCCATTTGCCCACATCGGCAGAGTTGTTCTTGTGATGCCGGAGAACAAAAAAGTCTTCTCCGCAGTATTCCCGCATCCGCTCCATCTGTTCCTCCTCGTTAAAGGTAATCAAAATCTTATTAACCTTCAACCCAGCCTGGTCAGAAAACTCCTGAAAATTCCCGGTATTCTCAATCTGGAACACCTGCATCATCTTCCAGAAGGTTTCTGCCGCCTTGGGGTCAATATAACAGCACGTGGAAGTTTCCAAATCATATCCCAACTTTTCTTTCTCCATAAAGGTAATCAACCGACGGACATCTTCCTCCGCAATATGGTCATTGAGAATCTCCTGACCGTCCACCTCGCAGACCGCACCGTTGCAGGTTACATAACAATCAAAATCTATCCCCAAATCCGGCAGGTAACACCGTGCCCGCCCCGTGGCAATTCCTATCAGGTATCCCCGCTCCTGCAGACGCCGGAGAGATGCCACTGTCCTGGGGGTAGGTTTAAAGATTCTCTGCCGTTCATCCACCAATGTTCCGTCAATATCAAAAAAGACCGCACCTTGATACTCTTTCATCCATCTCTACCCTTTCTGTTCTCTTATCTATTATAAAAGTATTCTCTCAAAAATGCAACAAATAATTCGCTTGGTTGACAGTTTTGCTCAATTGTGCTATACTCAAACTGCTTGAAAATCAACGGAAAACGAGGATAGTACCATGAGTGATATTTTAACCAAGGCAATAACAAAGGACGGCTTTTTTAAGATTGCAGCAGCGGTTACCACCGAAACGGTAAATGCTGCCCACACCTTTCATCAGACTATGCCGGTGGCATCAGCGGCACTGGGCAGACTTTTGACCGCAGGTCTTCTGATGGCAGATAACTTAAAAGAAAAAGATGCCAGCCTGACTCTCCAGATGCGGGGGGATGGTCCTTTGGGCACTTTGGTCATTGTCGCCGATTCCCAAGGCGGGGTTCGAGGCTATGTGGCAAACCCTGCTGCCGACCTACCCTTAAAAGAAAACGGGAAACTGGATGTTGGCGGCGGCATCGGTCGGGGAACTTTGGGCGTCATTCGTGATTTAAAACTAAAGGAACCCTACATCGGTCAGGTTCCCATCCAGACCGGGGAAATCGGGGACGACCTTGCCTATTACTTTATGCAGTCGGAACAGATTCCCAGCGTGGTTGCCCTGGGAGTTCTGGTAGACCGGGACTATTCCATCAAAAGTGCCGGCGGTCTATTGATTCAGGTTATGCCCGGCTGTGATGAAAAAAGTCTTTCGAAACTGGAAAACAGCATTCAGGGGATGATGAGTGTTACCGAAATGCTGAATCATGGAATGTCTTCCAAAGATATGATTGAATACGCCATGCTCGGCTTTGACATTGAGTTCCTGGAGGATATTGAAATCGGCTATCGTTGCAACTGCGGACGGGAACGGATGGAGCGTGCCATTGTTTCTTTGGGCAAGCAGGAGATTCAGGAGATGATTGAGGAGCAAGGCGAGGCAGAAATCGTCTGCCAGTTCTGCAATAAAGCATACCGCTTCTCCAAAGAGGAGCTTCTTGACTTGGCAGAAAAGTCGACCCGGAAATAGTTTTTTGAGAAATTAGAAAAAACGAGATATATACTCAAAAATTAAAGATATTTTAAGAAATCATATAGATAAATCGTTATAACCAGGAATAATGTTTTATCTATTCCTTGACTTTTCCGGAAAAAGGGAGTATAATCTTTTTTGTTGTCGCCGGTTTGGTTGGACACAAGGGTATGGGCGCTTAGCTCAGCTGGGAGAGCATCTGCCTTACAAGCAGAGGGTCATAGGTTCGAGCCCTATAGTGCCCACCATGTTTACGGTCCGGTAGTTCAGTTGGTTAGAATGCCAGCCTGTCACGCTGGAGGTCGTGGGTTCGAACCCCATCCGGATCGCCAAATGTAAATTGCTGCACCGAAAGGTGCAGCAATATATGCCTCTGTAGCTCAGTCGGTAGAGCAGGGGACTGAAAATCCCCGTGTCGGTGGTTCGATTCCGCCCGGAGGCACCAGCCTCATTTTTCAGAGGTAGGTATGCGGGAGTGGCTCAGTGGTAGAGCGTCACCTTGCCAAGGTGAACGTCGCGAGTTCGAATCTCGTCTTCCGCTCCAATATGATAAAAGACGCATCTTTTTGCGTCTTTTATCATAACAATTAAATATGGCGCCATAGCCAAGTGGTAAGGCAGAGCTCTGCAAAAGCTTTATTCCCCAGTTCAAATCTGGGTGGCGCCTCCAAAAGAAGTGAACAATTTAGATGTCATCTAAATTGTTCGCTTTTTTCAATGGTTTGAGGGCTTTTTGCAAAAATCAGTTTTGAAACAAAAGGGTAGATGCCAAGCGGTTTTGAACCAGACTTGAACCAGAGAGAGCAGGTATTATACACATGATCTTATCTTGACAAACAAGAATAGTTATGGTATTATAGAAATAAATTCTGATAATTCAAATATATATAGAAAAA
>JAZURN010000042.1:0-24304 GCA_045606185.1 Ructibacterium sp.
CAAAAGGCTCTTCGCAGGAAACATAGCCAAAGTCATGAAGTGCCTTGGTAAAGAATCTTGCATACAGAAGATGCAAAATAGCATGCTCCACGCCGCCGATGTACTGGTCTACATTCATCCAGTAGTCTGCTTTATCCTTGGCAAACGGCAGCTCGGTATTGTGAGGGTCGGTATACCGGAGGAAGTACCAAGAAGAACAAACAAAGGTATCCATGGTATCGGTTTCTCGCTTTGCCGCACCACCGCACTTGGGACAGGTGGTGTTTACAAATTCCGGACATTCGCTTAAGGGGGACTTCCCCTGGCCGGTAAACTTCACATTTTCGGGGAGCAATACTGGAAGCTGCTCTTCGGGAATTTCCACCGTGCCGCACTTCTCGCAGTAAACCACCGGGATGGGTGCACCCCAGTATCTCTGGCGGGAAATCAGCCAGTCACGGAGTCGGAAGTTGACCTTCTTTCTGCCAATACCCTTTTCCTCGGCATAGGCAATCATCTTGGACAGTGCCTCCTGGTTGTTGAGTCCGTCGAACATGCCGGAATTTTCCATGATTCCCTCTGCCGCAAAGGCTTCGGTCATCTCTTCCGACTTCATATTCTGTCCTTCCGGCTGTACCACAATTCGGATTGGCAGGTTATACTTTTTGGCAAACTCAAAGTCTCTCTGGTCGTGTGCCGGCACGCCCATAACAACACCGGTGCCATAGTCCAAAAAGACATAATTGGCTAAGTAGAGAGGAATTTTCTCCTCGGTAAAGGGGTTAATCATGTAGCAACCGGTAAAGACGCCCTCTTTTTCGGTATCGGTAGAGGAACGCTCAATCTCGGTCTGTCCGTGGACCTTTTCAATAAAGGCACGGCATTCTGCCTCTTGTTCTTTGCCGGCAATCAGGGTTTCTACCATAGGATGCTCCGGCGCCATTACCATATAGGAAACACCATAGATGGTATCCGGTCTGGTTGTAAAGACAGTCAGGGTTTCCTCGGTGCCGTCCAGCTTGAACTCCATCTCCGCACCCTCACTGCGACCAATCCAGTTTGCCTGCATCGACTTTACCTTGTCCGGCCAACCGCCAAGCTTATCAATATCATCAAGCAATCTTTGTGCATAGTCAGTAATCTTAAAGAACCACTGCTCCAAATCCTTCTTTCCGACCTCGCTCTTACAACGCTCACACTTGCCATTGACTACCTGCTCGTTTGCAAGTACCGTCTGGCAGGAGGGACACCAATTAACAAAGGACTTCTTCTTATATGCCAACCCATGCTTGTAGAGTTGAAGGAACATCCATTGCGTAAACTTATAGTAGTCCGGTTTTGCGGTAGCTACTTCCCGCTCCCAATCGTAGCTAAAGCCAAGACGCTTAAGCTGTTCCCGCATGTTATCAATATTCGCCCATGTCCAGTCGGCGGGCGGTGTGCCATTCTTGATGGCGGCATTCTCCGCCGGCAGGCCAAAGGAATCCCAGCCCATGGGATGCAGAACATGGAATCCCTGCATTTTCTTATATCTGGCAACTACATCTCCGATGGAATAGTTCCGCACATGTCCCATGTGGAGATTGCCGGAGGGATAGGGGAACATCTCCAAAGCATAGTACTTCGGCTTCCCGGTTTCTTCCTGAATCCGGAAGGCCCCCTCCTCTGCCCAACGTTTTTGCCATTTTTCTTCAATGTCTTTGAATTGATATTTCATTGGAATCGCCTCCATTTGCAAATTCTTAATCTTCCGTCTTTTCTGCACTCATATCGACTTCCGGCGCATCCTGCCAGATTCGTTCCAGATTATAAAACTCTCTAGGTTCACTCTGAAAGATATGCACAATCGCCTCGTCATATCCCAAAAGCACCCATTCTCCCGTCCGGTAACCCTCTTTGTTGGCAGGGAATACTCCCTCCTTGCCCAGGGTTTCCTCCACATGGTCGCAAAGAGCCTTGACCTGACGGTCGGAGCCACCGGTGGCAATAATAAAATAATCTGCCATGGTGGTTAGTTCACTGATGTTCAGCACCATAATATCCTTTGCCTTTTTGCTGTCCAAGGCACGAAAAATTTTCTTTACTGTCTGATTCTCACAAGCCATAGCTTCTACTCTCCATCTAATACAAAGTTTTCCTGCATCAATTCCTGGGTTGCTGCTTTGTCAGGAACAAAGTACGAGCCACTCCCGATGTATCTGCCACCACCGGGCAGGGTATGCAGCATAATATTATCTTTCCCCGCTTTTAGCACATCAATCATCAAGCCGAAAATCTGTCCGCCGGTGTAATCGGTGTTGGTGTTCTTCTTCACTGCAGAGAACACCGCCGGAATCCGCAGGATTCCACCTGGGGAGAGCATCTTATCCGCCACAGCACCATAAAGCTGCTGCTGTGCCGAAAGTCTTCCCACATCGCCCTCGGTATAACCATTGCCGTCGCTACCTTGACGGTAGCGCATGTACATTTCTGCCTCAGCGCCGTCCAGTTTCTTCTTCCCCTCTTTTAAATCAATGACCAAATCCTGAACCGGATCCTCATAGACCATGTCAAAGGGAACTTCAATGGTTACGCCACCCACGGCGTCCACAATATCCCGAAATCCGGCAAAATCTACCATAGCATAATGCTGCGGGGTTACCCCCGTAATCTGGGCAATCTCCTGTGCCATGACATCAAATCCGGAATAGTATGCCGAATTGATTTTCTTATCGTTCCGCCGGTTGGTTACCTTGGTATCTCTGGGAATCTGCAAAATATGCACTTCCCCTTTTTGCCGATTGATTTGGCAAAGAAGAATCAAGTCGGTACGATAACCGCCCTCATCCACACCCGCCACCACAAAGGTTTCGGCAGCACCTTTCCGACTGGAACCATTCCCCAAAAAGTGAAAGGTTTCTCCTGTCTGGAGTGCCACAACGAAGTTATAGCACATCCAGATTACCACCAACGCTGTCACAAAAAGAACAAGAAAACGAACCGGATGTTTCAGTTTCATAAGGGCTCCTTTCCGTCAGCTGCAAGGGCTTCTTTTTGCAGCAACAAGTCGTTTCTTAAGTGAACGGTATCCGGATGAATGGTTCTCCCCTTGTCTACCAAATCCCGCACCGTAAAATCAACGGCGAAAAGCATAGCATCTTCCAGATTCTGAAAGGTCATTTCCCGCAAGGTTTCCACGTCACGATAAGCACGATTTGGCTCAATATAATCAGCAATGTAAACAATTTTGGAAAGCAAACTCATCTTAGCTTTTCCGGTGGTATGATACCGGATGGCATCTAGAATCTCCGGGTCGTAAATCCCGAACCGGCTCTGGGCAATACAGGCACCCAAAACCCCATGAAGCAGCCTTGGCATCTGCAACGACATAGTATCCGGCATAATGCGGTAGGTTTCCTGCAGGAGCTTGACCGCCTCTTCCGTGGGAATCTCCTTGGCACAGTCATGAACCAATCCCGCCAAAAACGCCTTCTCTTCATCGGCGCCGTAATGTTTGGCAAGCTTGACCGCCATTTCGGCAACTCCCAAGGAATGATGGTACCGCCGCTCGCTCAAAGCCTGGGCAAGGGTTCCATTGATTTTTTCCAACTCCATCAATTGCGGCACCTCCTACTATTTTTGATATAAATGATGCTCCTTAATATAGTTCCATACCCCGTCCTTCACAAAGGTCCTGACCGATTTTCCCCCTCTAATCTGCTCCCGCAAATAAGTGGAGGAAACATCAACCGCCGGCATAGAAATTAACACAATACAAGCATCAAATTTTTCTTCCAACAGCTTCTTTTTTTCTTCCATTTTCTCTTGGCTGATGCCGGTCCGGTTTACCGCAGCTACCGAGCAACATCGGAATAACCGTTCCGGTTCCCGCCAACGCTCCATATAATCCAGAGAGTCAGCTCCCACAATAAAAACAAATTCGGTGTCAGGGTATAACTCCTTCAGTTTTTCCATGGTTTCAAAGGTGTAGGTGTTTTTTCCGCTCTCTGCCTCCATGGAATTAACAGAAAAATGGGGGTATCCCTCTACCGCCAATCGAGTCATGGCAAGTCGCTCCGCCGGAGGAGAAATATTCCCGTTATCCTTATAGGTAATACCTCCAGTGGGGAGAAACCATATTTCGTCTAAAGCCATGACGGTGCGCACCTGCTCCGCCATGGCCAAATGTCCGATATGGGGGGGATCAAAGGTCCCCCCCATGATTCCGATTTTCTGTTTCATTTAATAGAACAACGCCTTGGTAACTTCCTCGTCAATCAGCTTTTTGCCTCCGCCCTTTTGGTTGCAGGTGTAAAGCTTTCCGGGAGGATTTTCGCCCTCGCCCTCACGCATTAGAAGAAGAATTCGTCCGTCCTTTTTCAATCCATAAGAGCTGGCTCCCATCTGGATATCCCGAACCCGACCCTTAGTGGTAACACATTCGATATTCCCAGAATTGATAGGAGCAGACTGAACATCCACCGCATAGACCATAACCTCGCCAGCAGAATCGTAGGTAAAGGCACCGGCACAGACATTCTCCTTTAAGGTTACCGTATTGGAATTGGTGTATGCCAAAAGATTTACCGTATTCAAATCCTCATTGTACTCTGCTGCAAAGCGAACGGTTGCTCCGTCGCTGGAAACATGACATCCGTAAGCATTGTCCGAAATCCGTTTTTCGGTTCCCACATAACCATTGACAATGCTCATCGTCATCAATGCACCACGATACTTTTCCTCTCCATAACCACTGATATAAGCTGCTCTGGAGAAATCATCACTGATATCAAACTGTGCTCGTCTGGAGTTAACCTCTTCCACATTGGAAACCGCATTGGCAACCTTTTGGGATACATTTTCTGTAGCATTTACCATGTAGTAATCGCTCTTGTCTGTTTCCTCATAGCTCTTACTGTAGATAATTGCCATTTCGTCGTTACGAAGCCGTTCAATTCGGGTTACTTCATCAGCGACTACATTGCCGGTTCCGGCAGCCAAATCCAGATACTTCACAGTCTGGAAGTTATCCTTATAATTACTGTAAGCGTAAACACCTTCGGTCTTTGTCAGGATAACCGGTGCCGAAAATGCTTTCTCTGCCCGTACAGCCGGATTCTCTCCATCCTTGACAGAATAAAGGGTATAGGTGCCACTCTTACTGTCATAATCCTTTGCATAGAAACTGAAATCTCCCTTTGCCGAGGCACCAAAGACAAAAGCAACCTCTTCATCCAGTTTCTTGCTCTCTTGGACCGCATCCTTGCCGAATTCTCTCACGTACAAGTCGCCCGAAATCTTCTCGGTATCAAAGTTTTTAAGATAAAGTGCTTTCTGACTGTTCTGAGCAAAGACAAAGTTATTACCGCAAACATCCCCGTCGATGGAAACAGGCTCTTCCAAGGAGGGATTCCAGTAACAGAGCTCTCCATGATTTCCCTCATCGTTGGTCTTCCGCAGGAAGAGAATAGATTGACCATCCTTACTGATAACCACCTTATAATAAACAGAAATGGAAACCAAGGTCCGGGTCTTGGGTGCATCGTTCTGACAATATACCAAATCGCCCCGACCAGTGTTTAGGTCAATATTTTCCATAAAATAAGTATAAAGGCCATCTGCCGAAACATGAATCAGCTGTTTTTCGGTGGCAGTTTCTACTTGATAAAGTTTGGGGTCAACCCGTTTGCTAGTGGTTGTTTCCTCTTCCTTCTCGGCAGGTGCATAAGCACTGATAAAGTTACTGCTGAGCTGCACCGGTTTCTTGTTATAGTATAGATAAAGCTGATTGCCCTTGGTATACAATGTTGGGTAGATTACATCCCCACTCATCATATTAGCAACAAGATTGATGGAGCCAATAATCAAAGCTACCACCAAAACAGCGACAATACCGCCAAAGAAGAGTCTTCTTCTCTTGCGATTGTCCTGCTCAGTAGGTTTCCGTCTTGCTCTTGCATTTCGAAGTGCTGCCGCCTTTTCCTTCTCTCTCCGGCTTATCCGTTCTCCCGCCGTCCATTTCCCGCCGGAAGCACGGCGAGCTCTCCGGAGCGCTGCACGTTGTGCCGCCTCCTCCATCTCCTGAATGCTCCGCTGACGGCGCTCCGGCTTTGCTTCCTCCGGCTCCGCCTTTTTTTCAGGGAAAAGTTCGGTCTTATTCTCCTTACCAGGACCCAGGTCCATATCCGCAATGGTCTGCCGGATTTCTCCTGCGTCTTTGAAGGTCAAGGTATACTGCAGGTCAAAGTCATAGCTGTCCTTGGACGGGTCCACCGCCGAAAAACGACCGGTCTCCTGTCCTGAAAAGTTCCGGGCCGTCAGGTCTGCCTGACAAATGGGACAAGACGCCATATTATCAGGTATATTTTGTTGGCACTTGGGACATTTCATGCTCTATCACTGCCTTTCTCGTTTCAAAATATCTTTTGCAAATCAGCTTTGGTATATTCAAAGTTATTGTAACACATTCCCCCAAAAATTACAACTATGTTTTCACAAGTTTTCGTTTTTTTTGAGTTCTTCCACAAAAATTTTCTCTTTTTCGCTCAAAGGTGCCTTGGAAAGCATCCCACGGCGTTTTTGAAAGGTTGTCCGGATAGACATTTCCCGCTTCCACGCCTCAATATTTTTGTGGTGTCCGCTAAGGAGAATATCCGGCACTTTTCTGCCCCGCCATTCCTCTGGGCGGGTATATTGAGGATACTCCAAAAGCCCGGAAAAGTGTGACTCCTCCGAGAAAGCCTCCTCACTCTTTAACACCCCGGGAATCAGCCGTGCCGTGGCATCTACCACCGCCATTGCGGCAAGTTCCCCGCCGGTTAAGACAAAATCTCCCAAGGAGATTTCTAAATCCACAATCTCATCTAAAATCCGTTGGTCTACCCCCTCATAGTGCCCACAAATCAGAACCAGATGCTCCTCTTTGGCAAGTTTCTTCGCCGTTCCTTGCCGAAACGGTTTCCCTTGCGGAGAGAGATAAATGGTCTTCGGTTTATAGGAAAGCCCCTCACAGACACTCTGATAGGCAAGGTAAATAGGCTCCGGCTGCATGACCATACCGGCACCGCCGCCATAGGGGTAGTCATCCACCTGACGGTGTTTATTATGGGCAAATTCCCGGATTTGTATATAATGAAGTTCCAGAATTCCCTTATCCTTGGCTCTGCCGATGATGCTATTGTCCAGCACTGCCTCAAACATTTCCGGAAACAAGGTCAGAATATCCACTCGCATCAGTCTATCAACCCTTTCATCAGCTCCACCAGAACGTAGCCTTCTTCGATGTTGACTTCCTTGACCACTTGGTCAATAACCGGAATAAGAATCGGCTTTCTCCCAGGGCAATCCAGAACATAAACGTCATTACTGCCGGTCTTGATGACCTCATTGATGGTACCCAAAACTTCTCCGTCCACTGTCTTGACAGACAGTCCTTCCAAATCAGCAATGTAATAGGTGCCCTCGGGCAGTTCTCCCAGCATTTCCCGCTCCACTGTCACAATCTGGTTTCGCAGCGTTTCTGCAGTGTTGATATCCAAAACCCCCTGAAGTGCCGCAATCACACAATTCTTATGAAGGCGGCTTTTGAGAATGTCATACCGCTTGCCCCCTATATAGATATACTCTAGCTCATCAAAAATGATGGGGTCATCACACCAGGGCTGAATCTTTACCTCGCCCCGAATTCCATGGGTATTGACCACCTTCCCCAGTTCCAACATCGTTTCCATCGGTTTCCTCCTTATGCAAAGACAAAAGGGGCACACCAAGGCGCCCCCATCGACTATTCAATGTCTACAATGACCTTTTTGCCATTGCCGCCTACGGCAGCCTTCATCACGGTACGAATCGCCTTGGCAATCCGACCCTGCTTGCCGATAACCTTACCCATATCTTCCTCTGCAACATGGAGCTGCAGCATGGTGGCGTTTTCTTTTTCTACCATCGTAACCTCTACCGCATCGGGATTGGTTACCATGGATTTTGCAATAAACTCTAAAAGCTCCTGCATGGATGATTCCTCCAATCCAAGATTAGATAATGCCCTTTTCTTTCAAAAGACGCTTTACGGTGTCGGTAGGCTGTGCACCGTTCTTAATCCACTTTTGAACCTTTTCTGCATCGAAATCGGTGGTGGAAGGATCGGTCATAGGATTGTAAGTACCAACCTGCTCAATGAACCGGCCATCTCTGGGATATCTGGAATCCGCAACAACCACACGATAGAAAGGAGCCTTCTTTGCACCCATTCTCTTCAAACGAATCTTAACTGCCATTTTTGTTACCTCCAAAATAGTAAAAATATTATTATTTTACGGGCAATGCCCTAATTCCTTTTCTTTTAAAAACCCGGGAATCCACCGGGGAAACCCCCGAACATTCCCTTGCGTCGTTTCATCTTTTTGCCCATGCCGCCTGAAAGCTGCTTCATCATTTTCTGCATCTGCTCAAACTGCTTGATAAGGGCATTGACCTCCGCCATACTGGTGCCGCTTCCCTTTGCAATTCGCTCTTTTCTGGAGGGAGTCAGCTTATCCCGGAGTTCTCGCTCCCGAGGGGTCATAGAAAGGACAATTGCCTCAATCCGACCCATCCGCTTTTCGTCCACATCCACATTCTTGAGCATTTTAGCATCCACACCGGGAAGCATCTTTAAAATGTCCTGCATGGGGCCCATATTTTTCATCTGTTCCATCTGGTCCAGAAAATCCCCAAAGGTAAACTGCTGACTTCGAAGCTTTTTCTCTAACTCCTCTGCCTTTTTCATATCCAAGGCCTGTTCCGCCTTTTCAATCAGGCTAAGCATATCTCCCATACCAAGAATTCTGGATGCCATCCGGTCAGGGTGGAAAACCTCCAAATCGGTAAGTTTCTCTCCCATACCGCAGAACTTGATGGGCTTCTGGGTTACAGCCCGCACCGAAAGTGCCGAACCGCCACGGGTATCGCCATCTAACTTCGTCAAAACCACACCGGAAATTTCCAGTTCTTTGTTAAAGGTTTCCGCCACATTGACCGCATCCTGACCCGTCATGGCGTCTACTACCAGAAGAATCTCGGTGGGATTTACCTCTGCCGAAATCTTCTTCAGTTCCTCCATCAGGGTTTCATCAATATGGAGCCGGCCTGCCGTGTCAACAATCAAAACATCGTTGGCATACTTGATAGCATGAGCAAGACCTGCCTTGGCAATCCCTACCGCATCGGTATTCCCCTCTTCGGCGTAGACGGGAAGCTCCAACTTCTCCCCTACCACCTGAAGCTGCTTTACTGCCGCCGGACGATAAACATCGCAGGCGCAGAGAAGGGGACGCTTGCCCTGCTTTTTCAAAATGCCGCCCAGCTTTGCTGCCGTGGTGGTTTTGCCGGCACCTTGCAGACCCGCCATCATAATAACAGTAGGCGGTTTGGAGGCAATCTCCAGCTTTTGCTCGGTGCCACCCATCAGGGCAACCAATTCCTCATTGACAATTTTAATAACCTGTTGTGCCGGGGTCAGAGATTCCATGACCTCCGCACCGGATGCACGTTCACTGACCTGCTTGACAAAGTCCTTAACCACACGGAAATTAACATCCGCCTCCAAAAGGGCAAGCTTGACCTCCCGCATGGCGTCTTTCAAATCTTTTTCGCTGACCTTTCCTTTGCCTTTGAGCTTTCGGAAGGTACTCTGCAGTTTTTCTGTTAAGCTTTCAAATGCCATTGCCTTCCCCCCGTTTCGTCGCTTATAATTGCTCGTTCATCTCCCCAATCATGAGAAGAATCTCATTGATTTTCCGTTTGATGTCGTTGGGCAGATAGCGGATATTCTCGGATTGCTCAATCTCCCGGATGACAACGTCAATATGCTCCAGCTTTTCCTTAATACCAAGAAATCGTTGTGCCAGACCCAGCTTCTCTTCCGCATCAAAAAGGATATATTCCCCACGTTTAATGTTATCTCTAACGCCCTGTCTGGTAATCCCCATATGCTCCCCAATCTCGGACAAGGACAAATCCTCGTTGTAATAGAGGTCGATACTCTCCGCCTGCCGATTGGTCAACATATTCCGGTAAATGGAAAACAATAATCCAATTTGAACGTTTTTTTCCATCTTCCTCACTCCGCTAACGCAATGTGTGTAAAGCATTTTCGCTTTACGGATACTCATTATACATGGTTTTCCCGCATCTGTCAAGGGATTTTATAAATATTTTTTTGGAATTTTTGACAAAAATAAGGGGTTTCCCCCGGAAACCCCTTGTTATCAGTCTTATTCAATGACATATCCACCCTTAACCATCACAATTACATCGGTTTCGGCACGAAAGCCTCTGCCGTCTGCCACAGGAACAACCAGTTGATGGTTTGCCGGCATTGCCGTTCCGTTTGCTAAATCATACCCTTCGGTGGTGTCTGCCAATCCGCCCTTTTCGGTGGCAATGATGGTACCCTTACCCATCCGAAGAATCAGTTCGGTTCCCGCCTCACAGGTTACCGTCTTGCCTGCAGGAACATTAACCACGGTAAAGGTATTGGTATGAAGGGTGGTGCTTCCCTCCGAGGCAGCAATCCCAAACCGCTCGTCGATGTACGCCTTAATTTCCGGAATCACGACGTCCACAATGTAGCTTTTGGTAACCACCGGGTCATCGGTACCGCCCGGCTCCGAAAAAGCAATCAAGCCGCTGCAAGTCAGCAGACAAATTCCCACTACAAGCCCAACAATCGTAATTTTCGTTCTCGTTTTCATCTTATCTCATCCTTTCCTGTTTCTCATGGGCTAGGAGAGTCCGAATGAAATCTCCAACGCCTCATTTACCTTGTCCATTAAGCTTTCATCCAGATGTCCGATTTTTTCTTTCAACCGTCGTTTATCAATGGTCCGGATTTGCTCTGCCAAAACCACAGAGTCCCGGGAAAGACCAAAGCCGCCGGCACCAATTTCAATATGAGTCGGCATTTTTGCCTTGTTGACTTGAGAGGTAATTGCCGTTGCAATTACGGTGGGACTATAGCGGTTTCCCACATCGTTCTGAATAATCAAAACCGGCCGAACCCCTCCCTGCTCTGAGCCCACAACCGGACTCAAATCCGCATAATAGATATCGCCTCTTTTTACTGCCAAACTATTCACGCTCCACAAATTCAGGATTTGATTACGAGTTTCCTTTCCTCATTGGCAGTGTATGCGGCATTCCTGATTTTGGTACATCATTTCGGGATGGGCTCTGCAACGATGCTTCCCTATGTACACTTTTTTACAAAAACCAGGAGGGAATGGGCGTATCCAAAAGATAGTTGTGTTCGCCCACTACCTTGCCGCCTTTGAGATAAATCCGCGGAATTCTCTTGCCAATGATGCAAAGGATTTCATAGTTGATTGTCCCCATTTTTTCGGCAAGGCTCTCTACCGGTAATTCAATATCATCGCTCCTGCCGAACAAAATCACATCGTCGCCGACAGAGATAGTATTGACACGACTTACATCAATCATACATTGATCCATACAAATATTTCCGATGACATTGCAAATTTTTCCACCTACAATGACCTGACTTCTGCCGGAGAGAATCCGGGAATACCCATCCGCATACCCCACAGGCAGCGTAGCAATTTTAGTAACACCCTCTGTTTCAAACTTTCGCCCGTAACTGACGCAGACTCCTGGCTCTACTTCTTTGATATGGGTAATTTTGGCTTTAAACTGCATAGCAGGCTTTAAATGCAGTCGTCCGCAATCCACCGCAGGAGAGGGTTTCATCCCATACAGGATGATACCCGGTCTTACCATATCCAGATGCATCTCCGGAAACCGAATCAAAGCCGCACTATTGCAGCAATGGCGAAGCGGAATGTCCAAGCCGTTTGCCTTGAGCCGCCCGCAAGCGTCCTGAAAACGCCGGAACTGCATCCTTGTATATTCATCCCCAACCCCCTCGTCTGCCGAGGAAAAATGGGTAAAAATACCGTCAATATCCAAATTGGGAAGAACCGCCATTTTCAAAATCGTGTCAATGGTTTCCTGATTGATGGTTTCGTCCTCAGTATACCGAAGTCCCACACGACCCATGCCGGTATCCAGCTTCACGTGAATTTTAGCACGAAGCCCCAGCTTGGTTGCCGCCCGGGAAAGGCTGACCGCCAGCTCATAGCTAAAGCATGCCGGAGTAATTTCCTCTTGAACCACTGTTTCTGCCTCTTGCTCCGTAGTATGTCCCAAAATCAGGATGGGACACCGGATATCGCAACGCCTGAGCTGAACCGCCTCATCAATACAGGCAACTGCCAGCCAGTCAGCGCCATTGTCCAGAAGGGTTCTTGCCACCTGCAGATAGCCGTGACCGTAGGCGTCTGCTTTGACTGCGCCTAAAATTTTAGTTTCGGGACGGACATAGTCCCGAATCCGTCTGATATTATTTTTGATGGCATCCAAATCAATTTCCGCCCAGGCTCTTTCTTCTGCTTTCATGATGGCTCTCCCTCCTTTTCTTCTTTGTTATGGTGCGAACACACTGTCGTCCAGTTTGACGTTCATCACGAAGTCTTCAAACTCCACCCGAAGAACCTCGTTTCCATCTTTATCATAGGTTATCATCGTCTTTGGCAAAAGGCTCTTGGCATCCAGTTCCAGATTCCGGCTAAACCGATACCGAGACGCCCCCTCAACAGGTGCCGTCAATAGCACGCTTCCTTCCACATTTTCCATCAGGGCAGGTGGCTCCGGCTTGGCAAAAACCTTCTCCAGAAACTCCACCGGAAAGAGGAAATCTGCTGCCTCCTCCACTCCCGCAAGTTCCATGGGCATCATAGGGGCATCCCCGCTTTTGAGCCACAACTTCTGTCCATTTAGAATACTGACCGTCCCCGCCAAATTTTTCGGCTCTAAAATCTCCAGCCGATAGGCCTCCGGCTTTTGGTAACTCTGTTTCATCCGGTAAACAGACCCGCCCTTGTTGCCGGTTACCGTCACGGTTACCGTTGCGGTATAGCTTTCGAATTTCTCATATTGTTTGGAAATCTCCTGACTCACAGTACCTTTGCAGGCTGTGAGGCTTATCATTAGTATCCCGGCAAGCATAACCGAAATACCTTTTTTCACAAAATCCCTCCATTACTGAAGTGCCTTAATTGCAAGGGGAAGTTTTTTTACCACATCTCCGGCAATCATTCCGAATTCCCCCAATTCCTCTGCTGCCATATCTCCGGCAAGTCCATGGAGAAACGCCCCCAGAACTGCCGCCTGAAACCCGTCAAGACCCTGACCCAGCAAAGAGGCAATCACACCGGTAAGCACATCTCCCATGCCGCCGGATGCCATCCCACAGTTGCCGGTGGGGTTTTCATGAATTTCTCCACGAGGAGAGGCAATAACGGTGTTCTTTCCCTTAAGGAGCAACGTTACTTGATACCGCTTGGCAAACTCCGCTGCAATTTCGGCTCTTCGTTCCTGAATCTCCGAAACAGAAACCCCGCAAAGGCGGGACATCTCTCCCGGATGGGGCGTCAACACGATTGTTCCGTGTTCGCCCTTTAGGATATCTATATGCTTTGCAAGTGCATTTAGACCATCCGCATCAATGACGGTGGGTTTTCCCTGTCCAAGCGCCGCCACGATTCCGCGAAGTGTCATTTCTGTCTGTCCCAGCCCGGGGCCGATTCCTACAGCATCACTTGCCTTGATTTCTCCTTTGATTTGAGAGAACGCCAATGCCTCGTCTTCTTCGTCAAGAGGCAATGTCATAGCCTCGTTCAGCTTTGCCGCCAGAATCGGCTGCGCCTTCTCCGGTGTTCCCACCGTTACCAAGCCGCTACCCGTCCGCATGGCAGCCTCGCCGCAAAGCGCCGCCGCACCGGTCATTCCCACCGAACCTGCCAGCAGAAACACACGTCCGCAATCGCCTTTGTGCATGGCATCAAACCGCTTTGGAAGCAACGCCCGATAGGCTTTGCGCTGTTCAGCGTATACTCCCCCCAAAGGTTCTCCTTTACCGCAGACAACGGCGACTGCAACCGTATCCGAATGACTGATACTTAAGTCAACCTCCATAGGGTTTCCCATAAATCGCAATTCCGGTTTTCCCAATTCATCATGGACAACCTCAATATCTTTCCAACCAAAGCCACGCATCCCGCTTCCCATATATTTGGAGAACGCCTCCTTGGCAGCGTAAAATCCCGCCATGCTTTCAAAGCAGTTTTTCTTCCTAAGGAAATACTCGCTCTCCTCCCGGGTAAATACCCGCTTGATAAAAGCATCCCGATTTTCCATCCGGGAAAACCGGCTGATTTCTACAATATCAATTCCGATTTTCATTCGGACAAGACCACCTTTTGAGGATTGTACCGACGAATCGCATCTTTGATACCTTCGTTGGGATTAAAAAGAAGCATCTTTTCTTTTCCGTCATGATCCACAAAGACTAGAAAACACAAATCCTCGGCATCCCTATGGGTACAGGCATAGACCTTTTTCAGGCTTTCCGTTACCAAATACTTCTCAAATTCCGGAGCCATTCTATCCCCCATCAGCTCCATCTTCCGAATATTGATTTCCAGCATGGACTTTCTCCGCCGTGCGTTGATGATTTTGTCCACGTCCAAAATTCCATTGGTAAAGGAGTATTCATATTCCAAATTGATTGATGTAACCAAAAAATAAAGGAGATACATCAAAACAACACAAACTGCAAAAATCAAAAATCCGATTCCGGGGATGGCAAACGCCAAAGTCAGCACAAACAAGACAGCCAAAACCCCTACCATAGCTGCCAGTACAATCAGAAATTCTTTGATTCCTCTTTTTTTCTTAACTATTTGTTCTAAAAAAATATCCATTGAAATCCTCCAAAAAACTGCCGCCCTTTTTTCTATCATAGCACAAAACGCTTCCTTTTGTCTACTGTTTGTTACAAATTTGTTAGAGGAGGAAAAAGGAAACCCTCCCCCTATCATGTTCTACGGATTGTTTGCGAACAAAAAAAGAAAACCTGAACCGAACCGTTCAGATTTTCTTTTTCCCATTTGTTAAATCACATCGCACAAGGTACAGGGTGTTACCTGAAACCGACAGAGCATTTCTACTGTCTTTTCTGCCTCTGCCCGAGTCAAAAAACGTCCCGCTACCTCTGTGCAATCCTTTGAAATCCCCTGCCGGAAAATCTCCGACCGAATTCCGTACCGGAAAAGCCCCTCATCCTCTTCCAGAATCGTAAAGCTTACCCGATAGCATTCTCCTTCCTCGTCCCGAAAGTCGAAAGTATTCCCCATTTTAATTCCTCCCCTTTAAACATCAAGGTCTGTACACTTATTCTACCATTGTAAAGGAAAAAGTTCAATTCCCTACTCATCGCAACTTTTGACAAACCCCTTCTTTTCCCCAAAATTCGGGGAGTTTCTTTTCGAAGATTCCAGTTTTTTAGAATCCAGTTGTTGTTATGTAAACCTTCTTTTCTCGATAAATTGATTACACTTTCTCTTTCTTATTAGATTTGACGCAGGTCAGGCACATCAATTTTGAATTTGCATATTCTATCCCATAGGAGGCGATGCAGATGAACGAACTCTATCATCAATTCAATGAATCCCTGTTTTCCCAATTGAACCATGGCTTTTCTGCTCCGGCGGTTCTGACGGCAGGAACCCCGGCAAGTGATAGTGAGGGATTCTCCCAAACCGGAGAACTGACCGGCTCGGGAACACTGATGGTTCAGGTTACTCTGGCAAGGGGTGCCGTTCCGGTGGAAGGTGCCAAGGTCATTGTTTCCCTTGCCGACCAAGTCTTAGCCGAACTTTCTACCGACAAAAGCGGACAGACCGAGATTCTTACTCTGCCGGCACCTTCCGGTTCTCTTTCCCAGACTCCCGGCGGAGCAGTTCGTCCTTACAGTATCTATAATATCAGAATTTCCTATCCCGGCTATTATGTAGAGGAAGCCATCAACGTTCCAATTTTTGACAGGATTAACTCCATTCAGCCGGTGGCTCTGATTCCCCTCCCCGAGGGCGTCCATCCCGATACGGAAATTCTGGTGGATGAATCCAATCAGGGTCCGGTATAAGAAAGGAGAAATTTATGCCTGTTACATTTTTTGTTCCGGAAAACATCACAGTACATTTGGGGGCACCCGCCGACAACTCTGCTCCCAATGTTACGGTTCCTTTTGCCCAGTACATTAAGAATGTGGCATCCAGCGAAATCTTTCCCACCTGGCCGGAAAGTGCCATTCGTGCCAACATCTACACCCAAATTACCTATGCTTTAAATCGTATTTTTACCGAATATTATCGGGCACAGGGCTACAATTTCGACATTACCAACTCCACCCAATTCGACCAGTCTTATGTCCACGGCCGGGATATTTTTGAAAACATCAGTCAAATCGTGGATGAACTCTTCAATGATTACATTATCCGTGAGGGAAATCTGGAGCCGATTTTTGCCCAATACTGCAATGGCACCACCACAACCTGTCCTGGAGGTCTTTCCCAATGGGGGACGGTAGATTTGGCAAATCAAGGCTATACTCCCTTCGAAATTCTTCAATATTATTACGGAGATGATATTGGGATTCGCTTTGATGCCCCCATTGCGGATATTACTCAGAGCTATCCCGGCACACCTCTTAGCTTAGGCTCTACCGGTCCGGCGGTGGCTTCCTTACAACTCTTTCTTAATCGAATTTCCCGAAACTATCCTGCCATTCCCAAAATCCCTTATACCGATGGGGTCTTTGACGTTCCCACCGAGGATGCCGTCAAAGAATTTCAGCGAATCTTCAACCTGACAGTGGATGGTATTGTAGGCAAGGCAACATGGTATAAGATATACTTTCTTTTTACAACCGTCAAGCGCCTTTCGGAATTGGACTCCGAAGGGGTCAAATTGGACCTGGTCAGCCGTCAGTACAAAACGGATTTGCGGGAGGGAGATCAGGGCGATGCGGTTAGCCTGATTCAATACTTTTTGGGTATCATTGCTGAATTCAATGACTTTATCCCCGCTCCCACCATCGACGGCATTTACGGTCCCAACACTGCCAATGCAGTTTCGGCTTTTCAGCAATCGGCGGGGTTACCCCAAACCGGCATCATCGACCAAGCCACATGGGATGCTCTCTATTCCCGATATACCTCCGTGGTTGCAGGACTGCCGGAAGACTACCGTGGCGGCGGTGTTCCAATTTATCCAGGGACAGCACT
Source organism: Ructibacterium sp. (assembly GCA_045606185.1). Classification (GTDB taxonomy): domain Bacteria; phylum Bacillota; class Clostridia; order Monoglobales; family Monoglobaceae; genus Ructibacterium. The sequence continues at coordinate 17,142 of JAZURN010000042.1, forward strand.
TCGTCGAGGCATGAGCGGCAACAACGTCCGTCAGCTCCAAACTTTTCTATCCAAGATTGCTGATTTTAATAGTTCCATTCCCAAAGTAGCAATTACCGGTAACTTTGGTGCCGAAACACAAAACGCCGTCCTGGCATTTCAGCGGGAATATGGTCTTCCGCCTCGAGGGGTTGTGGGTCTTTCTACCTGGAATGCAATTGCAGAATTGTACAATGATTTGGTGTTAGGAGAAGAGCGTTCCGCCGGTCAGTATCCGGGGACGCCGCTTTCTGAAGACACCCAAGGAGGGCAAGCATGAAGTTTAATATGTATGACCAACGTCAAAATATTCTGGAAGCAGAAAGCTTTCTCCGTGCCAACCATCGCTTAGAGGGCGGTGTTCTCATCAATCCTGACGGTCTATTTGAGGAAGAAACCACCCAGGCTGTACTTCTTTTTCAACGGCAGAATGGTCTTCCCCAGACTGGAATCATCGACTTTGCCACATGGACACTTCTTGCCCAAACCGCTGGCGCCATCTGCCTGGAAGATTTTTGCTTATTCAATAACCCGGATAGCACCGCTCGAAGATAATAACAAGGGTCGGCAATGTGCCGACCCATTTTTTATGGTTTCACTTTGGGATTGAACAAAAGTGCAATCAAGAATCCAAAGAAAATAGAGGCAGAAATTCCTCCTGCTGCCGCCGTGGCACCGCCTGTAATAATTCCAAGAACACCCTGCTCCTGAACCCCCTTAATCACACCCTGTGCCAGTAAATTCCCAAAACCGATAATGGGCACTGTTGCTCCCGCTCCGGCAAACTTGACAAAGGGTTCATAGATTCCAAGAGCGCCCAAGACCGTCCCTGTTACCACAAACAGAACCAAAATCCGTCCCGGCGTCAGTTTGGTTTTATCAATCAAAATCTGGGCAATGACACAAATCAGACCGCCTACCCAAAAGGCGTTAAAATACTGCATCGTTATCCTCCTTTCCTGACCGTTTCCAAACGCACTGCATGGGCTATCCCGGGCACCGACTCTCCTTGAAGATTAGAGGTAGGACTCAAGAGCGCTCCTGTCCCGATTGCCAGAACACGGCTCCATCGTCCTTTTTGCATCTCTTCTAAAACATATCCGCAGAGTACCGAGCCGATACAGCCGCAACCGCTGCCTCCTGCATGGACGTCCTGTTTTTCCAAATCATAAATCATACAACCGCAGTCCTGATAATTTTGGGAGATATCATACCCCTCCTTTTCCATGAGTTCCACAAGAATTTCTCCGCCCACCGTCCCCAAATCTCCGGTAAGAATCAAATCATAGTCCTTGGGGCTGTAACCGGTGTCCTGAAAATGAGCGCAAAGGGTAGAAAGTGCTGCCGGAGCCATGGCTCCGCCCATGTTATTGGGGTCCTTGACGCCCATATCCATAATCTTTCCCGTGGTAATGTGCGTTACCTGCACCTCCCCTTTCTCGCCGGACACCACAGCACTCCCCGAGCCGGTTACCGTCCATTGGGCTGTTGGGGTTCTCTGTCCACCGTAATTGAGGGGTGTTCGATACTGTCGTTCTGCCGTACAGAAATGGCTGGAGGTTACCGCCACCGCATTTTGCGCAAACCCTCCGTCCACCACCATAGACGCAAGACCAATTCCCTCTATCATGGTGGAACAAGCACCATAGATGCCAAAAAAAGGAATATTCAGCTCCCGAAGTCCAAACCCTGCACCAATGCACTGGTTTAAAAGGTCGCCCCCAAAGGCGTAGCCGATATCCTTGGGCGTCAAACCGGCTTTTTGAATTGCCAAGCGAACCGCTTCCTTCTGCATTTTGCTTTCGGTCTTTTCCCAGGTTTCCTCCCCCCATTCGCTGTCCGGCATAGCAACATCAAAGCACCCGCCCAAGGGTCCCTCCTGTTCCTTGGTTCCGGCAATGGCAGCAGACGCCCTGATATAGACCGGATTTTTTAGTTCCACCGTTTGTTTTCCAATTCTCTGTTCCATTCCTTAGCCTCCTATCAACTGCATCAGCCAGTATATGACCCCCACCGCCACTGAAGCGGTAATGCCATAAACCAGAACAGGCCCCGCAATCACAAACATTTTTGCCGCCAAACCTAACACCAGCCCCTCTTTTTTAAACTCCATGGCAGGGGATACAATGGCATTGGCAAAGCCGGTAATGGGAACCAAGGTTCCCGCTCCGGCGTATTTTCCCAATTTGCAGTACAAGTCCAGACCCGTAAAAAGAGCACCCAGAAAAATCATGGTAACGCTAACCGCAGTCCTGGCCTGTTCCTCGGGTAGACTCAATCCTTTTTGGTATAAATCAAAAAACGCCTGACCGATGGTACAGATGCCACCGCCCACAAAAAATGCCCACAGACAATCTTTGATGATAGGACTGTCCGGGGACTTCTTTTCCAGATACTTTAGGTATTCCTGCTTGTTATATTGCATATTGCCACCTCTTTCGTACCTCTAGTATCTTCCGAATCTGGTATTTTATGCAAAAAAACAAAAAAATCCCCGGTCATACAAGACCGGGGACAATTTTCTGTTTCTTACAGTTCAGCAAAGTACTTAATGGTACGTACCATCTGGCTGGTGTAGCTGTTCTCGTTGTCGTACCAGGAAACAACCTGTACTTCATAGAGATCATCAGCAATCTTTGCAACCATGGTCTGGGTTGCATCGAAGAGAGAACCGTAACGGATACCTACGATATCGGAAGATACGATTTCGTCTTCGTTGTAGCCAAAGGACTCGGAAGCTGCTGCCTTCATAGCGGCATTGATACCTTCCTTGGTAACGTCGCTACCCTTAACAACTGCAGTTAAGATGGTGGTAGAACCGGTGGGAACCGGAACACGCTGTGCAGCACCGATGAGCTTACCGTTCAGCTCGGGGATAACCAGACCGATTGCCTTTGCAGCACCGGTGGAGTTGGGAACGATGTTAACCGCACCAGCTCTTGCACGACGCAGGTCGCCCTTTCTGTGGGGACCGTCCAGAATCATCTGGTCGCCGGTGTAAGCGTGGATGGTTGCCATGATACCGCTCTGGATGGGAGCGTAATCGTTCAACGCCTTTGCCATGGGAGCCAGGCAGTTGGTGGTACAGGATGCAGCAGAAATAATGGTGTCATCCTTGGTCAGGGTATTCTCATTTACGCTGAATACGATGGTCTTCAGGTCATTGCCTGCGGGTGCCGAGATAACAACCTTCTTTGCACCTGCGTCGATGTGAGCCTGGGACTTCTCCTTGGAACAATAGAAACCGGTACACTCTAAAACAACGTCTACACCGATTTCGCCCCAGGGAAGGTCTGCTGCCTTGGGCTCGCTGTAGATGGTAATCTTCTTGCCATCAACAATGATTGCACCCTCAGCTGCCTCGACGGTGTGTCCGTCGTATCTGCCCTGAGAAGAGTCATACTTTAAAAGATGCGCCAGCATCTTGGGATCGGTCAGGTCGTTGATTGCAACTACCTCATAACCCTCTGCGCCAAACATCTGTCTGAATGCCAAACGGCCGATACGGCCAAAGCCGTTAATCGCTACTTTTACTGCCATAGTAAAGTACCTCCTAAATATAATAATTTAATTTTTTATTAAGCTTATTTTACCGCATATTCCAAAAATATACAAGTGGTTTTTGAAAATTTGTGAAAGTTTTAACTTTCTATGACAAATGCCACTAATTTTCGCCTAGTTTTTGTAGAAAACTACGAGTTCTCTCACTCTTGGGATTGCCAATGACCTCTTCAGGCGTTCCCTCTTCTTCCACTGCACCGTCTGCCATGAAGATAATCTTATCGCTGACGTTCTGGGCAAAGTCTATCTCATGGGTTACGATAACCATGGTTACATGCTCTGCTGCCAATTTCCGGATGACCTTTAAAATCTCGCCGGTCAGTTCCGGGTCCAGTGCCGAAGTAGGCTCGTCAAAGAACAAAACTCTGGGACGCAGTGCCAGTGCCCTTGCAATAGACACCCTCTGCTTTTGTCCACCGGAAAGCTCACAAGGATAATTATTGAGCTTATCAGAAAGCCCCACTCTCGCCAAAATGTCCTCGGCGTTTTGGCGGATTTCCTCCTCAATCTCCTTGCGATTTTCCTTAAAATCCTCCCGCTCTTTTGCCAGGAGCTTTGGTGCCAGCATTACATTATCAATGACATTATACTGAGGAAAAAGGTTAAAGTCTTGGAAGACCAACCCTAGATTGAGCTGCTTCTTCCGCAACTCGGCAGGGGGAATCTTCTGGTGGCTCTCCCCGTCAAAAAAGAGCTCCCCATCCAGATAGACCTGTCCGCTATCGGCACGCTCCAAAAAGTTGACGCACCGAAGCAGGGTGGTCTTTCCGCTGCCGGACGAACCGATGACGGATACCACCTCGCCCTCCTCCATGGAGAAGCTGACGCCTTTTAACACCTCGGTCTTCCCGAAGCTTTTTGTTAAATTCCGAATTTCCAATATCGCCATGGCTTACCCCTTATAATAATCCAGCTTCTTCTCTATGTAACCAAAGAGCAGTGTCAAAGCACCGTTAAAGATAAGGAAATAGATTCCCGTGGAGAAGAGGGGCCAGATTAAGCCTTTCTTTGTGAATCGCTCGGCGCACATGATAATCTCCGCCACGCTGATAACCCGGGCAAGGGAAGTATCCTTGACCAAGGTAATGACCTCGTTGCTGATGGGTGCCACAATCCGTTTTACCACCTGAAAGAGTACCACCTTAAAAAACGCCTGGGTCTTGGTCATGCCAAGCACCTGACAGGCCTCGTACTGTCCCTTGGGAATGGATTCGATACCACCACGAAAAATCTCGGAGAAATATGCCGCATAGTTAATGACAAAGGCAATCAAAACCGCCGTCATACGGGAGGACACCGGCGTATCTAGCAAGATACCCGGTGCATACATGACCACAAAAAGCTGAAGCATCAGCGGGGTTCCCCGGATAATCCAGACGAAGGTTTTGGTCAGCCACTTAATCGGCTGAAACTTTGCCATGGAACCAAATGAGATAATCAGTCCCAATGGCAAAGACATCAGCAATGTCATAACAAAGATAAAGCAGTTGGTGTAAAAGCCCTGAAACAAGGAAGAAATGATAGGTTGTATATTACCCATGTTTCAAACCACACCTTTTATGAAAAATTACTTATTTGGAAACCATTACCTGCTTGTTTGCCATGTAGGGAACAGAAATGCTCATGTTTTCTGCACGTTCGGGGGTAATGGTCATACCATTCCAGATACAGTCAATGCTCTTTGCATTCAGTTCGATTTCCTTGGTATCCCAGTTGATTTCGGTGAACTTGGGAGCAACACCCAGTTTTTCGCAGACAGCTTTTGCAAACTCGGTTTCAAAGCCGATAAGCTCTTCGTTCTCATCATAGTAGTTCATGGGAGCAAAAAGGGTAATACCGATAACCAGCTCGCCCTTTTCCTTGATGGCTGCCAGGTCGCCCTCTTCTACTGCATCGTCAAATGCTGCACCGTCAGGAATAATCAGTTCGTCCAGCTTATACTTTGCTGCGATTTCAGCCAGCTTGCCTTCTTCTGCCAATTCCTTAATGGCTGCGTTCACAGCGGGAGTAATGTCGCTGCCCTTTCGGAATGCAATACCATATTCCTCTTCGCCAAATCCCTTGCCCTCCACAACAGACAGGTCAGCAAAGTCGGTGCCCTCGCCGATAGAACCAATAGAGGTTACATAGTCAACAATTGCAACATCAGCGGTGCCGGCTGCAACTTCCATCAGCGCCTTTGCCATGGAGTCTACCGGGGTAAACTCTGCATTTGCAAAGAAAGCATCTGTGTTTGCCAGCTCTTCTCCTGCAGAACCTGCTTCTGCCACAATCTTTGCACCCTCAACAGAGGTTGCATAGTCAACGTCGGTTACTGCCTGCTGGCCGCAAGCCGCCAGAGATACAACCAGTACCAATGCCATCATCATTACCAATAACTTTTTCATCAGAGAATTCCTCCTAAAAATATAGATAGTTAATTATTTTTCATTTGTTGAATATGTTTTGCATATCATCCGGACAGGATTGTAGGGGACGTTCATGAACGTCCCGTTTTGCACGGGCGGACAGAGTCGTCCGCCCCTACTTCAAATGCCAGATTTCATCATTATAATTCTGAATCGTCCGGTCGCTGGAGAAGAATCCTGCACAAGAAGTGTTCAGCACTGCGCTCTTATTCCATGCGTCCTTATCCCGGAACTTATCCATGACCCTCTGGTTAGCCTGGAGATAGGAATCAAAGTCGGCAAGGAGCAAATAGTTATCTGCAAAGCCGCCCTGAACCAGAGAATGATACAGGTCATAGAATAAATTATCTTGGGTAAAGGTGCCATCAATCATGGTATCTACCACCCGCTTAATGACAGGGTTGGTGGCATAGATTGCAGGGCTGGGGGATTTGCCTTGTGCATAGATGTTCAAGACCTCCTGGGAGGAAAGGCCGAAGATAAAGATATTGTCATCTCCCACCTGCTCCCGAATTTCCACATTGGCACCGTCCATGGTACCGATGGTCAGTGCGCCGTTTAACATCAGCTTCATATTACCGGTACCGGATGCCTCCTTGGAGGCAGTGGAAATCTGTTCACTCAAATCTGCTGCTGCAACAATCTTTTCCGCAATGGAAACACTGTAATTCTCAATGAAGACCACCTTTAAAACGCCCTTAACTCTGGGGTCGTTGTTGATGACATCTGCTACATCGTTGATGAACTTAATAATCAGCTTCGCCATCCGGTAACCCGGCGCCGCCTTGGCACCAAAGATATAGGTGGTGGGCAGCATATCTGCAGTATCGGGGTTATCCAGAATCTGCTGATACCGATAGATAATCTGGAACGCCTTCAAAAGCTGCCGTTTGTATTCATGAAGTCTCTTAATCTGCACATCAAAGAGAGAGTTCGGGTCAACCTCAATGCCGTTGTGTTCCTTGATGTATGCCGCAAGCTTCTTCTTATTTTCCAGTTTGATTGCCGCAAACTTTTCCCGGAATGCCGCATCGTCAGCCATGGGAGCCAGCTTTTTCAACTGGGTATAGTCCTTAACCCAGCCGCTACCGATAGCGTCGGTAATCAAATTGGAAAGTTCGGGGTTCGCCTTATACAGCCAACGCCGGAAGGTTACACCGTTGGTCATATTCTTAA
>JAZURN010000043.1:0-10665 GCA_045606185.1 Ructibacterium sp.
GATTATCATCCTGATTCTCTTGGTTTCCTGTTGTTGCGGAGGAAACAACAATAGCCGTATCAGCGACTGCTGCTGCGACTAGGAGCGTGCCGCTCCACCCAATGCCGGGCGGAATTTGCGATAAAGATTTGCCACATTCGCCGTGCCGGCTGGAAATGGAAGTGCGCAGAAAGGAGCGTGACGCTCCACCCAATGCCGGGCGGAATTTGCGGTAAAGATTTGCCACATTCGCCGTGCCGGCTGGAAATGGAAGTGCGCAGAAAATTAGGTAAAATGTGTTCGAAGCAAGGAGGGGATGGGCGGGAGTGTACTCCTTGTACATGACTGTCCATTCCCGACGCAAATTCGGACGCAGATTGCCTGATTTTCAAGCACGACTGGAACACAAGGAAAGGGGGTGAAACACAATGAGCTGCTTCGGTAACACTTTTGGCAACGACAGTTGTCTGTGGATTATCATCCTGATCATCATTCTGTTCTGCTGCTGCGGTAACAACGACAACAATGGCTGTGGTTGTGGCTGCTAGTTTTAAATTTCCCCGGGTGCCTCTTCTCAAAAGAGGCACCCTTTTTCTTCGGGAAACCAACTTGACAATCTTTTTCTTTTGTGCTATACTGTCCCGTGTAATTTTGCTGGAATAACTCAGTCGGTAGAGTACCTCACTCGTAATGAGGAAGTCGTGGGTTCAAGTCCCATTTCCAGCTCCAAAAAGAAGCGACAATCTTCGATAGAAGGTTGTCGTTTCTTTTTGTACTCTTACCTATTCACTATTCTCTCTTCCCTCTTCACTAAAATTGTCGTTTCCAGAGAAGAGAAACGGTGGTTTTGCTATGCAAAACCTTGAATTATATATAACCCTATGATATACTGAATTTAAGGTGAAAGTAAATGAAAAGTCCGCTTTTAGATAAATCTTTGGAATTTGCTACAGAAATTGTTTTTTTATGAGGAATATGCAAAATCTAAACGAGATACAACTATTGTAAAACAACTGCTACGGAGTGCAACAAGTGTTGGTGCAAATATTAATAAAGCAATTTACGGAAACAGTAAACCTGATTTTATTGCTAAACTACATATTTCTTTGAAAGAAGTAAGTGAAAGCATATATTGGCTTACACTTTTAAAGAATACCAAACTATTTGAATATGATTATGATAATCCAATTAATCTTGCAGAAGAAATTAAGAAAATGCTTATTTCATCAATAAACACTGCAAAGAAAACTCAAAATTAAAGTATCTCTATGGTTCTTTTTCCCAGAAAAAGCACTCATCTGGGTGCTTTTTTTGTATTGCCGGTGCGAATTTGAAACCTCGATATAAAATCGCAAAACTTCCCCCCTATACTTGCATTTTTTGGCAATCCGTGATATACTGAAAAAAATTCTATTTTATGATATATGGGGGAGGTTTCTTTGATGAAACAACGAATGTTATGTATTCTGTTAACCTTATGCATGGTTTTGTCCATGGCTCCGGTCTTTGGTGCATCCGCTTCCTCTGGCGGCGGAGGCGGTTCCTTTGCCGGCGGTGGCAGTACTGCGGCGGCATACAGCTACGGCGTGATTTCGGAGGTGTGGTACGACGACTATACCTTGGAGGAGAACCATGTCGAAATTAGCATTGCAATTCCCAGCTATGATTATTGGATGGACTGGGACTGGGCGGTTCTTCAATTGCCGGCAACCATTGGCGGCAGAACCTACACCACTGCGGAGGCAGTGCAGGCGGCACTGCCTATCGGCACAGCGGTTCGCTATACCATTGATGAGATAAATTTGGGCGACTATTGGACGGACGGAATTACCTTTATCGAGGCGGATACCACAGGGGTTCCCTATACCAATGTAACCTACAACAAGAGCACTGGCTTATTCCAGAATCTTTCTGCCGCAACGAAGAATCTGCCGGTCTTTTTCTTCTCGGACTATGGCGACGGCGATGTCTGGGTTGACCCCGTTTATCTGGACGGGCAGCATATATACAATATTCTGGTTTATGATTATGCGATTCTGGTTACCGAGGTGCGGGCAATCAACTACGCCACCGTCATTGACTATGCTATGGTACAGAACTTCCCCGACGGGAATTTCCTGTCCGATATCGAATTTTACGTAACGGCATATGCACCCGGCGGCACCCTGCATGCGGAGATTTATGACGACCGGGGCAACAAGCTCCAGAGCCAGACCACATCGTTTGGCGATTACGAATGCCGAGTACTCTTTGAAAATCTGGAGGACGTTTACGCCGACCGCACCATCAAGGCGTGGATAACCCGCGGAAACTCCCAGATTTCTCCGGTGTATGAATTTGTCTATATTCAACATCCCTTTGAGATTGTTTCCGGTACCGTGCTGGAAACCACACCCCGCATTACCAGCTGGGACGAATGCCTGATTGTAAGACTCCGTGAAGAATACGGCAACTGGACCAGCACCGCCAAATATCATTGTTATCTTCCCTGCTGGGTTGGAGATACCCTTTGTACCACAGCAGCACAGTTGCAGGCTTTTTTGCCGGTGGGGACAGAGATATCCATGGCATTGGGCGACAGCGTGGCGTTCCAACTGGGCGTTCCCACACCAGAGCCGAACGCTTATGGTATGATTGCTAAGGCGAGAGTAGAAGACGATGCGTGGGGCGGAGACCCTTCGGTTTTTGTACGGATGGTTCTGCCAACAGGCGGCTATGTTGATTATCTGCTTTCCGAAAATCTTTTGAAGGACGAAGACGATTTGGATGCATATTGCGATTCCATCCTGGGCACCTGTTGTATGTATGCCGAGCAGGACGGCGTGATTGTGGCGTTGGATTTGGACAGAGCGGCACAGACAAAAAGGAATCAGCGTTACTCCACCACAACCGGCACCTTCCCTGGTATCTCAGCAGATTTACCTGTTTATTCCATGGTAAACACCACCTCTGCTACCTTGGAGCTAAGCCCCGATGCCCTCTATGATATCAAGGTTTATGATTACGGCGTTGTTGTTTATGCGGTAAAGGACGGCTCCATTGACTATATTAACGGTGCCGCTCTCATCAACGAAAACTTCCGTCAGGATTTGAGTTTCTTGTATCAGGTAGAGCAAACCGGTGCGGCGGTACTCAAGGCACAGCTTCTAACCGCCAACAACAAGGTTTTGGAAAGATGCGAGATTGCCAATCCCAACGGAGATGTTTGTCTGGACTTTTACGATTATCCCAACAAGGATGCCGACTACCAAATCAAGTTGTGGTTGGAGGACGAATCCGGCAACCGCATCGGTGCCATCAATAACCAATCCTATACTGTAAGAGAAAAGAAAGTCGCAAGCGGCATCATCGAGTCTGCCTGGATTGACTCCAGCCGCAGCGGTATGGACTACCTTGTTTTGGATGTAAAAATCCCCGGCACGAACAATACCACCCAACTTTTCTGCCATCCCTGGACATCGGTTAACAAAACCACCTATGACGAGGATTTTGACAGTGCGCTGTCCAATCTACAAGCAGCTCTGCCCATTGGCACCCTGATTGAATATGTGGTAGAGGATGCCACCGTTTCGGTTATCCGCTACAGCAAAAAGCAGCAGGTTGTTACTAATACACAGGTAAGCGGAAACTCGGTTTCTGCAAGTGTGTATATTGCAAGCAACGACGGCCAAGAGGCAACCGGTACCGTTTATGCCGGCTTGTATAGTGCAGACGATGTTTTAAAGAAGATTGTTCTCATCCCCGATGTGGCACTGACGACAACGGCGGGAACGGTTTTGGACGTGGACATCGACGATGTGGCTTATGTAAGTGGCGACTATGTTAAGGTGCTTTACTGGACCGGAAACAACCACGCAATCAGCAACGTTACCGCTGCACCGATTGACTAACACTGAAACGAAATAAATAGATAAAGGCGGTGGTGTCATGGCATTTCAACCAAAAGCAACCAAGGAAAAAGTCAAGGCAGGTTACAAAACCCTTTATATTACAGACGAATTGGCTGAAAAAGCTGCATCTCTTGCCAAAAAGCATGATACCAGCTTCAATAACATTGTTATTAGTATTCTCGAGGATTTTTTTGAAAACAACAACTAATTTCCCGATGAAAAACCTCGTTTAGACAACCAAAGGGCAGAAACATGTGTTTCTGCCCTTTTTGTATGCAACTTTTTAATATTCCTTCATTCTTCGCAGTTTCCGGAAAACCGCCGCTTCCCCCTCCTCTGCCAAGAGGGTTAGAATCTCCTCGATGGCATCTGAGGTTTCGGGGTGGATGAACCGGTTTGCCTTACCCCTGACAAAGTAGTCCAGGGGATGACGCTCTGTGTAGTTCTCCCCCTGATAAATCTTGCTTGCCGCAATTCGGTCGCAAATCAGCTCCTTCAGGAACCGCACCGGCATCTTAACCGGCATCAGCTTCTTTTCTTTGGGGTTATAATCGCACCAATACTCAAAATGATGGCGGTTTCGCCCTTTATGGTGGAGCCACGCCGGAGAATAGCCCAGCTGTTCCCGCTCCGCCTCGTTGGGGCTCTTTTTGCCGTCGGTATAATTCCTGACTCCTGCCAGAAACTCGGTGGGGGTATACTTGGACAAATCATGGAAAAGTCCCTGCCAGAAAATCCCCGCCTTCTTGCAATGTCTAATCACTGCGTGCCGATGCCTTGTTATGGTCTTAAAGTGACCCCATGCTTTTTTGAAACTCATCATTTCCCGTCCTTCTCCTCGGCGTATCGCACCTGACGGATGGTCCCCTCACACTGGGAGAACTTGGCGTTCATTTCCAGAGAACCCCCTACGCTGATTTGCTTGTTTGCCGCCGTGTAATAGCCGGCATCACTGACACTGCCGGTAAAAGCAATGGTCACATAGGCGTTGTATCTGCCATCCACGGGCACTTCCTTGTACTGTCCGTTTTCCATCTCTACCATGTCGGTTGCCTGCTCGGAGGCAACACCCACAATCTCGCCGATGTATTCCTTGCTGGTTTTATCAAAGACTGCGCCCCGCTTGGCGAGAGCCTCCACAGTTTCCTGCCGCACCTCCTTGACCAGAACCACACATTCCAGTTCCTCGCCGGAGCTGACCGTCACAGCGCTGTTTCCGGAAAAGCGGATAGCAAGACCCACCAGAAGAATCACAACCGCAAGGATTGCCGCCACATCAATAATACTGATTTTCCCGAATAATTTTCCATCCTGTTTCAGCATAGCTCTCTCCTCCTCTACAGGGTATTGACGCCCACAAAGAAGCCGGCGCCCGCCCAGTTCTTGCTCTTGACAAAGGCTTCCTCGCCAACCCGTGCCGCAACGCCGTTTACCGTTACGGTTTCGTTGGTTTCGATGCCCTGTCCCTCCATGGTTATCCGGACATCATACCGACCCGGAAGCTCCGAAGACCCCGACCATCCGTCCACAATATTCTCGGCACGCTTGGTCGCAGGAAGAATCTCCACATTGGTTACCACAGTTTCCATCTTTTCCTTGACGCCAATCATGGCAGTATCGCCCACCTGAGGGAGGTTGATAAAGGTATCGTCCTTGTCAGTCAGCTCGATGACCAGCTGCACCGTCTTGGTTTCGGCCAGCTCTCCGTCGCTGCCTCCTCCCAAAAAAAGCACGCCTGCCACCAGAACTGCTGCCAGAACCAGCACAATCACAAGGTCCATTGCGTTAAACTTTACTTTCATTCTTTCTTTCCGCCTTTCCTTTGTATGGTTTCCTCGTAGAGGTCTTGGATACCTTGGGCATAAGCCTCTGCGGTAAATTTCTCCTGATAGATTTTTTTGGCATTCTCTGCCATTCTTTGATAGCATTCCTCATGACAGAACAGCTCTTTCAATTTCTCTGCCAGACCCACGGCGTCGTGGGGTTTTGTCAAAAAGCCATTGACTCCGTCCTTGACCACCCCCGGGTTCCCTCCAAAATCAGTGGCAATAATGGGTTTTCCCACGCTCATGCCCTCCAGTAGGGCAAGGCTGGTCGCCTCGGTACCAAAGGAACAGTTTACCTGCACGTCTGCAAGCTCCATCAAAGGCGCTACATCCTCTACAAATCCCAAAAGCTTGACCGATTCCCCAAGGTCCAGTTCCTGAATCTGTTTCTTTAAGGCATCAAAGGTATCCCCCGTTCCCGCAATGAGAAACTTGGCTTTCACGCCCTGTTCCCGAAGAATCTTTGCCGCATCAATCAAATATTTCTGACCCTTTACCTCGGTCAGCCGAGCCGCCATGACAGCAACCTTGTCCTCCGGCGAAATTTGGTATTTTTCCCGCCATTGGTTCAGGGTTTCCTCGCTACAAGGCTTTAAGGGTTCTACCCCGTTTAAGATGACCGAAATCTTCCTTGCCGGAATGCCGGTATCGGTCAGGTTCTCCTTTGCCGCCTCGGCAACCGCAATCATTCGGTCGGCGGTCAGGCTATTGATAAGTCCATTGAGTTGCTTTCCCGGAAAGCTTGTCAGCCTCTTGCTTGGGGGAAAGACGCTATGCCGGGTATATACCACAGGAATCCCCAAGGTTTTTGCCGCAATCCGTGCCGACATACTGGCGTGGGTGTGAACCAAATCCGGCTTTTCCCGCCGGAAAACCTCCCGCAGCACCCCGATTGCCTTTGGGTTGAGAGATTGTTCCGCAAGATAGGGAACCTCAATCACGGGGACGTTCCATTTTTCCAGCTCCGGCTTGAGCAAGCTATCTTCGGGAAGTACCACTAAAACCGCCATCTTTTCTCTGTCGTAATACTTGCAAAAGGTCAGGATGCACTTTCCCGCTCCGCCAATGTTGGAATCGGAGGACACCTGAAGAATCTTCCTCATCTGCCTCCCTCCTTTGCTACCCTTTGGCACGCCATTCCAAGTCCCAGAACCACCCAGAAAATCAGCATAACACGGTAGTTGTAGAAGCAGTTGTCAAACATTCCTTGCACCAAAAATCCGCAAACGCCGGCAGAAATTGCCGTTATCAGGGTGGAAAGGGTTGCACCCTTGCCACCGCCTAATTGATAGCCGGTTGCCATCTGCTTTAAGAAGAACAACAAAATCATTCCAAAGACCGCAATCCCCACAACCCCCGATTCTACGAGGATTTGCAGGAAAAGATTATGGGAATGGGGCGCTACAATTCCGTTATAGGAATAAAAAGGATACACCGCAGTAAACGCCTCGGCACCCATTCCGATTCCCGAAACCCAGAAATCCCGAATCATGGCGAGGGTACCCATCCAGATATAAACCCGATAGGATGTGGAGGAATCCTTCATGTCCCCGATGCTGGTAAACCGATTGATGATACTCTCGGGGAGAATTGCCGGAATGATGGGGAGGGCAATCAACCCAAGACCCCACAGCTTTCCCGCCGCAAAGGTTACAAAGACCGCCGCTGCTACCAAAAGTCCCACCCAGCAGCCACGGGAAAAGGTAAGAATCAACGCCACAAAAAGCACCGCCGAAATCCCGGCATAGGTCAATTTTTGCAAAACACCTCTGCCGGTCCAAAACAGCCCGATGGTTACCGGAAGTACCAGCAAAATATACTCGCCCAAAACGTTAGGGTTTTCCAAGGTGGAATAAATCCGCATCTTGATATCGCTGAACATCTCCTCGTCCATCCAGGCTTGGGCGGTGTCCCAACCAAAGAGGTACTGACAGATGCCGTAAAGACAAACCAACAGTCCCGAAACCCCAAAGGTTACCAAAAGATGCCGCAGCTGTACGGGACGCTGAATCAGGTTGATAATCAGGAAATACGCCCCAATAAAGACGGCATAAATCGCCCAGATGCTCAAGCTCTTTGCCATCGCAAAGGAGCTCAGTGCCGCAAAGAGGTAAATCATCACAAAGGCAAGGAGCAGAAAGCCCAGTCCGTCATACCGCCACCGAAACTCGGGGTCGGTCATGCTCTTTATCAGCAAAGACCCCAAGGTCAGCACCGAGAGTCCTGCCAGTGCCATGGTAGGTGCCAGAGGCGCCAGAAATACCAAGGCAAACAGCCCCACAATGGGACGCTCCAGAACCAAAAACAGAGCGGCTAAGGCAATGGGCATTGCCACGCTTAAGACAGGCACGGTTAAGCCTCCAAGGATACCTACAAAAAGTCCAACCCCCAACCCCAGATAAAGCCGGGTTTTTCCGGTGGTTTTTTCGGGTTGATACCAAGAAAACTCGGGTTGAACCCCCAAACACTTACAAAAGACCGAAATCAGGGAGGAATGCTTCAGCCAATCGGTCATGTTGGCATCCAAAAGGGCAAGAAGTCTGCCAAGAACCGCCAAAACCAACCATCCCCCGCCGAGGCTCCCTTTGCCCAGAAGTCCCAGAAAGGCTCCGGCACCAAGTCCCGCCAGAAGATACCCCAAAAAACGGGTGTTGAGTGCCAGCATATTATGAAGGTAGCGTTTGCCAAGGCTTATCAGCACGCTTTGGCTTATGGCACTTGAAAGCTTGTCTCCCACCTTTTTCTGCAACAGTTCCATCAAAGAAAAGGGTGTACCAAGCACTCTGCCTATTAGGCTCTTTTGGTGTAAGTCTTGAGGAAACTGCTCCCGCCGAAACCATCCGGCAATCCGGCTTTCCCGCCAGCTCCCTGAAATTCTGTCATAGACCCCCCGCAGGAGGCGGTAGGTTTGGCTATTCTGAATCCAACACCAGATAACCGACCAAAAGGCGGCAAAAAATCCAAGATTCTGCTGCATGACATTCCTTCCTTTCTTGTGTGCCTGTAATTATCTTTGTTCCCTACTCATCAATAACGATTCCATTCTTATTTTTTCAAAATGCTCCGCAATTCTTCGATGCCCAATATCCAACCGACTCCTACATACACCACGCACGCCGGTAGGGCGGCAATGACCAATCGTACCAATGTGATAACCATACCGGTTCCCATAACATGGGTTGCCCCGTACAAAAGGCGGGCAACCACTGCTGCCAAAGCACCGGAGAGTAGCATTTTTAAGAAGTTCCGCAAAAATCCTGCCGTCACGGACCCCTGTCGTTTCCTGTTCATCTGCCACATCAGGCATCCGCCCATAAACAGGGAGCTGACCGCCGAGGCAAGGGCGAGTCCGCCCACACCCATCCGGAAAACGCCTACCAGCAGAAATGCCGCCAAAAGGTTAACCACAATTCCCGCCAGAGAAACCATCATTGGTGTTTTTCCGTCGGAGATGGCATAAAAGCTCTTGTTCAGCACCTCGCAGACCCCGTATCCCACCATGCCCACCGAATAATAAAACAGTGCCGTAGCAGTAATTCTTGTGGATTCCGCCGTAAAGGCGCCACGCTCAAAGACCACCCGGATAATGGGCTGGGACAGTGCCAGGAAAAGTCCGGACACCAAGGTAATAACCAGAAGCATCCAACCCAGGGACTGACGGGTCATTTGCGCAAACCCTGTTTCATCCTCCCCCATCCGGGAGAGCTTGGGGAAGATAAAGTTGGTTATGGCATAGGCAAAAACGCCAACCATGATAATATAAATCTTATTCCCCCAACCCAATGCGGACACGGCGCCATCCCCCAAAGAGGAGCCAAACGCCATGTTAATCACATTGCAAAGGGGTTGAACCCAGGAGCTAATAAGGACAGGCAGGGCAATTTTTGCCGCCTCCATGATTCCCGGGTCTTTTCGAAAGGATAGCCGCCAGGAAAACCCGAATTTCTTTAGCCATGGCAGTTGGATGAGGAGCTGAAGCGCCCACGCAATCAGCATGGATACGGCGACTCCGGCAAGGCCGAGTCGGTTCCCAAAAACCACCAGATAAAGAATCATGACACCGTTGGAAACCACGCTAATCAAAGAGGGAATGGTAAACTGTCCGTAGGATTGGAGGATTCCCACCGCAATATACGCCGCCCCGGTAAAAACAATGGAGGGAAAAAGAATCCGCAAAAGCTGTGCGGTCTGCTCTAATTTTCCCGGAACATCTGCATAACCGGGGGTCATCAGGCGAACCAGAGGTTCTGCAAGGAGGATTCCCAAAAGTGCCGCCAGCGTCGCAATGGTTAGAACCACCGTTAAAAAGGTGTTGGCAAAGGCAAATGCCGATGCCTCGCCCTCGGATGCCAACCGTTTGTTAAAGACAGGGACAAAGGTGGACAAAATGGCAACCCCCAGCACCATATCAAAGAACAAAAGAGGAATCTGGGTTGCAGTGTTCAGGATATCGGATTCCATACCCTGCCCATAAATGCTCGCTACCATGGTTTCCCGCAGAAGCCCCATGAACTTGGCAACCAAAATGATGACCGCCATCAACACCACGGTTTTTGCGGCTTTCTTTTCTTGGGTTGCCCCCATAGCAATTCCTCCTTTTTCGCAGTATTTTCTATGGTATATTATACTAAAAGCTTTCCACGATGTAAAGAGTTGCAACCAAAACGTAACAAAAGCCGAGGGAAATGCAGAAGAAAAGGGGATTTTGTAGGGGCGGGGTACTGGTTTGGGAAGAAACGCTCTGCGTTTCCTAAAAGCCGGTGCTGTCGCACCTCATATTCCGCTACAAATATGCCACCGGCATATTTGCTTAATGCGAGAACCCCGCCCGCATACCGATACGCTACAACATCGGGAGGGCACAGAGACCCTCCCCTACAATATAAAATTCACGAGCAAAGGTCGCCAATTTTCAAGCACGATAAGTGCGAAGAAAATTAGGTAAGATTTGTTTGGGGCAAGGTTCGGCA
>JAZURN010000044.1:0-18814 GCA_045606185.1 Ructibacterium sp.
TGGTGGAAGAAAGCATCCCCATCAGGAATTTATCCAGATTGACACAACGAACATTTTGTTTATCTGTGGTGGTGCATTTGAGGGGATTGACAAGATTATTGAGAGCCGTGTGAATCAAAAATCTCTTGGTTTTGGTGCTAAAGTAGAAAGCAAAAAAGAAAAAAACCGTGGCGAGGTATTAAAACAACTTGCCCCCGAGGATTTGCTCAAGTTCGGTTTGATTCCTGAGTTGATTGGCCGGTTGCCGGTGGTAACCACATTGGATTCTTTGAATGAAGAAGCCCTAAAAGCGATTCTAAAAAAGCCTAAAAACGCCCTGCTTAAGCAGTATATTGCTTTGCTTGAGATGGATGGTGTAGCTTTGGAGTTTGATGACCAGGCGGTGGCGGCTATTGCAAAGCTTGCAATGGAACGGGAAACCGGAGCTAGAGGTCTTCGTACAATTGTTGAAGATATTATGATGGATGTGATGTATGAGGTTCCCTCGGACCCTGACATATCGAAGGTTGTAATTACCGAAGGATGTGTTGGAAAGAAGACAAAAGCAACGATTATTTATCGAACTGAGAAAACTGTTTCTGCAAAACATGCTGGTTAATGTGAAAAAGAGAAGACATTCTTTTGTCTTCTCTTTTTTGTATGGCGGAAAAGGATATTTCCTTCGGAGCCGGGAAGACTAACAGAAAAAGAAGAAGGAGCATAAAGGATGCAGAAAACAATTTGGACGAAATCGTGTGAAATGCCTCGATTTCCCGTATTAAAAGGAGATATCGAGACAGATGTTTTAATCATTGGTGGAGGACTCTGTGGCGTTTTGACAGCTTATTTTTTAAATTGGGCGGGGATAAATTGTTGTCTTGTTGAAGCAGAACGAATTGGAAGTGGAGTAAGCGGAAGAACCACTGCAAAAATTTCTGCTCTGCAGGAAGTGGTTTATCAAGATATCATAAGAAAGATGGGGAGAGAAAAAGCACAGCTTTATTACCGTGCTTGCATACAGGCATTGGAACGTTATGGCTGTATGAGCAAAACGATTGCTTGTGATTTTACCTATCTGCCGGCATATACCTATACCCGGAAAAACCGCAAAAAAATTGAGGAAGAGGTAAAAGCAATTCGTTCTATAGGAGGAAATGCAGAATTTGTCGAAGACCTCTCCCTGCCCTTTGGCTTGGTAGAAGCAGTTAAAATGCCGCATCAAGCACAATTCCATCCATTAAAATTTCTTTCTGCAATAACAAAAAACTTGTCTATCTATGAAAACACAAGAATTCAAAGTGTCTTTCGTAATTGTGCAAAGGCGGAGATGGGCTCGGTAAAAGCAAAAAAAATTATCATTGCTACACATTTCCCTCTCTTAAATCGTATGGGCGGATATCCTCTAAAGTTATATCAAGAAAGATCCTATGTAATTGGTCTTGAAAATGCACGAGATGTTCAAGGAATTTATCTGGATGAAGCTTGTGATGGTTTGTCTTTGCGTAATGAGGGAAATATTCTTTTAGTTGGTGGCAATGGACATCGAACGGGAAGGCAGACAGATGGTTGGGAAATGCTTCGAAAATTTCAAAAAAAATATTGCCCAGATGCAAAGGAAAAATATGCATGGGCAACACAGGATTGTATGACTTTGGATGGTCTTCCTTACATCGGAAGATATTCATGGAGAACACCAAATTTGTTTGTGGCAACCGGTTTTCAGAAATGGGGAATGACAGGTTCTATGATAGCGGCACTTCTTTTGCGTGACATGGTTCTGGAACGAAAAAATGAATTTGAGGATTTGTTTTCTCCACAGCGAAGTATGTTTCACAAACAGTTGTTTGTCAACGGAATCGAAGCGGTTCATAATCTTTTTACAATCAGGGAAAGGAGATGTCCGCATCTTGGTTGTTCACTTAAATGGAATGCGGTAGAACATTCATGGGATTGTCCTTGCCATGGCTCAAGGTTTTCTGAAACCGGGAAACTTCTGGATAATCCAGCTAATAAAGACTTGATGTAAACTACTTGTGATACTTTCCGCCACTGTTAATTTGAAAGGCACGATAGATTTGTTCTAGCAAAATGACCCGCATCAATTGATGCGGAAAAGTCATGGGAGAGAAACTAAGTTTATCATTTGCTCTGTTTTTCACATGCTCCGAAAGTCCCATAGAACCGCCAATGATAAAGACCAAATGACTTTTTCCCGATGTGGCGAGCTCCTGAATTTGTAAGGCGAGTTTTTCTGATGTTTTGGATTGCCCTTCAATACAAAGGGCGGTTACATGAGCAGAATCGGGGATTTTTTCTAGGATGCGTTGGCCTTCTTTTTCTAAAATCAAAGCTTTTTCCTGAGCAGAGGGAGAATCCGGAGTCGGTTCATCCTTGACCTCGCAAATAGTAAGTTTACAATAACGGCTCAATCGTTTGCTGTATTCAAAAACAGCATCTGCAAAATAGGATTCTTTGATTTTCCCTACACATAGAATCGTAATATTAAGCATAAAGACCTCCTTATAAAGAAAAAAGAAACCGCCGTCAAAGCGGTCTCTTTTAATAGGTAATTACAGAGCAAAGTAGTAACCAACCCCACGCTTTGTCATAATATGACGAGGCTGGGAGGGGTCGTCCTCAATTTTTTCACGAACCCGACGGACGGTTACATCGACGGTACGAACATCTCCGTAGTATTCGTAATCCCAGACATATTCCAAAAGAGCTTTTCGGGAATAAATTTTGTTTGGTTGTGCAGATAAGAACTTAATCAGTTCGAACTCACGCACGGTTAGGTCGATTAAATTACCGTTTTTGTAGAGTTCATAACGATTGCAATCAAGGGTAAAGCAACCTACATTAACGATATCACTGTTTTCGGATTGTTGTGTGTTTTCCTGGTCGAGCCGGCGCATATTTGCTTTGATTCGCGCCATCAATTCCCGAACACTGAAAGGCTTAGTAATGTAGTCATCCGCACCCAGTTCTAATCCCAGAACCTTGTCCACCTCTTCTTCCCGGGCTGTAATCATCAGGATTGGCACGGAAGAAGTTTCGCGAATTTTTTTACATACAGAGAAACCATCCAGTTTTGGAAGCATTACATCCAATAAAATTAAATCCGGCTCTATGGCAGAAGCCTTCATAATCGCTTCCTCGCCGTCATATGCTTCATAGACTGTATAACCCTCGTTTTGCAGATTCAACTTTAGAATGTCTACAATGCTTTTTTCGTCATCAACCACAAGAATCTTCTTGCTCATGTTTCCACCTCCGAAAAGTTTTCGAATGTATTTCTTAATTAGTACATTACATAATCTAATGGATTTTGAGGCTCTCCATCAAGGAGTACCTCAAAATGCAAATGAGTACCGGTACTGTTTCCGGTACTGCCCATAGCGGCAATTACCTGACCTTGGGTAACTATTTCGCCCTGTTTGACATAAAGCTCACTACAATGACCATATGCAGTTTTAAATCCATTGCTGTGATCTATTTCTATGTAGTTTCCATACCCATCTACCCATTGTGAACAAGAAACGGTACCACTGTCTGCCGCTAAGATATCAGAACCAGCCTCGCCGCCAATATCAATGCCTTCATGAGCTCTCCCCCAACGTTCCCCGTAGGGAGAAGTAAGTACACCGACTGCAGGCTCTGTAAAAATTCCATCTCCAACTCCGGAATTTGGAGGCTCAACAGATTCGTATAGAGAAATCTTTCCTTGGGCAATGACCGTGTTGGATGCAGGGACTAGTGCAGCCAAAAACAGTTGAACTGGAATTTCAGAAACAATCCAAAAAAGCCAGATAGCAATTCCCCAAAAAACAGCACCTTTTTTTGCGTTTGTTCCTTTTGAGCTTTGTTTTTTTGAGGTTCTGTAATAGAGCAAGACGTCAACTCCCATTGATAAATTTAACATGAAAAGACATGCATATTAAATTTATATTACAGATACTATAATTTTAAACTAGTGTTTCAAAAAAATCAAGGGTTTTTCATGATTTTTTTTAAAACTTGATAAAATTCTTCATAAAATAATGATTTTGCAAATGTTAACAAAGTATTCATATTTCTTTCACAAATTATTCATCCAACTTAAATCAACTTGTGATAAGCTATGATTGTAGCAAGAAATTGTTACAAATACATAACTACCTCCCTTGAAGATCGCTTCCCCAAGCGGTCTTCTCTTTTGAAAGCTTTTCTTGAGAAATAAAATGGAAGAAAAGTTCCAGAAATTTTGAAAAAGCACTTGAAATGTTCTTGGGAATGTGTTACAATAGGTAAAGTTGATTATGAAACAGAGGATGTGCGTTCGAATTACGGCGCAAGAGAATGAGGAGGAAGTTCATAAAATGATGTTAGCGTTAACGATTATTCATGTAGTTATTTCTATTGTTCTGGTTATTGCAGTATTGATGCAGCATGGAAAGCAACAAGGCTTATCCGGTGCCATTGCCGGTGGTGCTGAAACTTTCTTTGGCAAGAACAAAGGTAAGACTATTGATGCAATCTTAAAGAAGGTTACTGCAGTTGTTGCAATTTTGTTTGTTGCATCTTCTTTAACCTTAACAGCCGTTTCTATCAATGAGTATAATTTGGCAAATCCGACTGTAGAAGAGGGAATGGGTACTCTTTCTATGGATGAAAACGGCAATGTTGTTGATGCAGAGGGCAATATTGTTATGACTGCGGAAGATTTTGCCGCACAGCAGGAAGCCGCAGAAGAACAAGCTTCTGCCGAAGGCGAAGAAGCTGATGCAGAGCAGGCTGCAGAATAGTTTGTTTCCTAGGAAGGGCGAACATTGGTTCGCCCTTTTTTTATCTCTTGTTGGAGGAAAAATATATGAATGTTGCAAAACTTTATCTTGTAATTCCTTGCTATGATGAGGAAACGGTACTTCCAGAAACTCTTCGGCGGACGACTGAACTTTTGCATATTATGGTAGAAAATGGAAAGATTGCTCCGGAGAGTAAAATACTTTGTGTGGACGACGGAAGCAACGATGGAACATGGACACTGATAGAGGAAATTGCGAAAAAGAATTCCATGGTACTTGGATTGAAGCTTGCAAAAAATGTGGGGCACCAAAATGCTCTGTTGGCTGGGTTGATGGAAGCAAAACTACATTGCGATTGCTGCATCTCCATGGATGCTGATTTGCAAGATGATATTCATGCAATTCCGGAGTTTGTCGAAAAGTATTATCAAGGAAACGACGTTGTTTATGGAGTTCGCATCCAGAGAAAAAGTGATACATTGTTTAAACGTGCAACCGCAAAGATGTTCTATCGAATACTTTCATGGCTTGGTGCAGATGTATTGGAAAATCATGCTGATTATCGACTTCTCAGCAAGAAAGCATTGAATGCATTGGCACAATATCCTGAAGTAAATTTATTTTTGCGGGGTATGGTCCGTTTAATTGGTTTTTCAAGCGATGTTGTTTATTATGAACGAGGCAAAAGAATGGCAGGGGAAAGTAAATATCCTCTTAGGAAGATGCTCTCTTTTGCCTTTGATGGAGTAACCTCTTTTAGTATTAAGCCAATTCGATTGGTTTTGGGAATGGGAATTTTAGCTTGTATTTTTGCGCTTTTTGCGGCGGGATATACTCTATTTGCAAGGTTTTTTGGGTATAGTGTCAGTGGTTGGTCATCCTTGATGATTTCCATTTGGTTTTTGGGTGGAGTCCAATTGATTTCCATTGGTGTCATTGGCGAATATATTGGAAAAATTTATAAAGAAACCAAACGCCGTCCCCGATATATTGTTGAAAAAAATACGGAAGATACTCATTAGAACATTTGTTCATAAATTGACTTAATCTTTGTTATATGATATATTTTAAATAGAGATTTTTAAAAAAATTTAGCTTGTGGCGATGGATTTGATAAATAATAAAAAATGGAGGAATTGTTATGAAAAAAATCTTTTTATTTTTGACTGTCCTGGCGATTTTAACAGTTCCCATTACCCTGCCTGGTTTGGCAAAATCAGGAGATATTGCGGGAGTATATTATGCGACAGATATCAAGACGTATTTGAATGGTGTAGAAATTTCTGCCATTAACATTGGCGGAGAAACCCTGATTAGCGGAGAAGATATGGCATATTATAGCTTTTCGGTCTGGTGGGATGGGCAGGAACGAACCTTACGGATTGACGAGATAGACCTTGCATCAAACGGAATCCCTCCTGCTGTGGCATCGTCTCAAATCCCTAGCGGTACTCCTCTTGGCAATTATTTTGAAACTGATATTATAACTTATCTTGACAATGTCCCCATTACTGCATATAACATCGGAGGGAGAACCTACATTCATGCCGAAGAAATGCGGGAATTTGGATATCTTGTAGATTGGGATAGAGAGGGAAGAACCCTTCGTATTACCAGTCCTATTCGGGCTGGCTATGTTTATAAGCTTGGCATGTCTTACGGCGAAGACAAAGGCTGGGGGGCAGGCAATCCCGGCATTGACGGAATTGGCGTTTGCTCTGTAAAATATACTCCGGATGGATTGGTGGGAACCGACGATGCGGATTATTTTGATATGACCATGTACTCTACAGGCCGTGGATACCGATTTGATATGGTATTTTACCAAAATAAGGCCTTGTTTAATTCCTCGTTACTACAGGATAAATTACGGAATATTTGTTATACAGGATATGCGGTTGAAAATCCGTGTGATAAGAGTGCAAAGTATGATTTGGTAAATCAAATTGTGTCCATTTCCATCAATGGTCATAAAGCAGAAAAGGTCGGCGTTTTAAGTGGTGCCGGAAACGGGCATCGGGATTTCTACTTTGAAGTAGAGGATTTGCCCAAGTTTACCAAGAATGAGATTGTAGAGGTCATTTTTTCGGTTGGAGAATCCAATGGAGAGCCCTACGATATTCTTATTCCTGACTCTGTGCTAAATGGTCCGGATCGGATTGCCGAAAAGCTGAAGAAAAATATAGGAGATTATGTGGTAACGTATCATTATCTTGATAGTGGTTATGTATTCTTTGTTAAGGAGTCTGAGCAGTTGGGTGTTGTCAAAGACAGACTTTATCTTTATAATAGTACTACGAAAGAGGTCTCTGCAGATATTTTAGAACAGGTTAGAACAATTCCGGAATTTCATTATGATGTGATTCATCCATTTTCTTTTCGAGCAGGAGAAGACGGAGTAACGTTTTTCTTTGCTTGTGCATCCCCGGAAAAGACAATGAATTTCTATGTCAATCTCAATACTTATAAGGTATATGACATGGAAGGCAATGCAATTGTAAATCTTTGATGGGAGAGCGTGAACATGAAAAAGATACTAGGTGTTACGGGTGGAATTGGTGCCGGAAAAAGTGAGGTAACAAGGTTTTTTAAGGAGTTAGGAGCAACCGTTGTGGATGCGGATGCAATTTCCCGGGAAATTTTGGAACCGGCTGGAAAAGCATATTTACTTGTAATAGATGCTTTTGGTAAGGGAATTGTAAAAGTGGACGATTCCATTGATAGAAAAAAACTGGCCGGTATTGTTTTTCATGATGAGGAGAGGCTAAAAAAACTAAATGAAATTACACACCCTCTGGTTTTTGAGGAAATGCAACGACAGATTGATTCTGCGGATACCGAACTTGTTTGTTTGGACGTTCCGCTGCTGTTTTCTTGTGATTCTCCATTTCGTTGTGATAGAACCTTGGCGGTGCTTGCACCAAAAGAATTGCGGATTGAAAGAGTTGTTGCCCGGGACGGCTGCACACGAGAACAGGCAGAGGCACGGATGGCAAACCAACTGCCTGATGAAATTCTGAAAGAAAAAGCCGATATTTGTCTATGCAACGATGGGGATATTTTTGTTTTGAAACAGAAGGTAAGTGACATTTTTAAGGATATGATAGCGAGGTAGTTATGCGGGAAGTTCGGGACAATGGAAAAAGGAACAAACGAAAGAAAAAGAAGTCCGGATGTTGTTTGGGGCGTTTTTTGGTTCTGGTAATTCTCTTTGCAGTAATAGGGTATTTTGGGTATCAGGCGGCGGAACAGTTGGGACTTAAAACCTACCTCCTGCAGGCAAAATATCCGGTTAGATATGAAGAATTTGTGGAAGACTATGCAGAGGAATTTGATTTGGAGGAAGCATTGGTCTACGCCGTGATTCTTACCGAGAGTAAGTTTGATACTTATGCAGAGTCTACCGCCGGAGCCAAAGGCTTGATGCAATTAACGGATGAGACCGGCGAGGAGTGTGCACGGCGACTAAAGCTTTCAAATTTTTCTGCATCGCAGTTGTTTGACCCGGATGTGAATATCCGTCTGGGATGTTATTATTTAAAACGATTGATTGCAGAATATGACGGGATTACCGAAACTGCAATCGCTGCCTATAACGGCGGTCCCGGGAATGTGGATCAATGGCTTGCTGACCCAGCATATAGCAGTGGCGATGGAACTCTTACGGAGATTCCTTTTCGAGAAACCAGAAACTATGTAAAAAAGGTAACCGATGCTTATTGGAATTACCAAACCATATACAATTTAGATGGAGGAGAAACGGAATATGGAAAAGAATAAAGATTTGACTTACGAAAACAAGAGTATCTTTGGAGATCTTTCCAAGGAGGATAAGGCAAAGGTATTTGAGTTCTGTGAGGAGTATCGGAAGTTTATCTCCAAGGCGAAAACCGAGCGGGAATTCTGTGAAGATACCTGCCGAGTACTTGAGGAGAATGGCTTTGTTTTTCTGGACGAGAAAAAGACTTTAAAGCCCGGGGATAAAGTTTATGCCGTGAACCGTGGCAAGGGAGTTATGGCGGCAGTGATTGGTCAGGACCCCATGGAGAACGGCGTTAGCCTGGTGGGTGCACATATTGACTCTCCTCGCCTTGATTTAAAACCCAATCCCCTGTACGAGGACCAGGGTTTTGCTTATTTTAAAACCCACTACTATGGTGGAATCAAGAAGTATCAGTGGACGGCCATTCCTCTGGCAATTCATGGTGTTGCCGCACTGCAGGATGGAACCCAGATTAAAATTGTCATCGGCGAGGACGAAAATGACCCGGTTTTCTGTGTGTCCGATTTGCTGATTCATCTGGCGGACGCCCAGATGCACAAAAAAATGTTCGAAGCAATCCCCGGCGAGAATTTGAATGTTCTTCTGGGGAATATCGCTTGTGACGATCCGGATGTCAAAGAGGGAGTCAAAGCGTCAATTCTGCAGATTTTACACGAGAAGTATGATATTTGCGAAGAAGATTTGTTAAGCAGCGAAATCGAAGTGGTTCCGGCGTTTGATGCCCGGGATTTGGGGCTTGACCGTAGCATGATTGCAGGGTATGGTCAGGATGATAGAGTTTGTGCCTATACCGCTCTGCGGGCAATCTTGGATGCCAAGAAGCCTCAAAAGACGGCGGTATGCCTGCTGGTAGATAAAGAAGAGGTAGGCAGCATGGGCGCAACCGGTATGCAGTCCCGTTTCTTTGAAAATATTCTGGCAAAGCTCTGTGCCAAGACAACCGATAGCTATTCCGACCTGATTTTGCGTGATTGTCTGTCCCGTTCCACCTGTTTGTCTGCTGATGTGGGTGCGGCTCTTGACCCCATCTATGCCGATGTGGTAGAAAAGAGAAATACTGCCATTGTTAACGGCGGTGTGCTTTTGACAAAATATACTGGTTCCCGTGGTAAGGGCGGTGCCAGCGATGCCAGTGCGGAGTTGGTTGCAAAGATTCGCAGAATCTTTAACGAGAATCAGGTAGAATGGCAAATGGGCGAGCTTGGCAAGGTAGACGCCGGTGGTGGCGGAACCATTGCCCAGTTTGTAGCCAATCTGGATATGGACGTGATTGATGTGGGCGTCCCCCTCTTATCCATGCACTCTCCCTTTGAGGTTGCGGGTAAGCTGGATATCTATATGACCTACAAGGGTTATAAGGCATTTTATTTGAATAACTAAAAAGCAGTATCTTTTTCTGGCATTCTGGAAAAGGTAACGATGAGGTGAAAAAGATGTTTAAAGGAAAAATTACTGTGATTGGTGCCGGAAATGTGGGTGCCACAACCGCTTATACCTTGATGTTGAGCGGTCTGGTTTCGGAAATTGTTCTGATTGATGTGAACCGCGGAAAAGCCGAGGGAGATGCTCTTGACATGAACCATGGTATGTGTTTTGTAAACCCGGTTAAGGTAATTGCCGGCGATTATAGCGATATCAAGGGGAGTGATATGGTCATCATTACGGCAGGTGTCAGCCAGAAGCCGGGCGAAACCAGAATTGATTTGCTGAAGCGGAACGCCGATATCTTCCGGAACATCGTGGAGAATGTTTTAAAGTACTGCCATGACGATACAATTCTGATGGTGGTAACCAACCCGGTGGATATCCTGACCTATATTACCTATAAGATATCCGGATTCTCCAAACGCCATGTTATTGGCTCCGGAACCGTTCTGGACACGGCACGGCTGAAATATTTGCTGGGCGAGCATACCAATGTGGATGTGCGAAATGTTCACACCTATATCATTGGCGAGCATGGGGATTCCGAGGTTGCTGCATGGAGCGTAACCAACGTTGCCGGGATGAGTGTGAACGGCTATTGTGAGAAAGCAGGCTGTTGTGATTCAATACAGATGGATAAGCAGGCATTTTATGATAAAACTAGAACGGCCGCTTATGATATTATCGAGAAAAAGGGGTCTACCTACTACGCAATCGCATTGGCAGTCCGTCGAATTGTGGAAAGTATCATCGGTAACGAGAACTCCATTTTGACGGTTTCCAGTCTTTTTGAGGGCGAGTATGGTATTTCGGATATCTGCTTGAGTGCTCCTACCATTGTAGGTAGCGACGGTGCAGAGCGGATTCTGGAGGTCAGCTTTTCTGATGAAGAATGCCAGAGGCTTCGGGAATCTGCGGATACCCTAAAGCAGTTGGCAAAGGAGATTGGATTTTAATGAATCGGTTGAGAATTTCGGGAATTGAGCCGGAGTCCATTGTGGATGGACCCGGCATCCGCTATGTGATTTTTGTTCAAGGATGTCCTCATCATTGTCCCGGATGTCATAATCCCCAAACCCATGATTTTCAGGGAGGGCATGAGCAGGATATGGAAATCATCTTAAAGGAGATTGAGAAAAATCCCCTTTTGAGTGGTGCAACGTTTTCTGGAGGCGAACCTTTCTGTCAAGCAGAGGCTTTGGCGGAATTGGGAGCAGAAATTAAAAGTCGGGGACTAAATTTAGTTTGCTATAGCGGATATACCTTTGAGGAGCTTTTGGAGATGGGCAAGACCAAGCCGGAAATCATGACGCTACTTCAGTTAACCGACCTTTTGATTGACGGGAAGTTTGTACTAGAGGAAAAGTCTTTGAATCTGCTTTTTCGTGGTAGCAAAAACCAAAGAATTTTGGATGTACCGGCATCTCTCCGGGAGGGGAAAGCCGTATCTGCTGAACTTTAGTACATAGGAAAGGTGTGAGAAGAGTGGAAAAGACACCGCTTTCCATGCGAAAACATATTGCCATTTTGGGCAAGACCAATGCGGGGAAGTCCACCCTGTTTAACCTGCTTTTGGGACAGGATACTGCCATTGTGTCCGAGATTCCCGGTACCACTACCGACCCGGTAACCAAAGCCATGGAACTGATTCCTTATGGACCGGTGGCATTGATTGACACTGCAGGGTTCGGGGACGAAACCGACCTTGGTAAGCAGCGGATGGAAAAGACCGAAAAGGTAACCACCCGTGCTGATTTGATTTTGTATCTGGTAAGTAGCACCGAGGATATTGTCCCCACACTACCTAAGGGAACAGATTCGTTATTGGTCTTTACCAAGTGTGAACTTTTGTCAAAAGACGCTCTTGCGGCAAAAAAGGCAGCGTATCCGGATGCCGTCTTTTTGGGGAAGTTTGGGAAAGAGGGCATGGACACCCTAAAGCAGAAGATGATTGAGATTCTGGAAAGCCAGGAGAAAGAGGAGGACACCCTCATTGGGGACTTATTGCCGACAGGGAGCACCGTGGTTCTGGTGGTTCCCATCGACAGTGCCGCCCCCAAGGGTCGGCTGATTCTCCCCCAGGTTCAGCTTTTGCGGGATTGCCTTGACCATGAAATCAAGGCGTATGTAACCAAGGAAACTACGCTTAAATCAGCACTTGAGGATTTGAAAAAGGTGGATTTGGTGGTAACCGATTCCCAGATTTTTTCTCTGGTGGATGCCATTGTCCCCAAAGAAATTCCCCTGACCTCATTTTCCATGCTTTTGGCACGGCAAAAAGGTAACTTTGACCGATATTTGCAAGGCGCCGAAATGTTGAATGACTTAAAGGATGGGGATAAGATTCTGGTTTTGGAGGGATGTACTCATAACAGTACCCATGAGGATATCGGTAGAGTGAAAATTCCCAAGATGATAGAGAAGAAGACCGGTGCAACGTGTGAGTATACGTTTTCTACCGGCTATCAGTTCCCAGAGGATTTGTCTGGATATAAAATGGCACTCTCCTGCGGTATGTGTATGATCAATAAACAGGAGGTTATCAGTCGCCTGAATGCCTTGCAGGAAGCAGATATTCCCATTGTTAATTATGGTGTTGCCATTGCCGCTTTAAGCGGAATTTTGGACAGAGCCAAAGAGATATTTGAACAATAAAAATCCCCCATCAGGGGGATTTTTTATTGTTCCGTATTAGGTAACTTAGGGTCAATCAGCAACGTGTAATAATGGTCATAGATGACCATGCCTGGTTTGGCACCGTTTGGTTTTTTGACATTCTTGATGGTGGTGTAATCCACCGGAACCTTGGAGGAGGTTTGTGCCTTACTGTAATATGCCGCAAGTGCAGCTGCCTCTAAAACGGTATTGTCAGGAATTTCCTCTTCGCCTTTGGCACGGACAATTACATGGGAGCCGGGAATCTTCTTGGTGTGGAACCACCAATCGGTAGAATATGCCATCCGGATGGTCAGTTCGTCGTTCTGTTTGTTATTCCGTCCCACCAAGATTTCGTAACCATCTGAGGATGTAAACCTCATAGGCTCTGATTTTTTTTGTGCCTTGGGTTGTTTTGTGCTGATTTTGGGGAGATATCCCTCATCCATAAGCTCTCCCTTAATTTCGGCAAGGTCGGCAGGTGATTCTGCCTTTTCCAAAGATTCCAGAACTGATTCCAAGTAAGACTTTTCTTCCAGGGCTTTGGCAATTTCCTCAGTGGCGTGGAGTTCGGTCATTTTCGCTTTGGTGTAGAGTTTATAATACCGTTGGGCATTCTGGGATGGAGTCAAATCCTCTTGTAAGGGAATCTTTACAAGCTCCAAATTCTCCGAAAAGTAGTTTTCTGCCTCCAACTCGTTCATGCCGCCGGATAGGCGGTAGAGGTTGGCAGTAATCAAATCCCCATAGATTTTATAGGTTTCCCGATTTCTCGAGTTTTCCAGATTCTCCCGGTGGAGAACCAGTTTTTTCTCGCATCGGTCAAGATTGTTCTGCACTAGCTTGCATAGATGACTTGTCCGTTGGTTCATGTGTTCCCGTTGTGCCCGCTTTTCATAATAAGCATCAATAACCTCGCTGATGGAATCTACTTTTTCCAATGTTGCACCACCCTGGTATTGGGTCAGTTCCATGCAGGAAAAGGCGGTTGGTTTTTTCTCGGCTTGGGAAATTACCAGAGTTGGGGTATACCGATTTGCACAGATTTCCTTTAGGAAGCTATCCACTTCGGTTAAGAAAGCGGCGGTTTTGACCTCGCCACGGGTAACTTTTGTGTTCTGACAGAAACGATAGACGATCTCTCGGGCAAGGAGTGGGCTCAACCCTGTAAAGGAGGAGAGAAGAAACTTATCCAATAAGGTGTCCTCCGGCTCATTGTCCAGCTTGGTCATTAAGTCCAAAAGAGAATAGTCGTCCGGCGACAATTTCTCTTGTGCCGGCGGTGCTTCGTAAAACAGACCGGGCAGAATTTGACGGACGGCACTGACGGTAAAATCAACATGCTTGGCACTGTCCATGATGCGGTTGTTCTCGTCAAGCAGGATAATGTTACTGTGCCGACCCATAATTTCAACAACAATATAACGTCGGCACAAATCCCCCATTTCGTTTCTGCCCTCGGTTTCAATCCGAAGGATTCTGTCAAACCCCTCCTGGGTTATCTGTAGGATTTTATTCCCCTGGAAATGCTTCCGCATGAGCATGCAGAGCATAGGCGGGGTCATGGGGTTTTCCTGGGAAATCCGGGTCAGGTGTACTCTGGGATGGGAGGCGTTGGCAGAGAGGAGTAGACGGTGGGTGCCGGTCTGGGTGCGAATCTGCAGAATGATTTCGTCCCGTTCCGGCTGATGAACTTTGTCGATTTTTCCGCCGGCAATGATGTGGTTTAATTCATGGGCAACCGCATGGGTTACAAAACCGTCATAAGACATAGAGGATACCTCCTTGTAAGAATAGAGAGGGAGCGGATGGTATCCGCTCCCGTATTGTCAAAATTTAAGCATTTTTCAGGGCGTCAACCTTGTCCAGGCGTTCCCAGGGCAAATCCAGGTCGTTTCTACCAAAATGACCGTAAGCTGCAGTCTGCTGATAAATAGGTCTGCGTAATTCAAGAGTTTTGATGATGCCACCGGGGCTTAAATCAAAGACCTTGGAAACCCGCTCTGCAATCTCGCTGTCGGAGATAATGCCGGTGCCTCTGGTATCAATTCTCAAGGACACAGGTTGCGCAACACCGATGGCATATGCGAGTTGCACCTCACAAGCTTTGGCAAGACCTGCTGCAACTACATTCTTGGCAACATACCGTGCTGCATAGGCAGCACTCCGGTCTACCTTGGTGGGATCCTTACCGGAAAATGCACCGCCGCCATGGCTTGCATAACCGCCGTAGGTATCCACAATAATCTTTCGTCCGGTGTGTCCCGAATCCCCCTGGGGACCGCCGATTACAAATCGACCGGTGGGGTTGATAAAGTACTTGGTGTCTGCATCCAACAGTGCAGGGTCAATCACCGGGAGAATAACCTCTCTTTTAATGTCTTCCCGCAAATCCTCAATGGCAACGGCGTCATCGTGTTGGGTAGATACCACCACGGTATCAATTCTCTTGACACTGCCATCCTCGTTGTATTCCACCGTAACCTGGGACTTTCCGTCAGGGCGGAGGTAGGGAAGAGTTCCGTTTTTGCGGACCTCGGTCAGTTTTTTACAAAGCTTGTGGGACAAGGCGATGGGCAGAGGCATATACTCCTCGGTTTCGTCGCAGGCAAAGCCAAACATCATGCCCTGGTCTCCGGCGCCAAGACCGGTTCCGTCATCGTCTACACCCATGGCAATATCGGGGGACTGCTCGTCAATGGCAGACATCACGGCACAGGTATCGCAGTCGAAACCGTATTTTGCCCGGTCATAGCCGATTCCTCTTACGGTTTCTCGTACCAAATGAGGAATATCCACATAGGTTGTGGTGCTGATTTCACCCACAACAAGAACCAAGCCGGTGGTTACCGTAACTTCACAGGCAACCCGGGCATTGGGGTCTTCTTTGATGATAGCGTCTAGAATTGCATCGGAAATCAGGTCGGAAATTTTATCCGGATGTCCTTCGGTTACTGATTCAGAGGTAAAAAGTCTTTTGTACATAGTCAAATATCTCCTTTTCTACATTCTCAAGGCTTCGGTTAGCGTCAATGATGGCAATGTTCTGTCCGTCCTTGAGCTTGTCTAATACATTCAAAAAGTTATTGCGAATTTCCCGCATGAGGGTTACATCCTTTTCGTAAAGCTCCGGTTTTTCCCGAACCTTGTCAATCCGTTCCTTGCAGGTGTCGGGATTCACATCCAGGAAGACACACAAATCCGGGGTTAACATCTCTCGACAGTTCAGGTTCATGTCTATTACCCAATCAATATCGCTGGCTGTTCCCTGATAGGCAAAGGAGGAATAGTAATACCGGTCGCAAATGACGGTATGCCCTTGCTCCAGATGCTGACGAATACCGAATTCAGGATGAGTAATGTGCTCCAGTCGGTCTGCCAGAAAGAGTGCCGCCTGGAGATACATATTCTTGTTCTGGCTCTCTGATAAAATCCGGCGCAGATAGGCTCCGGTCTCAAAGTCGGTAGGCTCTGCGGTTAGAATGACGGTTTCGCCTTTTTGGGTTAAGGTGTCTGCCAATCGTTTTAATTGAGTGCTCTTGCCGCAGCCGTCTAAGCCCTCTAATACAATAAACTTTCCTTGTTTCATGGTTTTTCCTTCTCTTCCTGAAAATCAGGATACAATCAATTTCATTTTTCTATTATAACGAATCCAAGCAGAAAAAGCAATATAGAATTTAGGAAAATAAGAATTTTATTAAGGCTTCTTTTTCATTTGGAATCGTATCCTCGATTACCGCATTCAATGCTCGACGTAGCGCAGTACCAATATCGGTGCCGGAGAGCCCGTGCTTCTGCAAGGTATCGCCGGAAACTGCAAGCTCTGAAAGGGTGCAGCAGAGATGCTTGTCCTTAATTTCTTTTAGAAACTCCTTGACCTGAATATTTTCTTCCCCAAGCTGAACAGCTCTCCATTCCAGGATTTCTTCTAGGGTTTCGGTGTTATATCTGCCAAGAAAACGCCGGGTTTCTGTAAGAGTTACCGGCAATGGAAGAAGCTGACATTCAAGCAGGGTCATACAATGCTGCAATGTTTTTTTGTCTGGTTTTAGCCTAATGATGGCAGACTTGCATAGCGGTAGATAATTTTTTGCATCATGAAACCAAAAAAGAATGGCAGCAAGCCGTAACGGAATGGAAGGGGAAAGGTTAGAGAGGTTTTGCATAAACTTTTGCCATTGGTCAGAGAATAAAAAATGTTCTCTTGCGTCCGGAAAGATAACGCCCAAAATATCAGGGTATTCGGCAAGAATTTTTGCAAATTCTGCAGCCATTAACGTTTTTCGTAATTCATCAAAAATTCGTTCAACAGAAATTGATGTTAATCTATCTCGGCAAGCGTGAATTGCCCTTATGGTTTCCGGTTCTATAGTCAGATCGTAGGTTGCGGCAAATCGCAAGCCACGGAGAATTCGTAGGGCATCTTCCGAAAAGCGTGTTGTAGGCTCGCCTACACAACAAAGAAGCTTTTGCTCTAGGTGTCGTCTTCCGTTAAAGTAGTCAATCAGTCCTGTTTTTGGAGAGTATGCCATGGCATTGATGGTAAAGTCACGACGCTTTAAATCTTCTCGAAGGCTTTTTGTGTAGGTAACGGATTCAGGATGCCGGTTGTCCAGATACTGCCCATCTTGGCGGTAGGTAGTGATTTCCACGTTCATTTTCCGGGAAACGACAGTAACGGTTCCATGCTTCAACCCGGAGGGAACGACAAAATGGTCGGTAAAAAGAGCTTGTACTTCTTCAGGGTGTGCTGAAGTACAGATATCCCAATCGGCGGGAGCTTTCCCGAGCAAGCTGTCCCGAACACATCCGCCAACGACAAAAGCCTCAAATCCGTTGGATTCAAGGCGGGTAAGTAATGTTACTACTTCGTTTGGGATGTTCATACAATCACCTACTGTATTTTTCATTAGTATACCATGAATTTTAGCTATTTGCAATAGATATTGATGTATCTTACCGGTTTTAAATCAATAACAGTTAATTTGTTGGACTGTGTCTCTTTCAAGGCGAGAAAATCCTTTCCAACCTCCATCAGCATACCGCATTTTTTGAGTTTGGTTCTAACATCAAACCAAAAATCAAGACAAAGATAGGCGCCCCGGAAGTTGTTAAGGTATTCAGCCATACTTTTTTGAGAGAGTGCGTTATGGTCTTTTGGAATAGACAAGCCTCCTGATTTTCCATGCATCGCATGAGGCGGAAGCGAAGAGGAAAGTTTGGATGCAAGCACAGGGGAATAGGATGCCGGAGTGTATGTAGATACAGGCTCTCCACAATCATGAAGCATCGGATTGTCGCAACCGGGTGGCACAATAATGCCGTCGTTAATATCTTTTGCGTTTTGAGTTTGATTGATTCGCATGAA
This sequence comes from Ructibacterium sp., assembly GCA_045606185.1. Classification (GTDB taxonomy): domain Bacteria; phylum Bacillota; class Clostridia; order Monoglobales; family Monoglobaceae; genus Ructibacterium. The sequence goes on from JAZURN010000044.1 coordinate 17,996, forward strand.
AACACCTCCAATTCTATTCTATGTAAGGAAAGGAAAAAGTAACTGAATTTTTTGTATATTTTTTTAATAAAAGAACAAAATAAAGGTGTACCAAGGAAAATAAAATATTGAAAACAAAAAAACCAAATGATTCAGGAGGAAAAAATTATGAACAACAACAAGAATCAGAACAACAACGAAAACAGAAACAACAAAAATCAGAATAACAACGACAACAAGAACAAGAATCAGGATAAGAAACACGACTAGTTTTTTTGATTTTTGCAGCCGACCCTAATCTGGGTCGGCTGGGGATTTAACCATACATAGAAGAAACAGGATATGCAGTCTGAAGGTTCCGGTACTTTCATAAAGTGCAAGGATTAAAAGTTGTTTGCTTGCTTATACTAATCTCGAGAGGAAACTTCCTCTCCGAGAGGTTATCATGGTAAAAAACAGGAAAGTGAAGAGAATTGTCGGTAGTTTTCTGGGTATTGTCTTAAGTCTTGCTACAGCACAAGTCTTTGCAGAAGAAAAGCTGGTTCCGGTAGGACAGACTGTTGGCGTAACCATGGACATGAAAGGGATAACTGTTGTGGATATCGCCGATGTTGAGGGTTATGACGGCTTGTCTGCCGCTCCGGCAAAGGATGCAGGGTTACGTGCCGGAGATATCATTGAGAGTATCAATGGAAAACAGGTAAATTCAGCAAAGGGCTTTGAAGAAGTTGTAGCAGAAAGTGACGGACAAGAATTGAAAATAGCGGCAAGGAGAGGCGATGAAAAGAAAATCTTTTCGGTTAAACCAGCCCTATCCTCGCTAGATGGAAGATATCGACT
>JAZURN010000045.1:0-21104 GCA_045606185.1 Ructibacterium sp.
GCCATGGCATTTGGGGATGTTTACACCTTTGGTCCCAGCTTCCGTGCCGAAAACTCCAACACCACCCGGCATGCGGCAGAATTCTGGATGATTGAGCCGGAAATTGCCTTTGCGGACTTAAATGACGATATGCAGCTTGCAGAGGATATGCTGAAGTTCATTATCCGCTATGTGTTAGAGCAAGCACCGGAGGAAATGCAGTTCTTCAATAATTTTGTGGATAAGGGTCTCTTGGAACGCCTTGACAATGTGGTCAGCAATGAATTTGGCAGAGTAACCTATACCGAAGCCATTGAGATTCTGGAAAAGAGCGGCAAAGACTTTGAATACCCTGTAAAATGGGGGATGGATTTGCAGACCGAGCATGAGCGTTACCTGACCGAGGAGGTCTTTAAAAAACCGATTTTTGTTACCGACTATCCCAAGGAAATCAAGGCTTTCTATATGCGACTCAATGACGACGGCAAGACCGTTGCAGCTATGGATTGTCTGGTCCCCGGCATCGGCGAAATCATTGGCGGCAGCCAGAGAGAAGAACGGCTGGATGTCTTAACCGCCCGGATGCAGGAAATGGGTCTTGATGAGGCAGATTACGGACACTATCTGGATTTACGCCGGTTTGGCGGCTGTAAGCATGCCGGCTACGGCTTGGGCTTTGAACGTGCCATCATGTATTTAACCGGTATGAGTAACATCCGGGATGTCCTGCCCTATCCCAGAACCGTTAATAACTTGTACTAAAGATTGGAGCGAATGTCATGTTTGGATGGATTATTCTTGCCCTGGTTCTTTGCTACCTAATCAAAAAGCGGGGGGATTTGGTTGCAGCCATTGCCCGCATCCCCTACAACAAGCGGGAATACCCCAAGGCAATGAAGCTTTACCTTCTTGCCAATAAGATTGGCCCCTTAAACAAGAGAAATCAGTTGCTTTTGGGCTACGTCTGTCTCCGTTGCGGTGCCCTGGAGGAAGCCAGACGATATCTTCAGCTTTGCAGCAGCATGACCGTCCGGGGCAGTGCCGACCGGAACCATATCCGAAATCTTCTGGCTCTGGTCAGCTGGAAAGAGGGGAATCTGGATGAGGCAATCGAGATGCTGGAGGATATTCTGGAATCCGGCTTTAAAACCTCTGTCGTCTACGAAAATCTTGGTATCTTCTACAATCTTTCCGGGGACAAAGAGAAAGCCTTGGAATTTAATCTCAAGGCCTATGACTACAACTCCGACGACCTGATTATCTGCGATAATCTTGCGGAATCCTATGCCAAGCTTGGGCAATACGAAAAGTCTGCCAAAGCTTACAAAGCTCTGGTAGAGCAGGAACCCCGGTTCCCGGAAGCCTACTACGGCTATGGGGAAACCCTACTGGCATTGGGAAAAAGGGCCGAGGCAATTGCCATGATTGAAAAGGCACTGGATAAGCCTTTCTCCTTTTTGAGTATTCGTCCCAAAGAATATGTGGAAGAGCTTTTGGAAAAAGCCAAAAATGCGTGAAAAAGAGCATCCGTTTGGATGCTCTTTTCCTTATTCAAACCGATAGGTTCCATCGGCTTCGCAGGTCAGATTCAGACTGTAAAACGCCTCAACGGCTTTGCAGAGATGAAGGGTATCCTCTGCTCCCGCCGTTTCATACGCCGAGTGCATGGCAAGCTGAGCCACCCCAATGTCTGCCGTGTTGATGGAAACCTTTTCACTGGAGAGATTTCCTAATGTAGAACCGCCGGGAATATCACTGCGATTCACATACTTTTGGAGAGGCACTTCCGCCTTTTGACAAAGGTATCGAACAATCCCCTCGGAGACCGCATCGGTGGTATATTTCTGGTTGGCGTTATACTTTAAGAGGACTCCGCCGTTCATTTTCGGGCGGTGGGTAGGGTCTGCCTTCTCGGGACAGTTGGGATGCACTGCGTGCCCGTTATCCGCCGAGAGCATAAATCCGCCGGCAACCGCCTGCCAGTACCGGCTCTGGCTGATTCCCCTTGCCTCACAGATTCTCTGGAGCACATCAAAGAGGAAGGTGGATTTTGCTCCCTGCTTGGTGCCTGACCCCACCTCCTCATTATCAAAGACACAATAAACCGGAAGCGCCCCCTCGGCATCCCCATTGAGAAATCCTTTGAGGGTTGCAAAAACGCACTGCAAGTCATCCAACCGGGGCGAAGAAAGATACTCTCCCCTGTTTCCCCAGATACTAGGCGCCGTTCTGCAGTAGAGAAACAAATCACTTCCCAAAATCTTATCAGGGGCTACGCCAACATTCTCGGCAATCAGTGTCCAGAAGCCGTCCTTGGCGGTTTCGTCCCCAAACACAGGGAGCAATTCCTTTTGGGGGTTCATCCCTCCGCCCTCGTTGGCGGTTCGATCCATGTGGATGGCGAGGCTGGGAATCATCAACAAGTCCTTATCAATGTTCACAAGACGGCTTTCTATCCCGGACTCGGTCAAAACCGTTACTCTTCCCGCCACCGATAAGGGTCTGTCCATCCAGCTATAATATAGCATGCCTCCGTACTTTTCGGTATTTAGCTTAACATAGCAACCTTCACAGGGCATTTCCGGGTCAGGCTTGACCTTGAATGCCGGGGATTCTCCGTGGCTTGCGGTAATCATAAACCGCCCGAACGCCGCCGGCACCCGAAAGGCAATGATGGAAGAATTGTTCCTGGTTACAAAGTATTTCCCGTTTTCTTTTAGTTCCCATTCCCGGTTTTCGGCTAGCGGGGTATATCCCTCTTTGCGTAGCCGCTCCGACACCTCTGCCACTGTGTGAAACCCGCTGGGGCACTTTTTGATAAATTCCAATAACTCCTTGTTTGTTTTCTCCATGGTAATCCTCCTCTATTCCCTCTTTCGTGCAAAGAGAGGTAACAGTACACCCAATCCCAAAAGCAGAAAGGGCGTTACAATATTCATGATAAGCTGAAATGCCGAATCTGCATTAAAAACGCCGCTTAGGCAAGAATATGCCGTCAGGCAGAAACACCAAACGCCCGCCAGCATTCCCAGATACCGATTTTTTACAAACCGATATGCCGGGTCATAATGGGTCTTGTTCTTCCGCATGGCGATATAGGCGGCAAAGACCCACAGATACCGCAGGGGCATACAGATGGCGTTAAGCCGAATCAAATATTTCACAATTTCATTGACACTGCCAATTCCAAAGGCAGGCAAAAGAATCAGAATACTTACCAAAATAGCAATCAGCAGATATCCGTTTTGATAGGTCCCTTGTTTGTTCTTCTTGGTCAAAATCCGGGGGATATAGCTTTCGTCCGCACTATCCAGCAGCATCCTAAGCGGTGCATCAACCGAAATAACAATGACCGCAATCTGCCCCACAAAAAACGCCAACGCATAGAGAATCATCAAAAGGTTCCCAACCCCGTAAAACTCTCCCACTTTCTGGAACGCAAAGTAGGCACCGTTGGTCATAAAATCCTCGGGGATTGCCGAGGAATCCACCAGCATGCCCAAAGCCACCGTTCCCAAAATGGCACAAACCATTACCATGATTGCCAAGGCAATCATCCCTCTAGGAAAGCTTTTGCCCGGGTCTTTCATCTTATTGACATAGGGAGAAATCTTCTCGCACCCTCCCACCGCCAGAATCAGAATGGAAAGATTCATCCAAAATTCCGACCCAAAGTTTGGTTTGAAATCCGCCCAGGAAAAGGAAATATCTGCAAGGTCAGGATGGTTGGTAATTGCCGGTGCCGCTATCATCATCAGGATAAAGAGAATCGAGAGGACAAACATGGAGGTTCCCGCCACCGAAGCAATTCGTTTAATCCAGGAAATCCCTCGGCTGGCAAGAAAGAGTGCCGCCAGAAACACCACAAGACTCCCCAACTGCAGATATACGGCGTCCATCCGGCTGACCCTTCCATCCCCGAACAAGGTCCAGCCCGCCGCAATCAATGCAGCAGTTGGTTTTTGGGAGATGTAAGGCATATGGACAATCCAGTAGGTCCACCCGGCGTAAAACGCCATCCTGGGACCGATGGTTTCGTGAATCCAGCTACTGACCCCGCCCTCCGCCTTGGAAAAGGCAGAGCCAAGCTCCCCCACCATCAGGGCATAAGGGATGAAGTACAAGACAAAGACCAGAATCCATGGGACAATGGACCGAAGTCCTCCGTAGACCGCAAAGCCGTTGATGACATTTCCAAACCCCCAAACAGTGGAAAACGCCATCAAGGCTAAAGTAAACCATAATATTTTCTTTTCTGCTTGTTTCTGTTCCATACCATACCTCCTAGTATGGCATTATTCTTTGTTTCAAACAGAAAAACTATACAAGCAAAAACGGAGATATTTCCCATTCTTTCCTCATCCAGATATGGGGGCAATCTTCCTCATACTCAATTTCTCCGTAGGCTATATAACCGGATTTTTCATAAAATCCCTTGGCATGGAGCTGGGAATGAAGAGTCAAGCAATTGCCGCCTTTTTCTCGAACGCAGGCTTCCGCCTCTTTCAGCATCCGGCGCCCGATGCCCATGCCCCGATATTCCTTGCTAACCGCCAATCTGCCCAAAAGATAGGTGCCCGGAACCTCCCCCAAAAAGACCCGACAGGTGGCAAGGGGGATATCCCCATCAAATAAGACAATGTGGGTGGCAATTTCGTCAATTTCATCATATTCCTTGGAAAACCCCTGCTCCTTGAGAAAGACAGTCTCCCGGATTTCCTTTGCCTCGTTGGGCAAAGACTCATATGTTTTCGCTATCATGATACGTCCACCCGATTTCGAATTTCTCCGGCAAAAAACGCCTCCATATTGGCGAGCATCTCGGCAAAGCACCGTTCCCGAGTTTCCTTGCCGCCCCATGCCATGTGTGGGGTCAGGCAGACATTGTCGTAACTTTTAATCTCATAAAGGGGACTCTCCACAGGGAATGGCTCCGCCGAATAAACATCGGTGCCAAATCCGGCAATTTTCCTGTTCCGGATGGCATCACAAAGGGCTTGCTCGTCCGTTACTGCACCCCGGGCAGTGTTGACCAGAATCGCCGTTTCTTTCATTGCGGCAATCCGTTCCCTGCTGATAAGGTTTCGGGTTTCCTCTGACAGAGGGATATGGACCGTAATGATATCGCTTTCCCGCACCAGGGTATCAATATCGGTACACGCCACTCCGGGAATCGGGGTTCGCTTATAGGCAAGAACCCGACACCCCAAAGCCTCCGCTACCGCTCCCACCCGAGAACCAATCCCGCCGTAACCCACAATCCCCCACGTCTTTCCGTATAGCTCATGATAAACCGGCGTCAGGATATTGGCACTCTTTCCGGCGGAATAGATACCCTCTCTGGTATACCGGGTGTATTCCGGCAGATGATTTACCAGAGACAAAACCATGGAAACCGTAACCTGTGCCACGCTCCAGACCGAGTATCCGGGCACATTGCAAACTGCAATTCCATGGCTCCGGCAGAAGTCCAAATCAATATTGTCATAGCCGGTTGCCGCCTCGCAAATCAGCTTGAGGTTTTTGGCATCCCTTAAATTCTCCCCAAGCTTTACTTTATTCACAAAAATCACATCAGCGTCCTTGACCCGGCCTGCTACCTCCTCCGGTGCTGTCTTATCATAGGAAATCAGATTCCCGAACTTCTCCGCTCCGGAGAGGTCCAAATCCTCCCCCAGGGTCAGTCGGTCCAACACTACAATTTTCATTACGAAAGCCTCCTACACCACATAGAATAAAATACAGAAGAAATGACACAGACTTGCTAGGTTTACAAACAGATGGAACACCGAGTGCATATACCGAATCTTCTTCTTTTTGCCCATGGAATAGAGCAACGCCCCAATGGTATACAAGACACCGCCGGCAATCAGGAACAGGGCACCATAAAAGCCTATTGCCTGATAGGTAATCTTCCAAAAGCCTACCACACACCAACCCATCCCAAGGTAAGAAATCATGGAGAGTCTTTTGTATTTATTCAGGTCGATGGCAGTAAAGGTCGCCGCAAAGGCAGTCATTCCCCAGATGATCCCAAAGAGTACCCACCCTGCTGCCGCATTCTGTTCCCGCACAGCACAGAGGGCTATGGGGGTATAGGTTCCGGCAATCATGAAATAGATGGAGCAATGGTCGATAATCTGGAACACCTTTTTTCCGGTGCTTGGCTTTAACCCATGGTACACACTGGACATGGTAAACAGGATGATAACCATGGAGCCATAAATCGCCGAGGTCACCACCCCCATCGGGTTGTGATGGAGCGCTGCCATAATGACACAAAGCACCAGATAGGCAATCCCCCAGGCACCGCCCACAATATGGGAGGTCATATTAAAAACCTCTTCTCCCCTGGTATAATTCGGGAGAATCCGTTCCTTTAAGGTCTGTCGTTTTTGTTTTTGCTTCATTGCTTTTTCCTCATTTTTAATTTGATGCTTCTATGATACCACAGAAAAACAGAAACGGCAAGTTTTTCGAGGAAACTTACCGTTTTTCTTATTAAAGCTTATGGAAAATGGGTTCTCTCTGCTCAAAGGTACAGACATAACCGAAGACTTCTTTGGCAAGCTCCAATGCCTCCTTGGCATACTGCCCCACCCGGGTTCTGTCATGGGCGTCGGAGCCGATGGTCACAATCTCGCCGCCCAACTCCCGGAATCGCTTCAGGTAGTCCAAAGAGGGCAGGAAATCCCCCGCTCTGTCCACCCCGCTGGTGTTGATTTCCATGCCCTTTCCTTTTTCTACCAAGACTTTCATAATCTCGTCTGCTAGCTCCGCAACCTCCCCATAGGAAACCGTCTTGTGAGTAGGATTATAGGGAGATTTGCAGATATACGTTAAATGTCCTAATACATCAAAGTTATCATGCAGTTTGATGCACTCCAGGATATTCGTCAGATAAATTTTGATTCCCCGATCAAGGTCAATTCCTTCCCAAAATTCGGGATAGTAGGGGTCCATGCCGCCGGCATAGTGATTGGAGCCAATGACATAATCAAATTCCCGGGTAGCTAAAACCGCCTCTGCGGCGTCCCTGTTCCATTGGGTTAATCCCATCTCAATACCTCGGCGAATCTTCAGCTTATCAGATACTAGATTGTCATATGCAAGGCTGTACTCCTCCGGGGTAAAAACATAGTGTTTTCCATCCTTAAGTCCATGATGGTCGCAGTGGTCGGTAAAACAGATTTCTTTAAGACCTGCAAGCTCTGCCGCCTTGACAATTTCAATGGGTTCTTCTTTTGAATCAAAGGACACCTTGGTATGTAAATGAAAATCAAACATCTTTTTTCTCCTTTTCCGTAATCTTGTCAAGCACCTCCACAGGGACCTTTATCAGCAAATCCGCATTCGACAGATGGCACGAGGTTTGATGATTGCCAGCGTTATACCATGCAAAAGACTAACCAAAAGCCAGGAAATGGGCCAACACAAATACAGGAAGTCAATACCTCCATGAAGCATTTTTACAATAATAAGTGCCCAAAAAACCCGGAATCCGCAGGTTCCCACAAAGGAGGAAACCGCCGCAATGACTGAACTTCCCAGTCCACGCAATGTTCCGGTCAGAACCTCCATGATTCCGCACAGGAAATAAGTCAACCCGACAATCAAAATTCTCTTTCCTCCATAGTTAAGCGCCTCGGGGGAATCGGTAATATAAAAACCCAAAAGCGGTTTGGAGAAAACAACGGTAAGAATTCCCAGAAACAATCCGGTTACCGCCACACAGAGCAGATTAACCCGGAGAGTCTGGTTGATTCTCTTTTCGTTCTTTGCACCATAATTCTGACTGACACCGGTCAAGGTGGATTGATAGAAGGCATTCATTGCCACATAGACAAAGCCTTCGATATTTCCGGCAGCGGCATTGCCGGCGATGGCAGCCTCGCCGTAAGCGTTGACCGAAGATTGAAGCACCGTATTGGATAGGCTGAAAAAGGAAGACTGCACCCCGGCAGGAACCCCGATTTTTAATATCTCTTTCAGCTCTTTTTTGTAAAGCTTGAGCTTATTGAGCCGAAGATGCACCACGCCGCCCTTTTTCATCATACATCCAAGAATAACAAACATGGAAATATAGTTGGAGAATGCGGTAGCAATTCCGACACCGGCAACGCCCATATCGAAACAAATGACCAGAATCAAATTAAAGAAAACATTGATAAACCCCGAAACCGCCAGAATATACAAGGGGCGCTTGGTATCTCCCACTGCACGGAGAATTGCCGCACCAAAATTATATACCAGTGATGCCGGAACACCCAGAAAAAGTATCTTCATATACAAGGTTGCACCATCCAGCACAGCACCTTCCGGCGTTCCCATCCAAATCAGCAAGGTTTTGCTTGAGAAAAACCCCAATACTCCGGCTGTAATCCCTAAGAAAATTCCCAGCAAAACGGCAGTATGAACTGTTCTGCGCATCCCCTGTTTGTCATCTGCGCCAAACCTTCTGGACATTACCACACTGGCTCCCAGGGAAATTCCTATAAAGACGTTGATTAACAGATTTGTCAAGGAGCTGGTTGCCCCTACCGATGCCATGGCATTGGAGCCGGAATACCGACTGACGATAATGAGATCTGCCGCATTATAAAACAACTGCAGAAGACTTGCAAAAATCAAGGGAATCGCAAATCTTACTGTGTTTTTAAAGATAGAACCCTTGGACATATCCAGCTGAAATTGTTTGGTTGACATCTGATTCACTTCCTATTTTTATTCTTTCAGTAATGCTTCCATATTTTCTTCGGAATACTCCACCTCGGCAGAATACATCCGCACCAAATCCGTCATGATATCCATCGTAATCTCGCCGCCCAACTCCTGATACCGTGCGAATATGGCACCAATGAAATAACAGCTCTTCAGGACGAACCCCACTCTTTCTCCGTAGCTACCGTCCCAAATGGCTCCGTGTAAATGCCGGAAAACAAAATACACTGCCAACTGCTCCATAGGGATTTGGAAACGTTCCTCCTCAAAAATTTTGCCGTCAAAGACAAAGCTTTGCAAGCTTTCCAGCTCCGTTGTCCAGTGGTCATCCAATCGCTCCAGAGCCAGATATTGTTTCCGGAGCTTTTCCAAGGAAAAATCAAAGGGAACACCGTATTCCTCCGCCAGACATGAAAGCCGCTCTCCCATACTCTTTTCCCGATTTTGAAGCACAGAAAATATCTTTTGACGAACGGCAAAGAACAGCCGTTCCTCCTCCAAAAGCTCTGCATTTTCGGGCGGTGCAATCGAGAAGGGTTCTGTCTCCGACAAAACGATTCTCGCCACTTCCTCGCAACAGAGTCCCAATCCTGTTTCAAAGAAACTCTCATAAAAATTCCGGAACCTAGGATGGAGGGTGCAAATTTCGCAAAGAGCCTCCTCTCCCTGCTCACAAATCATATCGCAGAGTCCGTTTTCCCGCAGGAAAGGACACCGCTCTCCCGCCGTCAAGATAAAATGCGGGGGATTTCCCTCTACAGATTTGCGAATTCTCTCTCCCAACGGCGTATCAAGAGAATGGTAAAACTCCATAGCCGCCTCGTCAATTTCAATTTCCCAGCCGATGCAACAGCTATGTCTGCACCGGTCTGCAAGGCACTTGAATTTGTAATAATAGGTGGGAACTATCTCCATCATTTGTTTCTCCCTTTCGGTCTCTTTCGTTAAGCACCAAGGTATGTTCTTAGTTTTTCTGCATTACCATCAAAGAGGTATCCCCCAATCCCAACCTCTTTGGCGCCTTTTAGATTTTCTGCACGGTCATCAATGAAAAGGCACTCCTTTGCCTCCAAGGAATAGGTGTCCAGAAGATGTTCAAAGATTTCCCGATGGGGTTTGACCATCCCGATTTGTCCCGAGAGGACAAGTCCGTCAAAGCACTCCAAAAGCTCCCGAATCCAGGGCACCTCTTGGTAGGTCTCTCCAAAACCGATGCTGATATTCGAAAGCAGATAAAGCTTTTTCCCCGCCCTCTTCAAATCCGCAACCAGTTCCGGCATCCCGGGAACCGGCGTTAAAGTCTTAACCCAGCTGTCATACACCAAGCATCCAAGCTCCCCATGCTCCTTGGGAAGACGGCGACGGATTTCCGCCTTGACCTCATCATCCGTTATGCTCCCATCGTCCAATTTATCCCAATAGAGCCGGTCAAAAACCACCGTGCTAATGGTTTTTCGCAACACCTCGTCCTGCACATAAGGTTCTGTCAACATTTCCTCATAGAAATTTGCCAGAACATTTCCAAAATCAAAGATATAATTCTTTATCATAGTTTTTCTCCCTCATCACAAAGAAATTTCTGCATCCTCTGCAAAAAAGTTTTGAAAGATAGAGCATCCACCCGGAAAAGGCGCATAGGTTACTAATGCGGGAAGGTGGGTCACCGTCAGTTCTCCTCCGTCAAGGGTTACCAAGGTTCCGCCCAGCTGCCCTGGATTGTGGTAGTCGTACTGCCCGGTTTTTAACCCGTACACCCATTTAATATTGTCGTAAGTAATGCAGGTATTGATGGAGTGGAAATGTCCCACAAAGACGCCGTCAACGTCGCACTGCTTGACAAGCTCCAAAAAGCCGGGGACAGGAACCGCAAAGGCCGCCTTATAGTTTTCTTGATGAACACCAAAATCCCCGTCTTTTGCAGGCACATCCACGCCAATGATGTAGCTTTTCCGCTGGTCGGTGCGATACCCCTTGGTTTCCTCCGCCCGTCGGAATTCCTCTGTAGGCTGATGGAATCCCATGATGGCAGGAATCCGTTTCCCGCAGGCATTTCGAATCTCCTTTGTATGAAGACGAACCATTTCAAGCTGGTCGGGACGTATCCCTTTTTCTGCAAGACACCCGTGGGAATCCAGCAAATGGATAACCCGAATCAGTTCATCTCCCACAGCAATTCCCAGAGTGTAATTTCCGTTCCCGGAAACCGTTCCTCTTACAAAAAGACAGTATTCCCCTTGCTCCAACTGCTTGCACTGCCAGTCCACACCCATTTTAGATTCATTATCGTGGTTTCCAAAGACCGGTGCCCAAGGAATCCCCAAAGAGTTCATAAAATCACAGAACCTTTGAAACACGGTTCCCTCATCGTCAAAAGATCCGTAAATCATATCGCCGGTAATGAAAATCAAATCGGGCTTTGCTTGGGAAATTAACGATTTGACATGATTTCCAAAATTTGCGTCAAAGGTTTCGGGACGCCAAGCATTGATTTCATCTATGCGTAGCCTATCCTTTGTCCGCCGTTGCATGGAATCAATGATTTGCATATCGGTCAGTTGCAAAAGGCGGATGGGTGTATTTTTTCTCTCTACCGGGAATTTTACAACAACATCACATCCGGCAAAGCCCTGCTCCTTTGCATTTTTTATTATTTCCATATCTGTATCCTCCTGTTTTGAGGCTATCGTTTTCTGTATGTGTCAATTATAGCACCCTTATAAAAAAATGACAACTTCTGTAACGAAGTTGTCATTTTGTTTTTTATGCTACTGCGTTCTTTCTGGTTAAAAGCTGAAGAGCCAAAACCACAGCCACCAGAGCGATACCAATGGTATCGGTAGCCAGCCCTGGGTAAATCAGGAGCAGACCGCCGGCAAGGGAAAGGATTCTTTGATACCAGGGCATATGCCGGAGCAGATATCCTTCCAAGGATGCCGACACTGCAAAAATACCAATCAGCGAAGTAATGATAATCAAAACCACCTCTGTCGCCGAGGTATCAAGAAAGAGAAGTGCCGGGTTCAAGGCAAACACATAGGGTACAATGAATGCACCAATTGCCAGCTTGGTTGCCGTAACTGCCGTCTTCATGGGGTTTGCCTGGGCGATTGCCGCACCGGCATACGCCGCAAGGGCCACCGGCGGGGTCAAGTCCGCAACAATGCCGAAGTAGAACACAAAGAAGTGTGCCGCCACAGGGGGGACCCCCATCCGCACCAGAATCGGAGCACAGGTTGCCGCCATGATACAGTAGTTCGCCGTGGTAGGAACGCCCATACCCAGAACGATACAACAGAGCATGGTCAAAAACAGTGCCACGATAACCTGACTGCCGGCAAGGGCAACGATACCGTTAATCATGGTGGTTGCAAGACCGGTCATGGTAATGGTTCCGGCAATCATACCTGCAACACCGCAGGCAGCTGCAACGGCAATCATGCCCTGACCGCCTGCCGCTAAGGCTTCCCAGATTCGTTTGGGGGTAATCCGGTTTTCCTTATTAAAAAGGCTGACCACGATAACTGCCACAATCGCAATGGCTGCAGCGTACTGGATTGACCGCTGGCTGGTACCCACAAGGTAAATTAAAAGAATCAAAGGAAGAAGCAGATACGCCTTTTTAAGCAAGGGCAGAAATTTAGGTAATTCTTCCCGGCTCAAGCCACGAAGACCCTCTTTTTTCGCTTCCAAATGAACGGTAATGAAGACCCCGGCAAAATAGAGAACCGCCGGCAGAATGGCACGAATCACAATGTTGCTGTAAGGAACACCGATATAGTCTGCCATCAAAAACGCCGCCGCACCCATAATGGGAGGCATAATCTGTCCGCCGGTGGATGCCGATGCCTCTGCCGCTGCAGCAAATTCCGGCTTGTATCCCGTCCTCTTCATCAAAGGAATGGTTACCGAGCCGGAGCCTACGGTATTGGCAACAGAGGAACCCGAAACCATGCCCTCTAAGGCACTTGCCACAACGGCAACCTTAGCAGGACCACCGGAGAAACCGCCTACTACCGCATTGGAAATCTTGATAAAGAAGTCCGCAATCCCCGAGCGTTCCAAAAACGCACCGAAGATGATAAAGACCACAATGAATTTAGAACAAACATTGATGGGGGTGGAAAGAACACCCTCTTTTCCGTAGAAAAGATAATGAACGATGTAGTTCAGCTTTCCCCAGAAGGTGGGGTTGGAAAGGCCCCAGATTAAGCCATAGGCAATAAAGCAGGCTGCCACAATCAAGATGGGCAGACCCACGCTGCGGCGGCAAACCTCTGCCAAAGAAAGAATTCCCACAACACCAATGATAATCTGGTACCACGCAAAGTGACTTCCCTGCTGAATGATGGCCTCTGCATTGAACGCATAGTACAGAAAGGCACCCGCACCGCAGAGCATCAAAAGCATATCATACCAGGGCATGGCGTTGACCTTTTGCTTTCCCTTTTTGGCAGGATACACCAAATACCCAAGGAACACGATAAATGCCACAAAGGTGGTCAGCCGAAGTTCCTCAAGCCAACTTGCAAACAGGGTTACATAGATACAAAACAAGGAAAAAACCGCCAGAAAACAGGTAACAACAACCTTCTGCCATCCCTCCCAAATCCGGACATTGGATTCCCGGTCAAACTTCTGCATGACCGCATCCAAATCCATGGGAGCCTGAACCTCCGGCGTATTTTTTTTACGCAACAACATGTATTCTCCTCCTCGGACGTCTCATAAAATAACTGCGGCGAAAGAGCCTTTCGCCGCAGCCGTACTCTTTTATCTTATCAATTATTCTACCGGAACCTCGACGCCCTTTTCCGCAAAGTACTTTGCAGCACCTGCATGGAAGGGGACGGTCATACCACCGGTTGCATTCTCGATGCTGAGTTCTGCACCCTTGGCGTTTTCTGCAGTAATTGCTTCGATATTATCGAAAATTGCGGCAGTCAAAGCATAAACATCTTCCTCTGCTGCATCGGCACTGACAATCAGGGTTGCCTTTACGGTAACGGTCTTCACATCAGCTTCCTGACCTGCATAGGTGCCAGCAGGAATGATATGCTCGGTATAGAAAGGATTGCTCTCCATCAGCTTTGCTGCAACCTCGCCGTCGATGGGAACGAGGTATGCATCATTGGTGGTACAAAGCTCGGTAATTGCCGGAGTGGGAGGTCCTGCTACGATGAAAGCTGCATCAATCTTGCCGTCCTTCAAAGCGTCAGCACTGTCTGCAAAAGACTGATACTGTGCCTTGATGTCCTTTTCGGTAAGACCTGCTGCAGTCAGAACGTCCATTGCGTTAAAATACACGCCGGAACCGGGTGCACCAATGGAAACGGACTTACCCTTCAAATCAGCCACCGACTTGATGGCAGGGTCCATGGTTACCAGCTGAACTGCCTCTGCATACAGACCTGCAACGGTACGGAAAGAGGCAACTTTGCCCTCCTCTTCAAAGGAACGGATGCCGTCCCATGCATAAGCCATAACATCGGACTGCACAGTACCCAGCTGATAGTTACCAGCGTCAATACCCTGGATGTTTGCTTTGGAACCGTCGGTAGAAACCACGGTTACATTGATGCCGGCGTTGTTCATGATATACTGACCCAACACGCCGCCGTAACCATAATATGTACCTGCTGTACCGCCGGTACCCATGGTCATTCTGGTTCCTGCTCCGCCGCCACATGCAGCTAACGATGCAACCATCATCAGGGTTAATACGATTGCTAAAATCTTTTTCATTTTAAACTACCTCCTTGTTTTTTAACATCATTCAATATAGATTCATTATACAACATACCGGGAAATTTTTCAAGCACTATTTTTCCCCGGAAAACCGCTAAAAATTACCGGTCAGGCGAGCCTCTAAATATGCCTCCATTTCAGCTTCTGTTCCCTGGAGCAAAATCTCATAATCCCGGCGTTCCCCCGTTTCGTCCCAGAAGGTGCAATTCTTCTGTGGGCAGAACCTGCAGCTTTAGTCAAACAGCGTCCTCATATCCTCTGGGATAGGTGCCTCTATCGTCATTTCCTCTTTCGATAAGGGATGAAAAAACCGAAGCTTCCCGCAGTGGAGCCGGGTTGGTTCGTCCCTTTGGATTGCTCCGTACAAATCATCCCCATAGATGGGCGTCCCCAGATGGCTCAAATGAACCCGGAGCTGGTGGGTTCTCCCGGTCAATGGAACCAATCGGACAAGGGCAAGCTTCTTCCCCTCTTGGATGGTTTCGTATTCGGTTACCGCCGCTCTCCCGTCAGGGGCGACGCAACGGAGCACAATGCTCCCCTCCTGCCGCCGGATAGGTGCCTCCAATCGTCCCTTTGAGGGATTGGGTGTGCCATTGGTTACCGCTAGGTATTCTTTTTGAATATTCCCCGCTTTCATCTCCTCCACCAGAATCGCACCGGATAGGGGATTCTTTACCACCAACACTACGCCTGAGGTATCCTTGTCCAGTCGAGTTATCCCACGGAAAATAAAGTTCTGCCCCCGAAAGTATCCCATCAGGGCGTTGGCTAGGGTATCCCCATGGTGGTTTCGGGAAGGGTGGGTTGGCATATTTCTGGGTTTGTTGACGGCAATGATGTCCTCGTCCTCATAGAGAATTTTAAGGGGCAGTTCTACCGGCTCTATCTCCGAGTTCCCATCCCTTATGGTTATCTGCAGAATCTCTCCCTCACTTACCCTATGGGTTACAAAAGCCGGCGCCCCAGACAGCAAAATCCCGTCTTCTTCTTGTTTTAGCCGAGTCAGAATTGCCGCTGATGCTCGAAGTTCGTTTCTTAAAATATGCTTAATCGTCTTTCCGTCCAGCCGGGCAGAAATGGTCATGGTAATCCTTTTATCCATAGTGGTTTCCTATGCTTTCCTTTTTTGAATGCAAATTGTCTGCCGTTTGGAATCATCATATCACAGATTCGGCTAATTTTCAATCACTAAAAAAGGAACCCTCTCGGGTTCCTGGTTTACACCTACTCTCCAAATAGCGGAGTGGAAAAGTATCGTTCTGCCGTGTCGGGAAGGACGGTTACCACCGTCTTGCCCTTGCCAAGCTTTTTGGCAAGCTTGATTGCTGCCGCAACATTGGTTCCACTGGAGATACCACACATAATTCCCTCTTTTGCCGCCAGTTCCTTGGATACCTTTATGGCTTCTTCATCCTTGATGATGCAAATATCATCAAAAATGTTCTGGTTCAGAACGGCGGGAATGATACCGTCGCCAATTCCCATCTGCAAATGGGTGCCGATGGAGCCGCCGGACAGAATTGCTGCATTCTCCGGCTCCACAGCCCAGATAACCATATCCGGGTTTTCTCCTTTCAGGGTTTCCCCGATTCCCGTAATGGTGCCGCCGGTGCCAATCCCGGAACAGAATCCGTGAACGGGACCTGCCACCTGCTCCAGAATCTCCCGCCCCGTTTGCTCCCGCTGAATTTGGGGATTGGCGGGGTTTTCAAACTGTTGGGGCACAAAAACCCGGGGGTCTTCCTCCGCCATCTTCAACGCCAGCTTTAAACACTCGTCGATACAATCGCCGATATTCCCGGCATCATGTACCAGAATTACCTCTGCTCCGTAATGCCGAACCAAAAGTCTTCGTTCCTCGCTGACAGAGTCGGGCATAATAATCTTGGTTTGATATCCTAAAACTGCTCCTACCAATGCAAGACCAATCCCCTGGTTTCCGGAGGTTGGCTCTACGATAATGGTGTCCTTCCCTATCTTCCCTTGCTCCTCTGCCGTGCGAATCATGTTATATGCAGTTCTGGTTTTGATGGAGCCTCCTACATTCTGCCCCTCCACCTTAACCAAAATTTCTGCACCATCCGCCGGAGCAAGCTGATTCAGTCTTACCAGCGGCGTGTTTCCGATTGCTTCCAAAATATTATCAAATACCATTGTTACCACCTCGATATTCTAATTCCAACAACTTGTTGCCTTACCATTATATGGGGTTTCTCACAATTTGTCAAACAAAAGATTCTAGTTGACAAAAAGGAGTTTCCCTATTCCCTAACTGTCCCTTTGATAAGGCATGGCGGTTTTTGTCAAAACAAAAAAAGAATCTCATATGGGGCATACTGTAGAGGACAGTTTGATATTGTTTTTATCAGTATAATCCCTCCGAGTTTTGCTTCGCAAAACCCACCTCCCTTTACACAAGGGAGGCTTTTTCTTTAAATTTACGGAGAAAATAATGGGGTTTCCAAAGGGGCGCAGCCCCGTGGTCGGCTTCGCTCGAAGGACGAAACGAATCCGCTCGGGGTCGGCGAGCGGAACGGGGTAGGCAAAGAAATAAAATCCTTATTGCATATGAAAAGGGAAGAAACACAAGTGTTTCTGCCCTTTGACTATCCTTAAGAGCACTCGGCATAGGGAGATTCTTTTTCTATTCTTTATTTGTTCATGTATTTTGCAACCTCGGCTGCTACCAGCTTGGTAATCTCCTCAATATTTGCCTGAGACAGCCCGCCATTACCGCTGAAATCTGCTTTGTTGTCGCTGCCAAACAGCTGCATTTTCTTCAGGGTCTCCTGCTTGATTGCCTCAACTGCCGCAGGAATCAGGTCGATGATACCCTTGTTCATATCGGTAAACTTCTGGAATTCTGCCTTAACTGCTGCAATATTGATATCAGTAAAGATGTTAACCTTGCTGATACCGTCCTTAATCGCCTGACGAAAGTCATCGTCGGTAAGACCGGAGCCGCCATGGAGAACCAGAGGAACATCCACTGTCTTTGCAATGGTGCGAATTCTCTCGAAGTCCAGTTTGGGAGGCAGCTTATATGCACCATGAGCGTTACCCACTGCGATTGCCAGCGCATCAACGCCGGTCTTCTCCACAAAATCCTTTGCAAGCTTAGGATCGGTAAAGTACTTGGAGGGGTCTTCCAGATGAGAACTACCCTCGGCAGAACCTTCGTTGTCCCCAACGTGACCCAGCTCGCCCTCAATGGTTGCACCATAGGAATGGGCAATGTCTGCCATCTCCTTTACCTTACGAACATTGTCGTCATAGGAATCGGTGGAACAGTCATACATAATCGAGGTAAAGCCCAGTTCCAGCGCTTTGATACAGGTTTCATAGGTCAAACCGTGGTCCAGATGAACTACCACCGGAACAGACGCCTTTTTCGCCATAGGAAGCAGGTAGTAGGAAACCTCCTCCAGAGGACCGTAGGGCAGGAGCACCTCTGCGGTACCCATAATAACCGGAGAACGGGAACACTCTGCCGCATTGATAATACCACGGGCAAGCTCCAGATTAACTGCATTGAAAAGTCCAATTGCGTACTTACCTTTCTTCGCCGGTCTTAACACATCATTCATATTCACTAACATAGTTGTATTCCTCCCTTGTCGCTACTTGGACAATTTTGTTTTAAATGTTTCGTATGCTTTCTTCCAAACCTCTCCATCCTGGGGAGTGTACTGTTTGGTATCGAACGAGTTCTTGATGATTTTTCTGGCTTCTTTCAAATCCTTGATTTCGCCAATTGCCATCATCTGTACGGCAATGTTACCCAGCGCCGTTGCCTCGATGGGGCCTGCATAGACCGTTACGCCGCAGGCATTTGCCGCCATCTGGCAGAGGAGCGGATCCTTGGTGCCGCCACCCACAATGTTGATGCTCTCAAAATCCTTACCGCTGATTTTCTTCAGGTTCAGGAAGGAGTGGTAATACTTAAGAGCCAGACTCTCGTAGATACATCTGACAATCTCACCCACTGTTTGGGGAACATACTGTCCTGTCTGCTCACAATACTTCTGAATCCGCTTGGGGATATCTCCCGGTTTTCCAAACTCGGGATAGTCCGGGTCAATAAAACACTGGAAGGGCTTGCTTGCAAGCGCTGCTTTCTCCAAATCATTAAAGGAGAAGTCATTGCCCTGCCGATTCCAGGTTCGTCTGGATTCCTGAATCAGCCAGAGTCCCATAATATTGGTCAGGAACCGAATCTTGCCGCCGTAGCCACCCTCGTTGGTATAGGAGGAATCAAAAGATTCCTGAGAAATGACAGGGTCATTAAGTTCGGTACCGAACAGGGACCAGGTTCCGCAGCTAATGTAGACAAAGTCATCTACCTCGGTGGGAACTGCCACAACTGCCGATGCAGTGTCATGGCAACCAACAGCAATCACATCCACCGGGTCAAGACCCAATTCTTCACAGATGTCGTCGGTAAGCTTGCCTAGCTTAGTACCCGGCATCACGATATCGCAAAGCAAATCCTTGTCGATGCCTGCCTTTTCCAAAAGCTCATAGTCCCAATCTCTGGTATAGGGGTTCATCATCTGGGAGGTGGAAGCGATGGTATACTCGTTCTTCTTCTCTCCGGTTAAGAAGTACCCCAGCAAATCGGGCATAAAGAGCATGGACTCTGCCCGATCGGTATCTGCTTTTTTATATTTGCACATATAGTACATCTGGAAGAGGGTATTGAAGTTGATAATCTGGATACCCGTTCTTTTGTAGACCTCATCGGCACATACCTTTTCAAACAGTTCTTCCGGAATGTTGTCGGTTCTTGCATCCCGGTAGGTTACCGGATTGCCAACCAGATTTCCCTCGGCATCAATCAAGCCAAAGTCAACACCCCAGGTGTCAATGCCGATGCTGTCAAAGCCGCCCTCTAGCTTGGCATTGGTAATGCCCTGCTTAATCTGGTCAAAGAGATAGAGAACATCCCAGTAAAGAGTGGAGCGAACCTTAACACCGTTATTGGGGAACCGATGTACTTCCTTTAAGGTAATTTTGCCGTCTGCCAGGGTCGCAAGAATTCCTCTGCCGGAAGATGCTCCCAGGTCAAATGCCAGAACACGTTTCACTAAACTTTCCCACCTTTATCTAAAATTCTTACGCCTGAATCACTTCTACATTATTCTCTGTCATGATGCCGGATAGCTCCTCTTCAAACTGGGCATCGGTAATGAGATATTCGATGTTTTCAAAAGCTGTCAGCTTCATGTATCCCACTCTGCCCACCTTGGATTTATCACAGAGGTAGTAGTGAATCCGGGAATTTGCAATCATTCTTTGCTTAATATAGCATTCCTGCTCGTTCCCCTCCAGAATTCCGGTGGCAATACCAATCCCTTTACTGGAAAAGAACATTTTATCTGCAAAATAGTTTTCGGTAATATAATTCTCCGCCGTGGCACCCACCAAAGACTGGTTGTTGCTGACCACGCCGCCCACTGCAATTGCCTTGATACCCTCTACCCCGGAAAGCTCGTTAATAACCCGGATGGAGTTGGTAATCACAGTGACATTCTTCATGTTTTTAATCTCTTTTGCCATGTAGAATGTGGTGGTGGAGGCATCCAGAAATACGCTGTCCCCGGAGGCGATAAACTGCACCGCTCTATGGGCGATTGCTTGCTTTGCCTCTACGTTTAAGGCCTTTCGCTTTTCCAAAGAGAGCTCGTAACTGCCCTCGTCCATGGGAAGAGCACCGCCGTGGGTTCGGCGAAGCATCTCCTTGGCTTCTAATTTTTCCAAATCCCGTCGCACCGTTTCGTCGGTCACGCCCAGTTCTGCACTGAGCTTACTGACCATCACAGCACCCTCGATGCTGAGTAGTTCTAAAATCTTTTTTTGCCTTTCAAGTGCAAGCATTTCGCTCCTCCGTTTTCTGGCAGATTATTTTGTGATGATATGCACCACATCTCCGTTTTTCAGTCCCGAGGAGTTGGCATCATCGGTGTCAATGTGCATTTCTACGTTAAAGTCCTCCCGGACACGAATCTGCACATCATAGAACTTGGTAGGCTTAATGCCGTCAATCACAACATCCACATAGTCGTTGTCCTTCAGGTTCAAGCCTTTGGCAAACTCGGGGGTCAGGTGGATGTGGCGGTTGGCAATGATCACGCCTTCTTTCAGGTAGATACTGCCCTTGGGGCCTACCACAACGATTTTTTCCGAACCCTCTATCTCGCCGGAGGGGCGAACAGGAGGACTTACCTTTAACACAAAGGTATCGGTTCTGGAAATCTCCACCTGGGTATTCTTCCGTACCGGACCCAAAATCCGGACGTTCTCGATGGCTTTCAGGGATGGTCCAACCAGAGTTACTACCTCGTTGGAGGCAAACTCTCTGCCCATTAAGACCTTTTTGGGGGTCAGCTCGTAACCCTTGCCAAAGAGGATATCCAAATCCTCCCGGGAAAGGTGGATATGCCGCTGGGAAACACCAATCTTTACATAATCTTCCTTGGTGTCCTCGCTGACAGTAACATTCATTTCTTTTACAACTTTTCTTACTGCATCTTCGATGATGTTTAACTCATTCATGGATTTCCCACCTTTAGTCTTCGTAGTCAAAGAACTTCATAATTTCGCCATGGGGGTTGGCAATCTCAGCGTTGCCGTGAATCTTACCCAGCGGTGCTGCC
>JAZURN010000046.1:0-14989 GCA_045606185.1 Ructibacterium sp.
CGGTATCGGCACAATAACTTATTATAATCCAAATACGGGAGAGTTTGGTGCATTGGGACATGGTATTTCTGAGAATCCGGAAGGAACCGCTGTTCAAATTTCAAGGGGAGAAATTTTAGATGCCAGAATTGTTTCTATTCAAAAAGGCGGAAAGGGACAACCTGGAGAATTGGTTGGCGTATTTACCGAAAAAGACAGAAAGTTAGGAACAGTGCAAGAAAACACCGAGGTGGGACTCAAAGGAAAATTAGAAGAGGGTTCCCAACTTCCGTGTATTATGAACCCCATTCCTGTTGCAGGACGCAAAGAGGTCAAAACCGGAAAGGCTGAAATTCTATCCAACATTGAAGAGGGAAAAATAGAAGTGTTTGAAATTGAGATTCAGAAAATAAATCGAGATACTGAAAATCCAAAAGGCATGGTCATCAAGGTAACAGACAAAAAGCTCCTTGAAAAGACCGGAGGTATTGTCCAAGGGATGAGCGGTAGCCCCATCATTCAGGAGGGAAAGCTTGTGGGTGCTGTAACCCATGTGTTTGTCAATGACCCAACCCGTGGATATGGGATATTTATGGAAAATATGCTGACGTAAAAGTAAAACCCAAGACAGTTTATGTCTTGGGTTTTCAACGGTTTGAGCAGGTCAAAAATGACCTGCTTCTTTTTTGTATTGGGATGGCGTAATGCCTGTGTTTTCTTTAAACACACGATTGAAGGTGTTTAGTGCCGAAAAGCCACTGTCCTGAGCAATTTCTAAAATATTGCTGCGTGGCTTGGTTAAGAGTAGATTTTTTGCATGCTCCAGACGGTACATAGACAACAGCTTGGAAAAGTGTACACCGGTTAATTCATGAAGGCAGTGGGATAAGTATTTTTCATTGTATCCAAACATCTTTGCGATGTGTTTTAAAGAAATGTCCTCTTGAAAGTGGTCAGATAGATATGAAATTACCTTTTGATATAGAACGCCATCCATTTGACGGGTATGTTCCAACTCTGCAAATTCAAGAACCCGGGCGGATATCAAATTCAAATAGCCACTAATGAGAGGAAGATTATCTTTTTTCGTTGTAAAAAGTTTATCAAGGATATCAGCCATATCAGATACATCCACAGGCGATACTTTTAGCCGTTTTTCTTTGATTGTATGAAAAAAGAGAGGAATAAAATCATTAGAAAAAACTGTGCAATAGACTGAGGCGTTTTCGCAGTCGTATTGATGAATGTAATTAGGGGGAATCCATATCAAGTGTCTTTCTGGCAAAGATAGGTGGTTCCCATTAACATAAACATCTCCGCTACCTTCTTTGCAGTATAGCAATTCGCTATACTCGTGCAGGTGGCTTTCCATGGTCCACCCATGATGAAAACCGTGTCGAAAATCAAATCTTCCATTAAAATTTTCATTTTGATATTTCATCTTTAACACCTAACCTTTTGGATATATTATGACTGATTTTGACTTGCTTGTCAATACCTAAAAGGATATGATGAAAAAAAGAGGGAAGGAGTGTTTTTTATGCAATGGAGTAAAGAAAAAATCTGGAAATGGTATAATGAACGTCCGTGGATTCGTGGGTGCAATTATATGAGTGCGGATTGCGCCAATCGGGTTGACCAATGGCAGTCTTTGGGGTTTGAAGAACGACTGGAAACAACGGATAAGGAATTGGCACTTATGGAGGAATTAGGGTTTAATTCGATTCGTATTATCTTAGAATTTGTTGTCTGGGATGAAGAACACGATTCCTTCTTGGAGCGGTTTGACCGCTATCTTGATGTTTGTGCAAAGCACGGCATTTCTTGTATGGTGGTCTTGGCAAATGACTGTATGCGTCCCAAGGGGTTTGAGGTTAATACTCTTGGCGAACAAAAGGTCGACTGGGGATATCACGGGGGAAGAAAAATTTCTCAGCATGGAAAATTGTCCGGTATGGGACATCATGTATTGGATGAGCCGGATAAGGCACCCCGCTACTTTGAGATGGTACGGGAAATGGTTACTCGTTACAAAGATGATGAGAGAATCATTATTTGGAATGTGTATAATGAGGTTGGTACCTGTGGCAGAAAAGATGTGTCCTTGAAGAACTTAAAGAAAATCTTTGAGATTATCAGAGAAATTGACCCCATTCAGCCCCTTACCTGCGAAACCTGGAGCCTACGTGAAAGAGAAATTGAGGAACTGTCGGAAGTTGAGCGGTACGGAGTGGAGCATTCAGATATTGTTTCCTACCACAATTATCAGTCCTATACTGAAAATATTAAACTGATCAAAACTTTGAAGAAGCTTGGTCGTCCGATTCTGAATACAGAATGGCTCGCTCGCTGTTCCGGAAATAATATACAAGAATTGTTCCCGTTATTCTATTTGGAAAAAATCGGTTGTTATAACTGGGGATTTGTTGCTGGAAAATACCAGACCTATGAACCGTGGAACAATATTTGGGAAGCTTATGAGGAAAATCCTAACCTTAACTGGGATTTTACGAAATGGTTCCACGATTTATATCGACCCAACCATCGTCCTTATGATCCAAAGGAAATTGAACTGATTAAAAAGTTCTGTAAATTAGCAGATGCTGATTTTGAAGAAGAACAGCGAAAATAGAGGAAGGAGAAACGAAAATGAGTGTGAAAATTAAAAGAGAAAAGCAGAATATTCCAACTTATATTCCCGCAGATGCAATTCCTTTGCCAATGTTCTTTGAACATAAACCCTATCAGGGTGCCAGCGGCAGACTTTATCCACTGCCTTTTTCCGACAGTATCAGCGATGACAAAACTGATGTAGACTATGACATTATTACGATTGAAAATGAATATATCAAGACGCAGGTTGCCCCTGAACTTGGCGGTAAGATTTTAAGAGGTCTTGATAAAATCGGGAACTACGACTTCATTTACTACAATGAGGTTGTAAAGCCGGCACTGGTTGGTCTTGCAGGTCCTTGGATTTCCGGCGGTATCGAGTTTAACTGGCCGCAGCACCATCGTCCCACAACTTATATGCAACTTGAAGCATCAATTGAAGAAAATGAAGATGGCTCTAAAACTGTATGGACAGGCGAGGTTGACCCGTTTTACAGAATGAAGGGGATGGCGGGTATTACCGTGGATCCCGGAAGATCGTACATTAAGGCAAAAATCAAGGTTTATAATCGCACTGAGCAGAAGCAAATCTTTATGTGGTGGGCAAATCTTGCTGTTCCGGTAAACGAAACCTATCGCACCATTTTCCCGCCGGATGTGGAATGGGTCAATGACCACGACAGAAGATGTATCATGAGCTGGCCCATTGCAAAAGGAATCAACCATTCGGCTCGTCCGTTTGATTTTGGCGATGGTACAGACATTTCTATGTATGAAGCGATTAAAGTCCCGTCCTCTTTCCTTGTATCTCAAGGACAGTCGGATATGGATTTTGTAGCAGGTTATGATGGTGGCAAGCAAAAGGGTATTGCAACCGTTGCGAATCATCATATTTCCCCCGGAAAGAAGATGTGGCACTGGGGTATGGGGGATTTCGGCGATATGTGGTGCTCCAACCTTACCGACGAGAACGGCCCCTATATCGAGCTGATGACCGGTGTATTCACCGATAACCAGCCAGACTTTACCTGGATTGCTCCTTATGAAACAAAGGAGTTTGAGCAGTATTGGTATCCTATTCGTGATATCGGCGATGTTAAAAATGCAAGTATTGATGCAGCATTGAATGTTGAGGTTCGTGGCGAAGACCTGTTCTTTGGTTTTAATGTAACTGGAACATTCAAAAATGCAGTGGTAGAAGTTAAGAACAAGGGTATCACTATCTATACCGAGACCGCAGACTTTACTCCTGACAAGTCTTATCTGAAAGAACTTCCCATGGGAGATATGAATCTTGACGATATCACAGTTTCCCTGACCGCAGAGGATGGTAAGGTTCTTGTAGATTATGAAACTTATATTCGAGGACAGAAACAGCCTATCGAACCCAGAATGCCGGTTGTAAGACCTTGCGAGCTTGAAACAGTTGAAGAGCTTTATATCAACGGTCTGCATCTGGAACAATACAAGCAGCATAACTATAACTCCTGCGACTATTATCTGGAGGGTATCAAGCGTGACAGTGGCGATATTCGTTGTAATACCGCTATGGCTCGGTATTCTTTGAAGAACGGACAGTTCGAAGAATGTATCAGATATGCCGATGTTGCAATTGAGAGATTGACCTCAAGGAATCAACACCCCTCAGATGTTGAAGCATTCTACCTGAAGGGAATGGCACTGAAATATCTTGGTAGACTGGATGAGGCATATGACATCTTATATCGAGCTGGCTGGGATTACAGTTGGAGAAGTAGTGCGTTCTTTGCTCTCGCAGAAATTGATTGCTTGAAGGGAAGATACGTTGACGCTCTTCGCAATCTTGATGAGTCCATCTCTCTGAATAATGGCCATACAAGAGCAATGAACTTGAAGGCTGCAATTTATCGTACACTTGGGGAGAACGAAAAGGCTGAAAAGATTGCACGGGAAGTTCTTTCCCTCGATCAGCTTGACATGCTTGCCAGAGTAGAGCTTTCGAATTTTGTAGACAACAAAGATGAAATCCGTGCCATGTTTGATGCAAAGCCGGAAAACTTTATTGATATTGCTGCAGCATATGTCAATGCCGGATTTTATAAGGATGCAATCTGCGCTCTTGAGATTTCCAATAGCATCTATCCGCTTTACGATTATTATAAAGCTTATGCTTATACAATGCTTGGCGAAAATGGTAAGGCTCTTGAGAGTATAACCTCCGCTGAAAGCTATGACGAAGGGTATTGTTTCCCTGCTCGTCTTGATGATGTTGCGGTTTTGCAAAATGCAATTAAAATCAATCCCATGGGTTCCAAAGCGTATTATTATCTTGGTTGCTTGTATTATGACCGTTTTGGTTATGATGTGGCGATGAAGCTTTGGGAAAAGGCGATTGACATTAATCCTCAATATGCAAAAGCCTTCCGTAATCTGGCTTTGGTATACTTTGATAAAAAGGGCGATTTCCTCAGTGCAAAGGAATGTATGGAAAAGGCACTTTGTTATCTGCCGAACGAGCCCAGATTGATTATGGAATACCAGCAACTTCTGAAGAACATGGATTACTCTCCTGAAAAACGGTTGGAAATGTACGATAAGTACAACGAATTGATGTTAAAGCGTGATGATTGCTATCTTGACAAGATTACCTTAAAATGTCTTGTAGGGGAATACGAAGAAGCTATCAATATGGCAAAACAGCGTCGTTTCCATATCTATGAGGGTGGCGAAGGTAAACTTACTAAGCAGCATGCATGGATGCATGTTCTGTATGGTAATGTACTTGCGGAAAATGGCGAGTATGAAAAGGCTGAAGAGGTATATAAAAACGGTATTGATATGCCCAAATCCTATGGCGAAGCAAAGACATTCTTCAATCAGGAGGCACATATCTTCTATTACTTAGGTCAGCTTATGGAAAAACAAGGCAAGGATGCCCGTGAATGCTTTGAAGAAGCTGCAGTGTATAAAGCTGCCGTATCTGAGCTCTCTCTGTTCCGTGCTCTTGCTCTTCGGAAACTCAATAAGTTTGCAGAAGCTCGTGACGTTCTTGAGGAAATGATGGAAACTGCTGAAAACTTTATTGAAAATTGTGATAGACGAACCTACTATGGTGTTGGTTCTCCGTCTCCGTTGCCTTTTGAGGATGACATTGTGAAGAATAATCTGATTTCTGGTTATACGCTTAAGGCATATGCACTTTTGGGTCTCGGTAAGTTTAATGATGCTGAGAAATATATCAATATGGCGAAAGAGATTCAAAAGTACGAATTCCCCATTTACGCATTTGACCAAATTAAAAATTCTGTTATGTAAAAAGCAGAACCATTACAGTGAATAGTTCTGCTGAAAGGTCTTTTGATAGGAAACCGGTGTCATACCGGTTTCCTTCTTAAAGACCTTATTTAAATATTGCTGACATCCAAATCCGGACTTTTCTGCAACTTCAACCATGGAAATTTCAGTGTTCCAGAGAAGTTTTTTTGCATTTTCAATACGGCAGGCAATCAGATATTGATGAGGTGTCATACCTACAGTTTCCGTAAAAATATTGTGGAAATAGATTTCGCTTAAATGGACACTGTCTGCCATATCCTTCAGTTTGATTTGTTTTTCAAAATGAGTTTCTATGTACCGCTTTGCTTTAACAATGATTTCATAGTTTTTACCATTTCTGGCAGACGGTATTTCGGCATCAAAAAGAATCAGATTGAGCAAAGAGAGCAAACGACTATATAGTAGTAATTTGTTTTCGCTTTCATTAAGCAGAATGATTTCATCAATTTTGGTATAAATTCTTTGGGGATGACTGCTGCAAAAGTATTCGGGAATCTGTTCTAAACGTTCTGCAATTTCGCCAGTGACATTAAATTTAAGGTAGGCGGTTCGAAAGGGAAGCTCGCTGTGCCTAATTTGTCCGGGTTTTGCAATTTGAATGTAATCTTTTTTGATTGCAAAGGTACGATCGTCGGTGGTTGTAGTTTTCCCGTCTTCGAGATAAAACTCAATTTCGTAACGAGAAACAACCCGCTTGGGCGAGATTGGAAGTGTTCCGAATTCACTACAGTCGAAATAGCCGCAGGTTATATCGCTTGGTAAAGTTAACATAGCATCACCTAAAAGTAAGATTTGTTAAAAAGTAAGTAAGTTTATATCTATAATATCATAAGATTATACTGTATAATACCATAAAAAAGAATAAATGTAAAGGGAGATTTTTTATGGAAAGAGCACGTGTAAATGTTGGGAGTATTGTAATACCTACCTATCCGGAGCCGGCAGCAGAAGAGATGCCCATGTTTGCGGAAAACCGCGTCCATCAGCGGACTAGCGGTAGACCTTACCCTAACAAGGTTGTTATGGCGGTTGATCGAACTCATAAAGAGGATAGAGAGTATACTCTGGTAACTTTGGAAAATGAGTATGTAAAAATTGAAATATTGCCGGAAATTGGCGGAAGAATTTATTCTGCATTGGATAAAACCACCGGCTATGACTATTTTTATAAGCAGCATGTTATTAAGCCTGCCTTAATTGGTGTTTTGGGTTCATGGATTTCCGGTGGTGTGGAGTTTAATTGGCCCTTTCATCATCGTGCGTCGGGATTTATGCCATGTGACTTTTATGTAGAGGAACTGGAAGATGGCAGTGTTGTCTGTCATTTGTCAGAACATGACCCCATTGACCGCATGAAGGGTATGGTTAGCGTGATTCTTCGCCCCGGACAGACTAGCTTTGAAACCAGAATGCGCCTGTACAACAGAACTGCTGTGGAAAAGTCGTTTCTTTGGTGGGAAAATGCGGCGGTTCCTGTCAATGAAGAGTATCAGATTTTCTTTCCCCAGGATGTGTCCTATGTGAACTTCCATTACCTGAAGTCCAGAACCACCTATCCTGTTGCGGGAAACGGTGTTTTTAATGGAATTCCTATGGAAACCGACCGGGATATTTCCTGGCATAAAAATACCCGTCAGGCAACCTCGTATTTTGCTTGTGCTTCTGATTATGATTTCTTTGGTGGTTATGACCATGGCAAGGAATGTGGTGTTGTACATATCGGCGACCATCATATTTCCCCCGGGAAAAAGATGTTTACATGGGCATATTGTCAGTTGTCCAAGTCCTGGGAAAAGGCTTTGACTGATACTGATGGCGAATACGCCGAATTGATGGCGGGGTCGTACTCGGATAACCAGCCAAACTTTGCATGGCTTGCACCATATGAAACCAAAGAGTTTTCTCAGCATTGGTATCCCATTGCAAAAATTGGTTCACCAACCTTTGCAAATCTTAACTGTGCTTTTCGGATTGACAGGGAAAATCACACGTTCAAACTACAGACAACAAAAGTATACAAGAATGCAACCGTTAAAATCAGTAACAAAGATAGCGTATGTTTTGAAACAACCTGTGATTTGTCGCCGGAGCATGTTTTGAACGTTAATATTGACAATTTACCTGATTTTGCAACTGTAACCGTTGTTGCAAATGGGGAAATCGTTGCAGAGTATACAGAAAAGAATTTTGATAAGCTTCAGATGCCGGATGTAATTACTGATATGCCTTCGGCAGCAGGAATGAATAGCGCAGAAGAGCTTTATCTTGCAGGTGTCCATGTGGACCAGTATCGTGACCCTGCAGTTCTTCCGGATAGTTACTGGAAAGAAGCGTTAAAGCGGGACATCAATCACATTCCTTCGTTAATCGCTATGGCGAAGTATGAACTAAACCGGTATTGTTTAGAGAGTGCTGAAAGATATGCAGAACGAGCAATTGAAGCATTGACATTGTATAACGAAAGAACCCAGAGCGGCGAGGCATATTATACCTATGGTAGAATCCTTGAGGCAAAGGGGGAAACCGATAAGGCTTACGATTTCTATTATAAAGCATATTGGGCTGCGGATTCTGTAGCGAAAGCAATGACCAGAATTGCTATGATTGATATCAAGCGCGGCGATTACCGGGAGGCAATTCGTCATGCAGAAAACGCTCTTGATTATGGCAGAAACAATAATCTGGCATTGGCTTGCCTTGGGATTGCCAAATCCGAATTGGGCGAAAGCACCAAGGAAATTGTTTGCCATCAACTGGAAAAAGACCGACTTGATCATATGATGAGATTCCTTTGCGGTAAGGATGATTTGTATGACCTGATGGATAGCGATGCGGTACAGACTTGTTTGGATATGACCTTTGATTTAGCAGCAATGGGACGATATGAGGACATTGTTACTCTTCTTTCCGGGTTGGAAGAAAAACGCCTTGACTGTCGCAGAAAAATGCTGTATTATACTCTTGGTTATTACAAAAACTTGCTGGGCAGAGATGGAATTGAAGACTACAAAAAAGCACAAACTGTTGAACTGGGTCCCTGTTATCCCATGAGATTTGAGGAAATTGCAATTCTGGAAGATGCTATTTCGAAAACCGGAGATAACGAGGCAAAAATGTTACTAGGTTGTCTTTTGTATAACAAACTTCAGTACCAAGAGGCAGCGACTCTCTGGGAGGAGTGCGATAACAATTACATTGCCCAAAGAAATCTGGCTGTGGCATATTTTAGTCATTTAGGCAGAGCCAACGATGCACTTGCCACCATGCAGAAATTACTGGAGCAAAGACCGGAAGACGAAGAATTGCTTTATGAGACAGTTGTTCTAATGGATAAAATGAATCTTCCTTCGGAAGATAAAATCAACTTGCTCAAGAGTCATTCGGTCACTCGAGATGATGTCTTGACGGAACTTGCAAAAGCGTACAATCAGGCGTGGGAGCCGGAATTGGCAATTGAAACGTTAATTTCCCATGACTTTGTCCCCTGTGAGGGTGGAGAGCATGCCATTGCGGATCAGTACATGTTTGCTTATCTTGTTCTGGGTAAAAGAGATCTTGAAAGTGGCAAAATTGAAAATGCAATAGAGTTATTCCGAAAGGGTCAGGTTCTGCCTCAATCGTTGGGTGCGGGAATTTGGAATCATTGCAAGCTGATACCGCTAAAGTATCATGAGGCGGTCTGCCTTGAAAAGCTGGGTAAAAAAGCGGAGGCAGATGAGATTTTCAGCTATATCGCCAATACAACCATTGAGTATTTCAGCAATATGCATTTAAAAGAGTTGCCTTATTGGCAGGCAAAATCTTTCCAACATCTTGGAGAGATAACCAAGGCACAACATCTCATGACGAAATACTTGAGGGAGTGGAAGAAGATTCAGCATATCCAAGATAATGGCTACTTTGGAACAACGCCGTTCTTCATCTCTTTTGTTGACTGTCCCCAGAAGCTTCGCACGGCACAGTATCTTTATCTTATGGCGCTTTGCAATGATTATGCAGGTAAGTGCGAAGAAGCAAAGGAGCAGATTGCGGAAAGCACTGGTCTTAATAGTGATAGCCTGTTTGCATTGTTTTTTGATAAGTTTGGGTTTTTAAGCTAATTTAACATAGTGGAGTGATGCTATATCAATATTGTGACAATAAAGTTTAAGGATTACACGGCTGAGATTAACCTCAGCCGTGGTGCAAATTGCATTAGTTTTAGAAATCAGAAATATCAAGTTAGTGTTTTGCGTGAACCGGATTATACAAAAGGACTTGATAACCCATATCTCTATGGAATGCCCATACTGTTCCCTGTAAACAGAATTGAAAAAGGGGAGTTTTACTTCGAAGGAAGAAGGTATCAATTCCCTATCAATGAACCGAATACAAACTGTCATCTCCATGGATTTTTGCATCAGGCGGAATTTATCTTGGTTGAACAAGGGGAAAGCTTTGTGAAATGCAGATACGAATCCGATGAGTTGTATGAGTGTTTCCCCCATAAATTCAGGGTAGAGATTTCTTATTCCTTATCGGAAAACGGATTGCTGCAGGAAACTTCTGTTCATAACTTATCTGATACAAACATGCCGGTTTTCCTGGGATTTCACACAACCTTTAATGTGCCATTTGCCAAAGGGTCAGCTAGTGAAAATATTCGAGTTTTTGCAGAGGTTGGGGATGAAATTGAGAGAAATATGGCAATTTACTTGCCCACCGGAAGAATTCTTCCCCAGGATGCGATTACCAAGCAATTCAATGCCGGAACATTTGTGCCGGTTGGAACGCCAATCAGCCGACATTATAAGAAAGAAAACACCGGCAGAATTGAGCTTTTAGATATTTCCAAAGGACTAAAAGTAAGCTATACCAATGATGAAAAATTTGGTTGGCGGTTATTTTATAACGGAGATGCCAATGAGTTTATCTGTCTGGAACCACAAACCTGCATGGTAAATTGCCAGAACCTCGATTCGGGATGGGATGCGGCAGGATTTGATTCTATTGGACCAAACTCATACAAAAACTATGTGTCTCAAATCTGTGTTGAGGAGATGGAAGTATGATAAACTTTGTTATCATTGGCGGAGGTTGGCGTGCGGAATTTTATTTAAGAATAGCAAAGTCTTTGCCGGAACAGTTTAAGGTCAGTGGAATTTGCGTGCGAAACCCTGAACGTGCACAATATATTTTAGAAAACTATGCTGTCAAGGTAGTAAGTTCTGTTGAAGAATTGCTGAAGGAATCCTCTGATTTTGTTGTGAACTGCATCAATAAGGAGGATATTTCAGATTTATCTTTAGAGCTTGCAGATCGGGGATTCTTTGTTTTAAGCGAAACTCCGGTCATTAAGGAATTGGAATCAGGTCACGCTTATGAAAAAATTCAGGTGGCAGAACAGTTTCACTTAAAGGGTACCTACCAGGCAATAAAAAAAATCATTGACTCTGGGTTAATTGGCGAGGTTAATCATATCAACATTTCGGTTGCTCATGATTATCATGCTATGAGTTTGGTTCGGTTTTTTCTTCATGATTATGAAAAACCGCAACTGCTATATGGTCATGATTTTGAGGATAAGATGCTGCATACCAACGGCAGAATTGGTGTACTCCCGGAAAAGAAACTGGAATCTACCACACAGACAATGAAAGTTTATCAGTTCTGCAATGCAACCGTTGTTTATGATTATAATATTGAACAGTATTTTTCTCCCATTAGACGGGACAGACTTTTGATTCGAGGTACCAGAGGGGAGATTGAAAATAACTGTGTCAGGTATTTTGACGCTGAAAATCAGCCGGTTTCTTCTGAAATTAAGGTTACTACAGCGGGTTTGCTGGATGGATTTTATCTAAACAATATTACCTTTGAAGATAAAGTTTTATTTGATTTCCCGTTCCAGCATGCTCGACTCAGCGAGGAAGAGATAGCGATTGCACAATGCCTTCTGGATATGAGCAATTACATTAAGACAGGAACAGAGCTGTATCATTACGAGAGAGCGTATAAAGATTATGCTTTTTTTAATCTGTAAACAAAAATCCACCGGCATATACCGGTGGATTTTCGTTTTGCGCAAGCAAAACGACCTTTTCGAAACTTGTCAAGTTTTTTCGTAAAAAAGAAACGACAATCTTCAATATTGAAAATCGTCGCTTCGTTTTGGCACCCCCGACCGGAATCGAACCGATGACTAACCCTTAGGAGGGGCTTGTAAT
Source organism: Ructibacterium sp. (assembly GCA_045606185.1). Taxonomy (GTDB): domain Bacteria; phylum Bacillota; class Clostridia; order Monoglobales; family Monoglobaceae; genus Ructibacterium. Next base: position 12,114 of record JAZURN010000046.1, read on the forward strand.
ATCCTCTTTACTACAGGGGCAGAACCTTTCTTATCATACGTTATTTTGTATCGTTTGTCAAGGAAAAGAGAATTGTAAAATGTAAATTTATTTTAAATAAGTTCCAGAAAAGACTCGACAATCTTATTTTTTCGTGTATAATAAATTTATAGATTGTTTATACTTTGTTTAGAATAATGTTGCGTCCAAAAAGTGAGGTGGCAGGATGCGCATCTTGATTGTGGAAGATGACAGAGCGATTGCGGAATTGGAACGGGACTATTTAAGTGCAAACGGGTTTTCCTGTGATATTGCCGAGGATGGGGAAACCGGTTTCAAGATGGCGTTGGCGGAAGATTATCAACTTGTAGTTTTGGATATTATGCTGCCGAAACGAGATGGATTTTCAGTTTGTTCCCAGATACGAAAGGAAAAAGATATTCCTATTATCTTTGTTTCCGGCAAGAACGAAGAAATTGATATTGTCAGGGCATTTGGTCTTGGAGCGGATGACTATATGACAAAGCCTTTTTCGCCGAATGAACTGGTTGCAAGAGTGAAAGGACACATGAATCGCTACAAAACCCTTGTAAACAAACCGACGATTGCGGAAAATCATATTATCACAGTAAGAGAATTGCGTATTGACAAAGATGCCCATCGTGTTTATCTTAAGGATGAAGAAATAGCAATGCCGGTACGGGAATTTGAGTTGCTCCTTTTTTTAGCGGAAAATCCTAATATTGTGTTTAGTAAAGAGCGACTTTTTGATAGGCTTTGGGGCATGGATGCCATGAGTGATGACTCCACCGTTACGGTGCATGTCCAGAGAATTCGGGATAAAATTGAAAAAAAGGAGTCCGGAGATAAGTTTATTGAAACTGTTTGGGGGGCAGGATATCGGTTTCGAGGATAGATGATGCTTGCATTTTCCTTAAAATTAAGATACAATGAAAATGATTTGATTGTTTGAGGATGAGAGTATGGAAATGAATAAGACAGAAAAACGTAGAAAATTTATTATCAATATTGTTTATCTCGTAATTATCTTATGCTTGGCGTATCTGTTTTTTGAGTATGTTATTGGCTGGATTATGCCCTTTTTTATAGGCTTTTTGATTGCTTTGGCACTTCGACCTTTGATTCGGTATATCTCTAAAATTACGAAGATAAGTAAACGTGTTACCGGATTTATTCTTGTGCTTTTCTGTTATGGCTTACTTGGCTTTCTTCTTTGGCTTTTGGGAAGTCATCTGGTTCAGGATGTCAAAGCGTTCTTTCTAAATCTTCCTCAATTTTATACCAATGAAGTTGTTCCGTTCTTTGGAACTGCGAATCAAGGGCTTTTAAGTTTTGCTCGTGGTTTATCCCCGGAATTTGCAGAACAAATCAGTCAAGTAATATCCAACTTTTTAGAGGGAATGCAGTCTTATTTACTGGAACTTTCTACCAACGCTCTTTCCGCACTGGCTGGTGTGTCAGCAAAACTCCCATTATTTTTGATTTCCCTGGTTTTTACCATTCTTTCTTCGTTATTTATTAGTATGGATTATGATGCTGTTATCTCCTTTCTTAAACGGCAGATTCCTGAAAAAAACAAGACGATGCTTGTTGATATCCGGACCTATCTTGGAAAGACGATAGCGGGATACATTCGTGCCTATCTTATTTTGATGTTTCTTACCTTTGTGGAGCTTTCGGTAGGTTTTCTTGCACTTCGGGTAAGCAATCCTTTCGGTATTGCTGCTATTACGGCAATTGCTGATGTATTACCCGTGGTAGGGACAGGAACAGTTTTATTGCCTTGGGCGGTTATTTCGCTGTTCCAGCAGCGAGTTTATCTTGCCATTGGTCTAGGATTGCTCTACTTGATTATTACGGCTGTGCGGCATTTTGTGGAACCGAAAATTATTGGCGACCAGCTGGGGTTACCTCCTATTTTGTCTTTGCTTTGTATTTATCTTGGCTTTATTTGGTTTGGTGTATTCGGTGCCATTCTCTTCCCAGTAATTATGAATATCATATTATGCTTACAACGGGCAGGGAAAATTCATCTTTGGAGATAAGGCGGTAGAGGTGTATGAAAGGAATCCTGTTTGACATGGATGGAACCATGTTTGATACGGAAGTCATTTCGGTTGAGGCTATGCAACAGGTTGCAAAACGCTACGGGGTTTCTGTAGAATACAATGCAGCCTTGGAATTTTTGGGACTTCCCCGGGAAGAAATTCAAAGACGTTTTCTAAAGAAATTTGGTCAGGGGTTTGATTATGCAGGCTACCGCCTGGATAAAATTGCATATCAGAATGCTATCATAAAGGAAAAAGGTGTTCCTATCAAACCAGGGCTCCAGGAACTCTTACAGTATGCAAAGGAAAACGAGATTCTTTGCGGGGTGGCAACGTCCACCAGCCGGGAGAGAACAGAGGATTTGCTTTCTCGTGCCGGTGTGGAAAATTATTTCTCTGTTGTTGTTTGCGGAGAGGATACAGAAAAAGGAAAACCCAATCCGGATATTTTTCTCTATACAGCTGAAAAAATGGGATTAAAACCGGAAGAGTGCATGGTTATTGAGGATTCCCGAAACGGAATTCTGGCAGCGTCCGCCGCAGGAATCTTCTCTTTCTTAGTTCCCGACCTGGTTCCTGTTGATACGGAAATGCAACGGGCTGCAGATGTAATTTGTGAAAGTTTATTTGATGTATTGGAATTTATAAAAAAAGAAAGATGCTGACAAGCAGCATCTTTCTTTTTGGGTTGTGTAACGACAACCACCAGCAATGCTGGTGGGACAAAAAAGCTTTAGCTATGCGTGGTAAAAAATATCCTCCTTTGATATAATTGAGACAGGTCTAGCCAACCGCCGAAATTATTCAAAGGAGGAATCAAGTAATGAA
>JAZURN010000047.1:0-88153 GCA_045606185.1 Ructibacterium sp.
GGGCAATCAGTTCCCTGTCGTTATCCAGCCGCACACCTGTCATTCTTCCTGCACTGGCACCGCAGAGCAGGCTTTCCACCATGCCAAGTGCCGCAATACTGATTGCCGGCGTCAACAGACCGGGAATGGATTTGGGGTCAAACGTTGCGAGGGAAAATCTATCAGCCAATATCAAGGAAGAGGGGATTTCTCCAACCACCGCAACGGGCAGAGAAAAAATCATAGATGCTGCCGTTGCCAGGATAATAGCAACCAAGGATGCCGGCACCACCGCATTCCACTTTTTCGGGAAGAATATCATGAACAAAATCACAAGAACACCAATGATTACCGCTGTCCAGTTGGGGTCAAATCCATGGGTAAAATAGCTTGCAAACTTGGCAACAGCTGACTCTCCAACAGAGGTTACGCCGAAGAAATTATCTAGCTGTCCCAACGCAATGATAACTGCGATACCCGAGGTAAACCCCGAAATAACCGGCATAGGGATAAAAGCCGTCAACCGTCCCAACCGAAAAATGCCAGCTAGAACCAGAATAATACCTGCCAAAATGGTGGCTACAAACACACCACTCATGCCATATCTTGCAATGATGGACATTAGGATTGCCGCCATGGCACCGGTAGGTCCCGAAATCTGGTAGAAGGCTCCACCGAACAGGCTGATGGCAAAACCGCAGATAATCGCCGTCAAAAGACCGGATGCCGCCGTGGCACCGCTGCTGACACCGAAAGCCAGAGCAAGGGGCAGCGCCACTGCCGCCACGGTAAGACCTGCCATCAAGTCCTTGGTCAGGCGTTTAGCATTGTAGCCTCCAAATTCTTCCCGCAAATCACATACATACTTTTTTAGCATTTATCTTTTCTCCTTAACTAATTTTTTACAATCGAAATCCGACACACCGGCAAAATTGTGTGTCGGATTAGATTTCTCTATAACACAAGAGTTTCTCCCGCCTTGACACAATAACTGTTTCCTCTTTCCCGGAACCAGACATCTATGGCAGATGGATTATGAACTCGTGTTTTTTCGTAATTTGTCTGCAAACCCTTATATGCCATCACATAGTCATAGATTTCGATATTGGTCGCATACCAAATATCCTCCCGACCGCCCATAAGTTCTGCAAACTTTTCAATTACATCCCAGTTATCATTATTATCAAACTCGTAACTATGACCCCATAAATAGAACATCCAAGAATTGATACAGGGACTGGGCTTTAGGAAGGCCTCTGCAAGCTCCATCAATTTTTTATGATTATGATGACAGGTTGGATGTAGCTCCAGCCAATTTTCGGGGAAAGCGAACCACTTTTCGTTATATCCCTCTTCTACTTTCGGCTTGGTTGTTCTGGCATAGGCAATGCCGCACTTTTCCAGAATTGTAATAACTTCATCGTTATACGTACCAAAGGGATATGCCATGCCTCGTGCTATCACATTATAGTCCCTCTCAATATTTCTTCTGTCCTCAACAATTTCTCGAACCACTTCGGTAGAATCCAATCGCTCTAACCAAGGATGGGTCAGCCCATGCACCGCCACCTCATGCCCGGAATCCTTATACAGAGCTATGGATTCTGACAGTTTCAGTCTTCCATAATACTTCTCCCGCACAGAATCCTCTGGTAAGTAGATTCCTGTATTGATATTAAAAGTCCCCTTTAAGCCGTGTCGGTTCATGATTTCCATCAGCCGGATATCCTGCACCACGCCATCGTCATAACTCAAGGTCAATACCTTCATTTTCCCATCTTTCAAGAGCATTTTCATAACAAATTCCTCCTTGTGATAGTTCCAGCATATTATACATCAACTCTTGTAAAAAAACAACCCTAGAAAAGGGTTGTTTCTTTACAGTTTCATTAAATTTTCGCTGTTCTATCCTTCAGGCATTATCTATAATCTTTTCAAAAACCATTTTCACTTCATCCCGAGTCAACAAAACATCGGCTCCAAGCATAGAATCCTCCATTTGCGAAACCGTACGACTCCCGATAATAGGAAATACCTCTGGCTGGTCAAAGGAGCAAAAAGCTCCGCAAATCAAAGAGGCAATGCTACATGAATACCTCTTTGTCAATTTCTGAATCACTTTGAGTTTTTTCATGTTTTCTTCACACAGATACCGGTCTCTTGCCTTTTGAGAAAGTGCTGATTCTCCCCGTTCTGTCATCTTTGAGAAAAATCCCTTTGCCTGAGATGAATAAGCAACCACCGGAAGATTACTTTTCTGATAGTAGGCAAACTCAACCGGATCCATTCCCACAAGGCCCGACCGTTCTCCCTTGATATAAGCCGGATTGAATCGCAACTGGCTTGCAGAAAAACCTTGTACTCCTTGCTCTTTTGCATAGTTTTGCGCTTTCTCAATTCTTTCTGCAGTCCAGTTGGAAGCACCAAATTGTTTTATCTTTCCCTCTTTGAGAAGAGTATTCATCATTTCAATGACCTGCCCTGCCGGAATTGCTTCGTTGTCCCGATGGAGCCAATAAAAGTCAATGATATCCACACCGAGGGCATTTAAGCTCCTTTCCAAATCGCTCCGGATTTCCTGTTCGGAAATTCGGACCATCTCCGGTGCATCTGCCGTTGGATATCCCCCCTTGGTGGAAACAAGCATCTCATTCGCATTTCGACTTTTCAACCATCTCCCTACAACCTCTTCCGCACGACCATCTGCATAAAGTCGTGCAGTATCAATATGAGTTCCGCCCATTTCTCGGTATTGATCCAACATTGCAAAGGCAGTTTCTTCACTAATTCCATCCCCAAAGTATGCGGTACCGAGGATAATTCTTGAACTTTTCTTACCTAATATATCTGAATACTTCATCAAATCCACTCTCCCAAAAAATATTCCTTCTTATTATACACCTATGCACATAAAAAAAACCAGTGTGATGGTAGACACAAAAAAGCGTCTGCCATCATTATATTACTTCAATTTCCTCAAAGAACGCTGCAGGGAAAACGGGCTATAAAGGTAATTCTCCTTTTGCATACTCCACCAAATCACAAATGGCATCTTTATTTGTGAAATCCCCGTCAGCGTCGCAGAGGTCAATCAAAAGTCTCTCCATCACTGTCGGATTTTCTTTTTCCGACATAATTTTTTTGAGAGTCTTGATTGCCGCCCTGTGAGGAAATGATAACTCTGATAAAATCATTTTTCCTAGGAAGTGATAGACCCGGATATCCGTCATATCTTTGCCTTTAAAATTCTTTTCCATAACCAGCTTATCATAATAGTCCTTACAATCCAGCGGCGTGATGCCGGTGGTGTAAATAATTATTTTCTTATCCCTTAACTTATCAAGATTTTTGGTAATCAAATTTACCCCTGCAATGTTTTCAGCATACAAACCGCCGCCATAGATAATGGTGTCATAAGAAAGCAAATCCTCTACCTTAACCCCTTTTTCGTCAATTGCATTGCAGGAAAGAGCCTCAGCAATCCACTCCGCATAAGTTTTGGTAGAACCATACCTGGATTTATAAATCACAATGGCATTCATCTTATCTCCTCCTTGAAACAATTCTTCTGCCAGATAACAAAAATTGGACAGATGTCTGTCCAATTTTTTGTTCTATTTATTTTACAAAGATATCGTTCTGGTTGATTACTGATATACCAGCTGCAACCAGAGCCTTGGTTGCCTTTTCATTATCGTCCACCCGGAAAATCATATAGGCTTTGTTCTCCACACTGGACATAAATGCGTAGGTATATTCAATCCCGATATCAGCATCGGATAGCACCTGCAAAATCGACGCCATGCTCCCGGGAGAATCGTTCAATGCCACTGCCAAAACAGCGGTTGCAGTAACTGTGTAACCCTCGTTTTTCAAAAGTTCTCTTGCTTCATCAGGCTTATCTGTAATGATTCGAAGAATTCCAAACTCCTGGGTGTCTGCAATGGAAAGCGCCTTTAAGTTAATCTGCTTTTCTGCAATAAACTTGGTTACCTCTGCAAGAGCACCCTTTTCATTCTCGATAAAAATCGAAATCTGTTTTACACTCATTCTTTTCCCCTTCTTTCTTTTTTAATAAAGCTTTCTCTTGTCTACCACTCTGACCGCCTTACCCTCACTTCTGGTAATGCTCTTGGGTGGAACAAGATGCATTTTCGGCTGAATTCCAAGCATAGTTTTCACAGCTGCTGCAAGTTGCTTTTCTTTCTCGGCAATTTCCTTGACAGTATCCGAGAAGTTCTCCGAGGAAAGCTCAACATAAACATCCAACGTATCTGTGTTATTGGCACGGTCAACCTCAATACGATAATTGGGCGAATATCCCTGCTCCAACAGAACTGTTTCAATCTGGGACGGGAACACATTGACACCTCTGATAATCAGCATATCATCACTTCTGCCCATGGGCTTGGTCATCTTTACAAAGGTTCTGCCGCAAGAACACTTTTCTCTGGTTAAAACACAGATATCTCTGGTTCTGTAACGCAAAAGCGGGAACGCCTCTTTGTCAACACTGGTAAGAACAAGTTCGCCCCTGCTTCCCTCGGGGAGTACCTCTCCGGTATCCGGGTCAATGATTTCAGCAATGTAATGGTCTTCGTTAATGTGCATACCGCTCTGTGCCTCACACTCAAAAGATACGCCGGGGCCTGCAAGCTCGGTCAAACCATAAATATCGTATGCCTTGATTCCAAGGGATTTCTCGATATCTCTACGCATTTCTTCTGTCCATGCCTCTGCCCCAAAAATACCTGCCTTTAAAGAAATATCATCGGTGGTGTAACCCATTTCCTTTAAGGTTTCGCCAATATAAGCTGCATAGGACGGGGTACAGCAGATAATGGTTGACTGCAAATCTACCATAAATTGAATTTGCCGCTCGGTATTTCCTGATGACATAGGTAGGGTCAGGCAACCAACCTTATGAGAACCGCCGTTCAGTCCGGGACCGCCTGTGAAGAGTCCGTAACCATAGCATACCTGACAAACGTCATCCTTGGTTCCGCCAACCGCCATGATGGCTCTGGCACAACAGTCCTCCCAGATGTCAATATCATGCTGGGTATAGAATGCAACAACACGCTTTCCAGTGGTACCACTGGTAGATTGAATTCTCACACAATCCGAAAGAGGTCTTGCCATCAATCCGTAAGGATATGCCTCTCTCAAATCCGCCTTGGTCAAAAAGGGAAGCTTATGTAAATCATCCACTGACTTGATATCCTCCGGCTTAATTCCCTTCTTGTCCATAAGATTGCGATAATACTTCACATTCTCATAGACATTTTTTACCTGATTTACCAATCGCTCACTTTGAAGCTCTTTAATTTTTTCTACAGGCATAGTTTCCAGTTCTTTCTGGTAGTAATTACCCACTGCTATCATTCCTTTCAAATGTTAAATTATATGTTGAGATACTTCTAATTATTTACCAATTTACCTATCACATTGCTTATTATACTCTATGATTTAGAACAACCAAACAGAGTATATCATACAGCATATTATTCGTCAATTTAAGACGGCGAACTGTCGGTGTCAAGAAAAACAAAAAATCCCCTGCATCTTAAAAAGACACAGAGGACGAAAAATCAATTTCCGTGGTACCACCTCAATTCGCCATTACCTCGCAGTAATGGCCTTGTCAGGTACTAACATACCTTAGTTCTATGACGGGAACACCCGTTGCAGCCTACTTGAAAATTCATCTTGTTCGGTGCACTGCTCACAGAAGGAATTCAAATTGGCCCTCCCCATTGCCTCGCACCAACCGGCAACTCTCTCAAGGTTCGTTCCAAATCTACTTGATTCTGCTCAATCGCATTTCATATCCATATTCAACTTATCAATAATTATAGCACTTTGTATCCAAAAAGTCAATCAGTTTTAAAAAAATTCATATATTCTATTTTTCAACTCATTCCCTTTGATAAATCTGTCAGAATCCGGATAAACTATCCAAAACTGGAGGTGTGTTTATGGCAAAGAACATTCAATGCGATTTGGCAGTAGAAGCCAGAGAAATGGTAACTGAAATTCAAGGGGAGGATTATGTCATCCCCGGAGTTTCTGTCGATACGGAATCGGTTCACTCCTACATTCATATTACCCGGGTTCATGTGGAATCCGAGGAGGGACAAAAGCAACTGGGAAAAGCACCTGGGCACTATGTGACAGTAGAGATGCCTGCTCGTTTTTATGGACAACAAAAAATTTATGAGGAAATGTGTCAGGTCTGTGCCAAGGAACTGACCGAACTGTCACAGCAGCATCTCAATTCCGAGGATGATGTTGTTCTGGTTATTGGTCTTGGGAACTGGAACATCACTGCCGACGCCCTAGGTCCAAGAGTGATTCATTCCCTGATGATTACCCGGCATTTAAAGGAATACATGCCCGAAGAAATCGACGAGGGAATCCGTCCCGTCTGCGGCATTTCCCCCGGGGTACTGGGGCTTACCGGCATTGAAACCGGAGAAATTGTCCGGGGGCTGGTGGAAAAACTTAAGCCAAAATTGGTTATTGCAATTGATGCGTTATGTTCCCGTAAAGTAGAACGCATTAACACTACCATCCAGTTTTCCGACACCGGCATTACTCCTGGCGAGGGAGTGGGCAACAAACGACAGGCAATTGATAAAGCAACCCTAGGCGTCCCCGTCATCGCCATCGGTGTTCCTACCGTAGTAGACGCTGCCACCATTGCCGGGGATTCCATTGACTGGATTCTCAAGCGTTTGGGCGAGCAAATGCAATCACAAAAGCCCCTTTATCGTTTTTTAAAGGAGCTAGAAAGCGAAGATAAGTATGAACTGATTCGAGAATCCATTGCTCCGGCTTTTGGAAACTTTATTGTTGCTCCCAAAGAGGTGGATTCCATCATCGAAGATATTTCCCGGGTCATAGCCAACGGCATCAATATTTCTTTGCACAAAGGAATTACTCTTTCGGATATTGACCGCTATGTATAATTCAATTGATGCAGAAAAAGCACCGAAAAAGTGAACCTCCAAAAGTGTTTAACCTTTGTGGTTCACTTCAAAAATAGTGCGCTTTTATTTTTAAAATAAGCCGGGAATGTTCAGTCCACCAGTCAACTGGCCCATCTGGGAGGCGTTATCTGCCTCCATCTTCCGCAAACCTTCGTTAACTGCCGCCACAATCAAATCCTGAAGCATTTCCACATCATCAGGGTCTACTACTTCGGGTTTCAGTTCGATTTCCTGCAATTCCCGCTTTCCGGAAATTACAACACGAACTGCTCCGCCACCGGAAGTTGCTTCGAAGACTTTTGTTTCCATTTCTTCCTGCATCTTCAGCATCTGCTCCTGCATCTTCTGGGCCTGCTTAATCATTTGATTCATATTACCGCCGCCCATGCCGCCCATGCCACGGGGAAAACCACCTTTTGCCATCCTCTTTTCCTCCTATTCCTTATTGATAATTGTCATTTTATCGCCAAAGGCATCTTTTTTCTTTGCCAAGTCAAAGATGCTGCTTTGATTTTCGGTTACTGCTTCACGTTCGCCTTCTAAATATGCCTCTACCTGCACAGGCTGGTTACAAACACGGGAGAACAGCTTTGCAAGATACTCTTTTCCTTCGGGCTTGGAAATTCGCTCATAAGCAATTTTATTACCAAGTTCCAACTCAATACAACTGCCGCATTGGTAAGCCTTCGCATTATATAAAAAGGCAAACAACGATTTGCTTTCCTTTTTGATTTCCTGCAAGGCATCTGCCCAAAACTCCCACAATATTTCGTTTTTCACTTCTTGAGAAATCGGTGTTGGCTTCACGTCCGACGTGGGTTCTTCCGCTGTAGTCTTCGGTTCTTCTACAGGGGAATCCCAGGGCGGGACATCCTCCGGTTCCGGTTTCGTATCCTGAATTGGTTTTGTTGGAACTACCAAAGTTCCAGCAAGCTGACGCTCAAGCTTTTCAATCCTTGCAAGAAGTGCCTCGGGTTCGGTACTGTATGCCGGATTGCACAACTTAACCAATGCCGTTTCGGCTGCCAATCTCGGCATAGACATCCACTTTGACTGGGCAATTGCCTCACCCAAAACTTTGATGTAATATAACAGCTGCTCCGTGGAAAAAAGTTCGGCCTGTTTCTGATATTCTGCAGCAGCATCTGCGGTGCGTTCCAAAAGTTCGGCCGGATTTTTAGAAGACTTACAAATCAAAAGGCTCCTAAAATGTGCGGTTAGTTCCTCCAGAAAGTTCTGGGGTTCCTTTCCCATGCGAAGAACCTCGTCAGCACAAACAAGTGCTTCCTTGATATCCTGTGCGCCAACAGCAGCGACAGTATCAAACAACATTTTCGGGTCAGCCACGCCAACAATTTCTGTTACCATGGCTCGGGTTAATTTTTCCAACCCGAATGCTGCGCACTGGTCCAGAACGCTCAAAGCATCACGCATGGAGCCATCACCCAACTCTGCCACCAACTCAAGAGCATCGGTTGTTACCGGAATTTCTTCTACCTCGGAAATTTGCATCAATCGTTTTGCAATTTCATCTACCCCAATCCGGCGAAAATCGAATCGTTGACAACGGGAAAGAACCGTCGCCGGAACCTTATGAGGTTCGGTGGTAGCGAGAATAAATAAAGCATGTTTCGGAGGTTCTTCCAATGTCTTTAGCAAGGCATTGAATGCCTCGGTGGTCAGCATATGAACCTCATCTATGATATAGACCTTATAGGTACATCCTGCCGGGGTATAGACCACCTCGTCCCGAATTTCCCGAATGTTTTCCACACCACGATTGCTGGCAGCGTCCATCTCATAAACATCCAAAATACTTCCATCTAAAATCCCTCGACAGGTAGGGCACTCATTACACGGCTCTCCGTCTTGAGGGTTTTCGCAATTGACCGCTCTGGAAAAAATCTTTGCCGTGGAGGTCTTACCTGTACCACGTGTTCCACAAAACAGATAAGCATGGGCAATTCTTCCGGTGGCAATGGCTGTTTTTAAGGTATCAGAAACATGGTTCTGACCCACCAAGTCCGAAAAGGTCATCGGTCGCCATTTTCGATATAATGCCTGATAAGACTTTGACATGGTTTTCCACCCCGCAATCTATAAATAGAAAAGGCATTACGCCTCTATTCCAATAAAAAATCATGTGCTTGCCTTCGAAATAACAATACCCGCGCCCCCTGTACCGTAAGCTCGGGTTTGGCACTCTTGCGGCACATCGGAATAACTGCTTATCGCTGCTGCGTTCCCGCCCTGACGAGGTTCACAGGTTCCAATTGCGCAAGACCAAACCGTCAACACCACTAGAACAGAGTCAGACCGGACATGGCTATCCCTCATGGCAAGTTTTCATCCCCTCTATAGCGGATTGAGGGTTACAAGGCACCGCTAACGCCCCGATTTAACATGATAGTGTTATCTTAACACAAAACAAAGAAAATATCAAGGGTATTTTCTTTCACGGAACAAAAAAATCACAAGGAAAATTCCGCAGCTTCCTTGTGATTCCTTATTTTCGACATTTCTATCCCTTAAAAGACAAAAAGAAAATGATAAAAAAACCAAAAGAGATTAACAAACATGGTATAAATTCCCAAACCGATTCCAAGGGCAGCAAGAACTCCGCCACCTTTTCTTTGGAAAAAAGTAACAATCGAAAGAATGAGTGATAGGATAGCCAGCAAAAACCCGCAGTCTAAAATACGAAATGCCAGCATCAAGACGGCAAGAATACCCAAAAGCAAAGAGCTAAGACTTGTTATCGTTATCTTTTTCCTTCTTCCCTCGTTGGGTATTTTTCCGGTTTGGCTGAGTTTAGAAACACTCTGATACCTACCAACCCGAACCTGCATATCTGTACCTAAAGCTGCACCACAAAAGACACAATGAGGTTGCTTAACACTCCCCACTGCACCGCAGCGCTTGCAAACGGAAATAACCGTATCTCTTCTTGGCATCCTTCCCATCTCCTCTTCTCGTTTGTCTTACAAATCCTGCACCCGCTGGTCTGCCAGTCGCTCCTCAACCGTTTTTCGATTTGCCGGGGCATGGGCACTTTGCCACCGCCGTCGATTCTCTGCTTCAATTTCCTCCTCGTCAGGAAGAGCTTCGCTCATATCAATCAACATATCACGGTATTGGTCATTCTTTCGTTTCAAGGAAAAACTGATGAATGCAAATACACCTGCCGCCAAAATTCCAAGGACACTGAGCAACTTCCAGAACAGAGCGTTATTATTCTTTCTGCCGGAGCAGAGCCATTCTTCTGAATTACAATTATTCCTCATTTTTATCGCTCCTTTTTTGAGTTTCTCACTTATTTTGTCCAACTATTGTTATGTTATCACTTCTTTTGTTATTTGTCAATCTGTGTCACAAAGACGGATGCTGACTTCCCCTGTGGTAAGCCGCCGTATCGTTCCTGCTTTGTCTTGTAAAATCAATTCTCCGTTATCGCCGATTCCTTGGACCAAATAGCAACTGCCCTCCTCCTGGGGAAGACTAACACTTCGACCGATAACCATGGAATGCCTTCGATATTTTTGAAGAAACTCCCTGCCTTTTATCATTTCTTCTAAAGCAGACAGACGAACCACAAGTTCTGCCGCAAGACGATTTTTTACGTCCGCAACATAGGGAATATTCCCAGCTATTTCCTGAAGTTCCGCCGGGAACATGGTAAAACAGTTAATACCGACACCAACAACAATTGCTTCCATCGCTCCGGTTTCGGGACTAGACACCATTTCGGTCAAAATTCCACAGACCTTTTTCCCATCAAGGTACAAATCATTAACCCATTTAATCTGGGGATAAACATCAGTTACCGCAAAAATAGCATCCGCCACCGCAACCGATGCCGCAACGGTAATCAAAACTACATCCTCCGTCAAAAGCCCGGGGCGTAGCAGCATACTGAAATAGATACCTCCATCCTCCGGAGAATAAAAACTTCTTCCCAGTCTGCCTCTACCTGCTGTCTGGGCATTGGCCACAAAGGAAGTTCCATTCGGAATTCCCTCTGCCGCCTGCCGCTTTGCTTCGGCGTTGGTGGAATCAATCACATCAAAAAAGCAAAGCTTACTCCTATCAAATTGATCGGGAAGATACCGAAATATCCCATCAAGAGAAAGTTTATTCTTTTTCATCATGTCCTATCCACCAGCTTTACATTTTCCTTTCCCAAAAGGTTCTCCAGTTGACTAATTACATCTGTTGTGCAAGTAACCCAAAGATTTTCCGAAGCTGCAAGCGTTTCCCTTTTATCAGCATAATGCAGAAAGACCGGAACTTTGCCCCGATTCTGCCGCAGGATTTCTTTTAACCCCTCTTCCTTACTGATTTCGGTACTCAAAAGCCGTAAATACAACCGTCGGTTTTCCCAGGATATATCCGAAAAGCTGGTTGCCGATTCCAAGCGCAATTTGGTAGGAGCTTCTTCGGCAATATCCAGATTTCCCTCAACAACTACAATTTGGTCAGGCTGAAGAATGGATTCAAACTTCCGCAAAAGACTGGGGAATACCAGAACTTCGATGGAACCGCTCAAATCCTCCAGTTCCAGATACCGCATCATCTCGCCTTTTTTTGTAACCTGATTCCGGATTTTGGTAACAATTCCCGCAATCGTTACTTTACTTCCAATATTGAAGCGGGTATTCTCATTTTCATGAATCTCCTGAATCTGTGCAGAAGCACAAGAAAGAATCTGCTCTCGAACCCGTTCCAAAGGATGTCCGGAAATATACATCCCGATACATTCTTTTTCCATTGCAAGGATTTCCCGTTCATCAAATTCTGGCACATCCGGAAAGTCATCCCCAGAAACGGCAGCGTCCTCCATCATAGAAAACATATCCATCTGTCCCGGCATCAATGTCTTTTGCTCTGCAACAGCATCGTCCAGGACACGCTCATATACATTCATCAAAACGGCACGTTTTTGTCCCAAGCTATCAAAGGCACCGCTACGAATCAAGTTTTCTACCACACGCTTATTGACCTTTCTGCCCGCCATCCTTTGACAGAAATCCCGAAACCCGGTAAACAAACCACCCGACTCCCGCTCCGCAACAATTTCGTCAACCACGGCACCGCCAACATTCTTAATTGCGGCCATACCAAAGCGAATCTTCCCGTCTTCTACTGAAAACTGCCGTCCGCTCCGGTTAATATCTGGTGGCAGTACCGTAATTCCCTGTCCACGAAGAATCGCAATATACTTGGTAACCTTATCCGCATGCTCAATAAACGAAGTCAATAGCGCAGCAAAAAAGGCTACCGGATAATGACATTTGAGCCACGCTGTTTGATATGCCACAACAGCATATGCAGCCGCATGGGACTTATTAAACGCATAGGAAGCAAAGTCCATCATTTCATCAAATATGGAGGCTGCTACCTTCTCATCTACGCCACGTTTTACAGCACCTTCAACGATTTGACCATCTTCTTCTACGCCATAAATAAAATTCTGCCGTTCTTTTTCCATGACATCAGCCTTCTTCTTGGACATGGCACGGCGAACCAAATCTGCACGTCCTAAAGAGTATCCGCCCATTTCCCGAACAATTTGCATAACCTGTTCCTGATAGACAATACAACCATAGGTTACATCCAGAATATGTTCCAGCATGGGATGCTTATACCGAATTTTTCCTGCGTTCTTTTTATTCGCCACATAGGTAGGAATGGAGTCCATAGGACCTGGGCGATATAGAGAAATCCCCGCTATAATATCTTCCAGAGAGTTCGGGGACAGCTCTTTCATAAACTGTTTCATACCTCCGCTTTCCAACTGGAAAACACCATCAGTCTCTCCGGCGGATATCATAGCATAGGTAGGAGCATCCCCAAAGTCCAACTGCTCCATATCAATCAACGTTCCGGTTTGCTCATAAATATGCTTTACCGCATCCCGAATTACCGTTAATGTACGAAGACCCAGAAAGTCCATTTTCAAAAGCCCCAATCTTTCAATGGTAGTCATGGTAAACTGGGTGGTAATTACATCATCATTTTTCTGAAGAGGAACATAGTTCTGTACCGGCTCTCTGGTAATAACAACACCTGCCGCATGGGTGGAGGTATGCCGGGGTAAACCCTCCAGTTCCTTTGCGGTATCAATCAGTTTTTTGATTTGTGGGTCGCTCTTATAAAGCTCTTCGAGTTGATAATTGACCTTTAACGCCTTTTCAATGGTCATTTTTAATTCCATGGGAATCTGCTTGGCAACATTGTCCACAATCCCATAGGGAATATCAAGTGCCCGACCTACATCCCGCACCGCAAGCCGTGCTGCCATGGTACCAAAAGTTACAATTTGGCAGACTTGTTCTTCTCCATATTTTCGATTCACATAGTCAATGACTTCGCCACGTCTCTCGTAGCAAAAGTCAATATCAATATCAGGCATACTGATCCGTTCCGGGTTCAAGAATCGTTCAAAAATCAATCCATAACGAATGGGGTCCACGTTGGTAATATGCAGACAGTAGGAAACAACACTTCCCGCTGCACTACCACGTCCGGGACCAACCATGATTCCCTGTTCTCTTGCATAGCGAATAAAGTCCCAGACAATCAGGAAGTAATCCACATACCCCATTTGCTCGATGGTGGATAGTTCATATTCCAGTCTTTCTCGAACCGTTCCGTCATCATTGGGATATCGTTCTTCCATCCCCTTGTTTGCAAGCTGACGCAGATATTCCCTGGACGTAAGACCTCCCGGCACCTCAAATTTGGGTAGGTGTAACTCTCCAAAAGTAATTTCTACACGGCATCTATCCGCAATTTTTTGTGCGTTTTCAATTGCTTCCGGATGATTGGGAAACAACTCCAACATTTCGCTCTCCGACTTAAGATATAGCTGGTCGGTAGACATCTTCATTCTGTCCTCATCCTGAACAGTTTTGCCCATCTGGATACACATAAGAACATCCTGATACTCTGCATCCTCTTGTCTGACATAATGAATATCATTGGTAGCAACCAGAGAAAGGTTCAGTTCTTCTGCCAAAGCAATTAAGCCACGATTCAACTTTTGCTGCTCCAAAATTCCATGGTCTTGAATTTCTATAAAATATCGATTCCTACCAAAAATCTCTATGAATTCCTCCGCACGGCGTCTTGCTTCATCATAATTATCACTTAAAATTTGTCGAGAAAGAACCCCTGCCATGCAAGCACTCAATGCTATCAATCCCTTATTATATTTCCGTAAAACCTCCATATCAATTCTGGGACGGTAATAGAATCCTTCAACAAAACCAATAGACACAATCTTCATTAAATTGCGATATCCCTCTTCGTTTTCAGCCAAAAGAATCAAATGATAGCTCTGGGCATCATATTCATGAACTTTATCGTATCGGGAGCGTGCCGCAACATAAACCTCACAACCTAAAATTGGCTGAATCCCTTGTTCTTTTGCGTATTCGTAAAAATCAATCACACCATACATATTGCCATGGTCAGTAATGGCAAGAGCTGTCTGTCCCAGCTCCTTGGCTCTGTCCACCAGCTTTTTAATGGTTCCCTCGCCATCTAATAAACTATATGCTGTATGTACATGTAAATGGGTAAATGCCACAGTTCTCCCTCCTTTTCTTTAAAGTTGCATCAATTTCTTTAACCGATGGTTAATCCCAGACTTAGACAAGGGCGGATTCATCATCCGTCCAAGCTCGCTTAGGCTTGCTTCTTTATGGGCAAGACGCAATTTAGCAATCTCACACAAATCATCGGGCAGATTCTCAAGGCCGATTCGCCTCTCAATTTCTTCAATGACACGAACCTGCTCCACCGAGGCGTGAATCGTCTTTTCCAGATTTGCTGTTTCGCTATTTGCAGCTCGATTAAACTCGTTTCGAATTTCCTTTTCAATTTTAATATTCAATAATTCCATTTGAGCACGAAAAGCACCAATATAGCTTAAAAAATCAGAAATGGCTTCACTGTTCTTCAGGTAGAGGACTTCCTTAGATTTTCTTCGAAAGGACTTAAAAGAAAATCCTACACCCTCCAAAAGTGCCAGCATATCCTTAGCAAGTTCTAAATAGGGGGTAGTCAGTTCAAGGTTATAATTCTTGTGAGGGTCAATTACTGTTCCGCCGCCTAAAAACGCACCTTTAATCAAAGCACGCTTACAACAATCATTTTCAACCAATTCAGGAGGGATGCGATACTGCTCCTCCATACCCGGTGTTGTTGTGCCAAAAAGTAAAATCCCCTTCTGTTCGGCACGATCACAGCAGTCGCTTTTATTCTTTGCCTTGCTCAATTCTTCTTTCGTCAGCTGAGAAAACGATTTCATCCATCCACCTCCTCAACAATGCGTAAAAACTATTTCTTCTTCTGCAGTTCCCGGTGGGAGGAAAGAACATTGTGTCCATGCTGCTCCAACACCTTTGTCAATTCCTCTACCATGGTTACACTACGATGCTGGCCGCCGGTACAACCAATTCCAATGACCAACTGGGTTTTTCCCTCTTTTTGATAATATGGAATTAAGTATTCTAACAAGTCCTCAAGCTTTCGCAAGAACTCCTTGCTTTGTTCAAACTCCATCACATAGTCACGAACTGCCGTTTCAAGACCTGTTCGCTCTTTTAATTCCGGAATATAAAACGGATTCGGCAAAAAACGAGCATCAAATATCAAATCCGAATCCAGAGGAATTCCATTTTTAAATCCAAAGGAAATCAAATGCAGCATCATTCCGGCAAAAGACTGAGTTTGTCCATAAGTAGCAATAATCACTTCTTTTAACTGACCTGTAGACAAAAGCGAAGTGTCAATAATGTGGGTTGCTTTTTTTCGAAGCCCCTCTAACAACTCCCGTTCCTGAACGATTCCGTCCGGAACCCGACCGCCAATGGCAAGGGGATGCTCCCTTCTTGTTTCCTTATAGCGTTTCAATAGAACTTCATCGCTTGCCTCCAAAAAGAGAATCTCATATTCATAGCCAAATTCGGCTAGTTTTTCCAGATTACCGGCAAGCTCTCCAAAAAGTTTCCCTCCACGGATATCGCAAACAATCGCCACCATTTTTTCGGCATTTTCCGCTCGTGAGTATATTTCTGCAAATTTAGGAATCAATTCCGGCGGCATATTATCCACACAGTAGCAACCCAAATCTTCCAGGGCATTCACTGTTTGAGTTTTTCCAGCACCACTCATACCAGTTATAATTAAAATTTTCATCTGTACTTCCTCATTGTCTTCAAAACCTAAAATTCTCCAACAAATCGCACTTCCGGCTCCAGCATCACGCCATATGCCTGATAGACACGATTCTGAACCTCCTCCATCAACTGACGGACATCCTTCGCTGTTGCCCCTTGATCGTTTACAACAAAGCCGGCATGTTTATCAGACACAGCTGCTCCACCAATCCGGAAACCCATCAATCCCGCATCCTGAATCAACTTTCCCGCAAAATGTCCTTCCGGACGCTTAAATGTGCTTCCGGCACTGGGTAGATGCAACGGCTGTTTTGATACCCGCCTCTGAGCGAGATCATCCATTTTCTCTCGAATTTCTTTTTTGTTCCCTTGTTCCAGTTTCACGGTAGCGTCAAGAACAATCAATTCCGGATTTTTGGAAAAGATACTGGTTCGGTAACCAAAGCAACACTCCTCATGGGTTGCCGTCTTTACATGTCCCTCTGCATCCAGATAGGTAACTTCTTCCACAACCTGGGACATTTCCCCATCATACGCACCTGCATTCATAAAAAGGGCACCGCCAAAGCTACCCGGAATTCCGGCAGCAAATTCAAGGCCGGTCAAGCCATTTTCCAATGCCACGCCGGCAAGTCGGGAAAGCTTGATGCCAGCTTGGGCTTTCAAAGAATTACCCATGACTTCACATTCGGCAAAACAATTCCCCAACTGAATCACTGCTCCACGAATTCCGCCATCGCCTACCAAGACGTTGGAGCCATTCCCCAAAACGAGATAGGGTATCTCCAATTGCCGAAGCAAACGGCAAAGTTCCGCAATCTCCTCTACCCGTCCCGGGGTCAAAAACAAATCTGCCGGACCGCCAATCCGAAAGGTGGTGTGTTTGCTCATAGGTTCGTCAATGGCTACCATGGATTCATCCAAAATTTCCAAAACTGAACGAATGATGGATTCCTGCATTATACCGCTTCCCTTCCCTTGCGAAATTCATCCAGATATGCAGAAAACCGTTCTGCATTTAGATTCATAATCAGTTTCTCCGGAAAGTCAATCTCTTCCAGAATCTTAATGGCGTGGTTAAATACACCTACCTGAAAACAACTGTGGGCGTCAGAGCTAACCACAATTCTCGCTCCGAGTTTCTTGCAGGTTTCAGCAATTGCCTTACAGTTTTCATAACACCCTTTGCGAACCGCAAAGGAATGATTGTTAATCTCGATACATTTATTGGCATCTTTTGCTGCCGCAATGACCGTTTCGTAATCATACGGGAAGGACGGATGACCGCTATGCCCCAGAATGTGTACATAAGGATTTTTAATTACATTCAGCCACGTCCGGGTATGCTCTTCCTTGGTTCTTGGCGGAAAACAGGGCGGATGCATGGATGCAATTACCACCTCCATCTCGGGGAGCATATGGCTTGGCATATCCAGATTCCCATTGGTATCCAGGACATTTGCCTCCACACCCTTCAAAAGACGAACCCCATCAACTTCTTTGGGTAGCTCTTCCATGGTACAAAAATGCCAGATATGAGCACCATCAGGAATTGCAGGTGCATGGTTGGTCATACAGAGCATTTGGAGTCCTTGTTTCTTTGCGTAGGTCAGGTTTTCTAATAAGGTACTGAAAACATGATCGCTACAGTTGGTGTGGGTATGAGTATCCACTAAAATCTTCATTTCATTCCTCCGTTGTTGTCATTTCTTACTCTTCGGCAAAGGCATCTCCCATATGCTCGGTAATTCTGCGATTGAGTTCCTCTGCTGCATTGTAGCCAAGTTTTTTTTGCCGATTGTTCATGGCGGCTACCTCGAAAATAACTGCCAGATTTCGTCCGGGGCGCACCGGAATGGTCAAGGATGGAATATCCAGCCCTAAAATATTGGTGTATTCGTCCGCAAGTCCAAGGCGGTCGTATTGCTTCCCTTGCTCCCATGCTTCCAGATGAATAATCAAATCAATCTTTTCTGAATCCTTTACAGCACCCATACCAAAGATATTCTTGACATCCACAATACCGATACCTCGAATCTCGATAAAGTGACGAATGATATCAGGTGCAAAGCCAACCAGGGATTTTGCAGAAACTCTCTTAATCTCTACCGCATCATCTGCGACCAAACGGTGTCCACGCTTGATGAGTTCTACTGCGGCTTCGCTTTTACCGACACCACTGTCTCCCATAATGAGCAATCCCTGTCCGTAAACCTCTACCAAAACCCCATGTCGGGTAATTCTGGGGGCAAGTTCAACATTTAAAAATGCATTTAAGGCACTGGTAAAATACGAGGTTGCATAATGCGAGCGAAGAACCGGTGTATCATATTTTTTGGCAAGCTGCATCATTTCCGGCGTCGCCTCTCCGTTTCGAGTCAAAACAACGGCGGTAATCTCCTTTTCAAACAAAGGCTTTAACCGATTATATTGTTCCTCCGGAGAGAACTTAGAAAGATAGGTGGTTTCCACCTTGCCAAAAACCTGAATCCGTTTGGGATCAAAATAATCAAAAAAACCGCTGATCTGAAGTCCAGGACGGTTTAAATCCGCCGTTTCCACTAGAATTTCCCGTTCCGGATAATAAAGCTTTTCTAGCTTCATTTCTTCTACAACCTTTTCTAGTTTTACGTTGAATTTTTCCATAGTATGCACCTCTTTGGGATAAAATCATACCGCGCTGCGGTTTTAGTTCACAATTTTCCTTCTATATTATACTATGATGCAACCCTATTTGCAAGGAAAATTCCTCTTTTTCAAGGGTATTTTTCGAAAAATATAAATTTTTTGAAAAAAATGCTTGCATTCTTATTTACTTTCTGGTATAATAACTCGAGTTGAGATTAGTTTAATGCTGTTAAGGAGGTGTATCTATATGGCAAAGTGTGAGGTTTGCGGAAAGGGCGTAACTTTTGGTATCAAGGTTTCCCACTCTCATCGTCGGGCAAACAAGGCTTGGAAGCCCAACATCAGACGAGTAAGAGCAATCGTGGACGGTACTCCCAAAAAGGTGTATGTTTGCACCAGATGCTTAAGATCGGGCAAGGTTAACCGTGCTGTATAGTATTGCACACTTTTCGGTATCGCAAAACAATTTTTGTTTTGCATTTGATATTGGACTTAAATACGGTATCGTATTCATACGATACCGTATTTTTTTATTCTTATTCTTTGTCATAACTGAAACAAGCACACAATATAAATGTACAAAAAGAAGTCCCATATCAAGGAGGATGTTTATGGATAGCTACAATAATATTTACCGGGATATTGCCACGAGGACCCAAGGGGATATCTACATCGGGGTTGTGGGTCCGGTTCGTACAGGAAAATCTACTTTTATTAAAAACTTTATGGACTTGATTGTTTTGCCGAAGATGGAAAATGATTTTAAGCGCTCCCGTGCCTTGGACGAACTTCCTCAAAGTGCAGGAGGCAGAACCATCATGACCACCGAGCCAAAGTTTATTCCCAATGAGGCGGTGGAAATTTCCGCTGGGGATTCGGCGAGTTTCAAGGTCCGATTGATTGACTGTGTCGGCTACATTGTCGACGGTGCCCGGGGTTACATCGAGGACGAAATGCCAAGAATGGTCATGAGCCCCTGGGCAGATACTCCCATTCCTTTCTCGGATGCCGCCGAAATCGGAACCAGAAAGGTCATTGCCGATCACTCCACCGTAGGAATTGTTGTTACCACTGACGGCAGTATAACTGAAATTGACCGCAGAGATTATCTGGATGCCGAAGAACGGGTTATCCGGGAACTTCAAGAACTAAACAAACCCTTTATCGTGATTATGAACTGCGTTGCTCCTCATTCCAAAGAAGCAATGGACGCCTGCCATAGCTTACGGGAAAAATACGGAGTAACAGTGGTTCCTCTCAACTGTATGACCATGACCGAGGCTGACCTAAACAGTGTCATGGAACAAATTCTCTATGAATTTCCCGTAAAGGAAGTGAGAATTCAAATTCCTGAATGGATTCTCTCATTGGGAGAGGAAAATCCCATTCAGGCAGGAATCCAAGGCACCGTCTTTGATACCGCAGAAAATGTTGCAAAGATTTCGGATGTTATGCATCTTCCTGAAATTCTCTCAAACGCAGATTACATTGACGTTGCAAAAATTGAAAAAATGGATGCTGGACAGGGCATTGCCTTTCTATCCCTGTCTGTGCCGGAGGCTCTCTTTTATCAAACCGTTGAGGAGAAAACCGGGTTTTCTATCGCAGATAAAAACGCTTTGCTTGCCGAGCTGCAAACTCTATCGTCCATGAAGAAGGAATACGATAAAATTTCATCTGCCCTTCAGGCAGTAAAACAAAAAGGCTACGGAATTGTGACACCCTCCATGGATGAGCTTACCTTGGAAGAGCCGGAAATTGTTAAACAAGGAAGTCGTTTTGGCGTTCGGTTAAAAGCAAGTGCTCCATCTATACATATGATGCACTACAAACAGAGGTCTTTGAAAACATTTAGCAATCAAACTTACAAAAAGGGGTTGTATCCATTAGGATACAAGCCCTTTTGTTCTGCAATGTTCTGTGTCAAAAGGATTCTTTTTATCTTTTGCGAGGAGTCAACCAAGGCAAGAGCTTTTCAAAAGAAGACCAAGTGAATATTTTATAGCTATTCCACGACGTGTCAAATGTAAAGACCTCTTCGTTCGACATTCCGCTTTCCAGATCTGTCACAGATCTCATTTGAATACCAATTAAAACATTCTTATCATTATACACTGCACAAATCACATCAAAGGAAGCATTCCCCGTCAGATTGTTGGTGTGTTCAACACTGATCGTGTTTCCATTGACTGTAACATTGGACAATACCAGTTCCTCGGGAATTACTTGATTAACACTTTCTGTATATTCCGCAGTAAAGGTAATGTCTCCAGTAATTGTCATTCCGGGGGTAAATCCAACCCATTCGGCAAAGGTATAGGTGTATTCTGCTGTTGCCTCCTTTTGCGGGATTTCCTCAGGAGCCACAATTGTCGTTCCGTAATCCACCGTTGCTTCCTTGATTACCGTTCCGTCATCATTGACAAACCGATAGGTATACCGGCTAGCTCTTTCTGTATATTCCGCAGTAAAGGTAACATCCTCCGTTACCAACATTCCTGCGCTATATCCTTTCCAATCAGCAAAGGTATAGCTATGCTCTGCCGTTGATGCCTTCTCCGGATTTTTATCAGGAGCCACAATTACCGTTCCATAATCTACCGTTTCCTTCTTCAATTCCCTTCCGTCTTCGTCAACAAAACGGTAGGTATATTGCCGAACCTTCGGTGTATATTCTGCAGTAAATGTAATATCTCCAGTTAACATCATTCCGTCAGTGTATCCGCTCCAGCCGGCAAAAGTATAGGTAAATTGTGTTGTGGATGCCTTTTCCGGGTTTTCAGTAGGAGCCTCGACTGCTGTTCCACAATCAACCGTTGCTTCCTTCAGTACCGTTCCGTCTTCGTCAACAAAACGATAGGTGGCTTTTCCTTCTGCAACCAGCCCTGCAGAATAATCCTCCATGGGAATATCTGCGTAGGATTTAGCTTCAGAAATGTTAACCGTATGCTCTACTCCTCCGGACAGTGGAGCTTGGAATTTAAATTTAAATTCCTTTGCCAGGATGTTACCTTCCAAATCCTTTTTCGTTTTGTCATATTCCAGGGTATAGGATGCATCTCCTACCGAAACATTGGTAATACTTTCCGGCTTCATATACTTATCAAAGACAACCGTCAATGCTCCCGTAGTCAAAGAGGCAGATTCAACCTTCGGTGCCGCTGTGGATACCAGCTCTACGTTGACATCCGTCTGCGGAGGCGGAACCGGCAACCAGTCACTGTATGTCGGTTCATAGCCTTCCTTTTCGTATTTAACCTGCCAGTACCCTGTTGGAACATCCCACGCATACATACCATTCGCATCAGTTAACAAGGGGTTTTTCTGATCATTATACTCAGATGCCTCCCAAAGCTTAACGAGGGACGGGTCTAAGCTTTCAGCATCCGGACTGCCATCAGCTTTTATAGGCATTTCTTCAAGTTCGACATAGAATATGGTAGCAGTAACACCCTCTAAACGATTGTCCGTTACGCCCTCATATACATAACCGCTGGGGTCAAGCACCCACTTTACTTTACATTCCAAACCGATTCTGTAGATGTTCAGTAATCTCAAATCTCTAAAGTACTCCACATCTTCTTCAATCAAAGCAAGAATGTATTCCAGGATTTGACTGGGTGCAGACAACTCTTCCACACTTGATGCAGATAGAACCGTTGCCATCAAAATAAACATCTGTTTTTTCAGTTCCATCATTTCTGCTTTTTCATTGCCTACTTCGATGGTTTCCGGCGAAATTCCTGCTAATTGCAAACCTTCGTTAATTTCTTCAATGTTAAAATTAAGATTATATGCATTGGAAATTCTGCCTGCATATTCCTCTGTCCGGTTTAGAATTTCCAAAACTGACAGCGGGGTTTCTCCACCATCGGCATCAGCAGAAACAAAACTTATTTGATAGGTTATCTCTTTGCCTCCGGTCATGTCATGAATCACTACAGAAGCACCATCAATACTCCGAAGGTCGAAGGAAATGACAGATTGATTTCCACCCCTCTTAAGCGGGTATGCATAATAGTTTGACTCATCAAGACACAACGCTTCAACACTTACTCCCGTATAATCCCGTTCTACAGTTTCTACGTTAAGAGCAATGCTGCTACCGAATAGTTCTCGCAGAGCATCTGCTACAGCAACCTCGGCACTAAAGGATGTGGATGTATAATCTGTGATGGACGGCGCAAAAGCGTCACTTTCGAAATCAAAGTATGCATCAAAATCTGAAAGATTTGCACTCGCTGCCTCCGCCTTCTTGGTGTATTCAACCGTCAACACACCCGGCATGTAGTTCCAATCATTTGCAAAATAGCCAGATGTAACATAACGATTTCTTCTGCTATCCCATACCGCTTCCAGATATTCCTTCTTGTTATCCTTAAAGCTTACCACATAAACCTTATCAACGTTTTCTCTCTGGGAAAGATTTACCTCAAAGTAATACTCGTATCCCTTTCCGTGATTTCGTACCGCACCCGGGTTTCCCCACTGTACAACAGGTCTGTTAACCCCGCCATTTGCAGAATACAAAGTATAGTTTTTCTTAGAGCTTCCTATCCTGCCATAATAGTACGTCAAGCTTTCAAGGTTCGGTGTGTTGGCAACGTATTGTACAATAGCATCCGCCGTGGAAACCGCCCCGCCATTGCCAATAACCTCTGCCGTAATTTTATATTCACGATAGTTCTCAGGTTCGTTGATTTCTACCGTGGTTTTATACTTACCACTCATGGTAGAGCGAACAGTTTTCTGATAGTTTCCGTCAATAGAAAGTTTAACATCTGTATATGGAATTGCCGACCCTTCTACGACTACACTAGGCTTACCGGTTGTGCTAGCTGCATTGATGGTAACATCCGGCATTGCCAAGTGGACTTGACCGATTTGCTTCGTTACCGTTCTGCCAAGTTGACTCATTGACATTGTCGCAGAGGTTGAAAAACTTCCATATTGCATCGGCTTGATACAGAAGGTTAGAACACCACTGTTTTTCTCTAACTCAATAACAATTTCATTGTAATACCGGGTCCATTTATCCTTGGCTTCAGCCTCGGTATAGTTATTGTAAAGTTCTCCATCAAGTTTCATGGAACCGGGAACCAAATAGGTATTCTCCGGCAAATTAACCGTAATTTTTTTATCAGTTATCAAGCTTCCCTCAACTTCATATTCAATCTGCATCGGGAAGTAACCTACGGTATCCTCGCTCAATACCTTGTAAGAGGCAGTCCACTCTGTAGAACTGTTCAACTTATCACAGCGATAGAAAACATTATAACCGAATACGCATAACGGATTACCAATCTGAACATCACTTAAGTTAGTACAATATGCAAATCCATAATCTTTTACGTGATTTACACTGTCAGGAATCATGAGATTCTCTAATGATGTACAATATGCAAATGCATATCGGCCGATAATTCTTACATTGGTCCCCAAATCCAATTCGTCTAAATTGGAACACTTGTAGAATGCGTAATCCCCAAGCGAGATAACGCTATTGGGAATTGTTACACTTTCTAATGAGTTACAGAAGTAAAATGCACCTTGGTCAATGTATTGCAATCCATTGCCCAACGTAAGCTGCTCTAAACCTCTACATTGTTGAAATGCATATCTTTCTATTTGGGTAACACTATCAGGTATTGTTATGGATTTTAACGAGGTACAATTATAAAAGGCTGACTGACCTATCTTCGTTATCCCACTACCCAAATCAATATTCTCTAATTTGGAACAACCTTCAAAAGCATAAGCGTTAATAGATTTCACACTATCCGGAATTGTTATCTGTTCAAGGGAGGCGCAATAATCAAATGCATATTGACCGATTCTTCTTATGCTGGAACCTAAATTGACGTTCTTTAACGAAGAACAATACCGGAATGTATAATCCTGGATTTCTGTAACACCGCTGGGTATGGTAATACTTTTTAGAGAGCTACACTGTGAAAATGCCAATTCCTCAATGGTTTTCAATCCTGTCCCCAAGGATACTGTCTTTAATTGATTGCATCCCAAAAAGGCAGAGTTTCCTATTTTGTTTACAGAATTAGGAATAACAATGCTCTCCAAAGAAGTACAACGAGAAAATGCATTATTCCCAATGGTTGTGATACCTTCTCCAAGCACTACCTGTTTTAACCTGGAGCAATCGCTAAAGGCATTCCCAAGGTGAGGAATTCTACCGGAAATCTTAACGGATTCTAAAGTAGAACAGTTGGAAAAAGCACCATTGCCAATTGACTGCAAACCATTTCCAAGGTCAACCTTGCTCAGACTTCTGCAGTAACGAAAACTATCACTCCCAATGGTTTTCATAGAATCAGGAAGCTTAATTTCCTTCAGCATACTACAATAGTAAAACGCACTGGAACCTATAGACTGCAAACCGGAACCAAAGTTAATATTGTTAAGCATCCCACAGGAATAGAAGGCGTAGTCCCCTATTTGAGTAACACTGTTGGGTATTCTTATACTCTTTAATGAAGAACAACAATAAAAGGCACCGTATCCAATTGTTTTCAAGCCTTCCGCTAAGGATACTTGCTCTAATGCAGTACAACCTTCAAATGCATAATTACCGATTGCGGTCACAGAAGACGGAATCTCAATCGTCTTAAGCGAACTACAATTATAAAAAGCTTGATATCCAATGGCTTTTATTCTGGAACCAAGTTTTACCTTCTTTAACTTAGTACATCCGGAAAAAGCGCTACTTCCAAGAGTTTCCACCCCGTTTGGAATGTTGATTTCTTCCAAATTATTGCAGTAGTAAAACGCACTGTCAGAAATCTCTGTTGCCGAGGAAGGCAGCACTATCTTTTTAACCGGCGAAAAACCTACACCGGAAGGAATTTTTTTGATCCCTTCAGCAAAGGTAATGGTATCCAGTTTGTTACAGCTATTGAACCAATACCGACCATTGTTTGTTACAGTCGAAGGAATCGTCATTTTTATCAAGGACGAACAGCAGGTAAACGCATAATCTCCAATATATTGGATTCCTTCGTGAAGACTGATGTTGGCAAGACTGCTACATCCGTAAAAAGCATATCTGTCAATTTTCGTGACAGTTTCCGGAACTTCAACCTTGGTAATATAATTACAATTATAGAATGCACTGTCACCAATTGCTTTAACAGGAATACCACCGATGGTAAGCGGAATGATTACTTCCGCATCCGGACCGATATACTTTGTAATGGTTCCTGTTTCTTTGTTGAATTTAAAATATTCTTCGCTGGTGTATTTCGGTTCTACCACAATCTCACAACGAACACTATAAGCTAAACTATCCTCTGAATTAACCGAAGCAATAATAACCGCTTTGCCTCGTTCAACTGCGGTTACAACACCGTTTTCGACAACAGCAATCTTTGGATTGGAAGAAGTCCAAACCAGTGCATCCATAAATTCCTGAGGAACACTCAACGCTCCCCTCAAATCCATGGTTTCGCCTTGGATTAGCGGGAATGTACCACTCTGATTATCGTTATCGCTTTTGGTTACGATAACCTGGACAGACGCTGCATAAGTTGCCCCATCCTTGAAAACAACAGCAGTAATAATTGCTTCGCCCTCAGAAATTGCCGTCATCTTTGTTTTGTCAACTGTAGCTACAGTTGGATTGGAAGAAGAAACTACAAGGGTCTCAAGAAGTACATCGTTCCCCTGAAGGTCAACAAAATCTTCAAGATAATATGTAACACCGACCTTGGCGTGGAACTGCTTCTCCAATTCTCCTACCAGAAAATTAATGGGAACTTCATTGAGTTTTTCATTAAAAATGCCCTTTTCAACCATTTCCCAGTTAAAGCTGGTTCCATCAAAATAAATTTCCTTCAGGGAATCAAAATACATGAATGCCGCCATTTCAATTTTTTCCAGCGAACCATAGATGTACAAAGTATCAATGGTATGACAATCCCAAAATGCTTCTTGACCAATTGTGGTAACCGTCAACGGCAATTCGTAGGATGGTCCATCGCCAATATCTACGCAGGCATCCTTACAAGCTGCAGGGAATCTTAACAGGGTCGTTAAGTCCTTATCAAACAATACGCCGTTGACGTCAGCATACACCTGATTTTCTTTATCAACCTGAATCTTCTCCAAGGAGTCCATTCCATAAAGTATTGCATCCTGTGCAATCTCAGTTACCGACGCTGGAATCTCAATTTTCTTGATGCCGGAACACTCATGAAACGCTCCACTGCCAATGGAAAATAAGGTTTTGGGCAGCTCTACATTGGTAAGTGCATCACAATCATCAAAGGCATATTCCCCAATGGCAGCAACACCTTTGGGAATCACATAGTTTTCTCCCTTTTTATTTTCAGGATAAGCTATCAGCGTGGAAAAACCAGCCGTAAAAAGAACCCCATCCTTTGACACAAAAGCTGTATTACCGGAAGAAACATTGATGCTTGTCAAGCTCTTACAATTAGAGAACACCGAAATACCAATCGAAACTACATTTGCCGGAATTCTAATCGTCTTAATTGAATAACAGTCTTTGAAAGCGTTGTCTCCAATCGACTTCAGGCTATTGGGCAATGCCAGCTCTTTTAAGAATGTACAGCCTTCAAATGCACCGACCCCAATGGATTCAACACTATTTGGCATATAAACGCTTCGAAGATTACTCAATTCAGAAAAAGCATATGCCCCGATATTGGTAATTCCATCCGCAATATAAATAAATCGAATATACTGCTTCTGCTGGCTCCACGGAGTATCTCCCTGCACAAAATCGTTCATACTGCCGTTACCTAAAATCATCAGCATTCCGGACGGGCTAAGGCTCCAGGACAAACCGCATCCGCTGATGACCCCAGAGGTAGCTTCCAGTCGCATTTCTTCCGGAATCTCTCCTTCAGCAACCGCTTCTGTTTCTGGAGAAGGCACCGCAACAGCATCTACATCTTCTTCTGTTATCACAGTGGAAGTATCTGCTGTAACTTCATTGTTGAAAGCATAGCCAGGCAGCGTACTCATTAAAATTCCAGTTGTTAAAATGATTGACAAAACTCTCTTCATTAACATCGTATTCCTCCCTTATAGAATTACACTTAAAGTGAAGCTATTCGATTGTTCCATCAATATCCGAAAGATCAATGCCAAAAAATTCTTCAAGAAAGTTAAAGACAGTACTGTTCAAACGGCTTATTTTGGAAACAAAGGAGCTTCTGTCGCTGGTATTAAACTCCTTGTACTTTTCCATGGCTTCCAGAATATCTTCAACATATGCAGTATATACGGTTTCTGTGGATATGATATACTTGTCTTGAGAAGCAATAAGATTGGTCAGTACACCTATTACAATATCAATAATTTCCTTTTCAGGCTCTGTGAACAAAGCGCGATTGTCTGTTAATTCGCTTTTTGCAACCTTCAGGTTTGCGACAATACTTGCATTCTGTTGGGTATAGTCAACCGTTGGCTTTCCACCTGTGGAACCACCAATACCGCCGCCGGTAGGACCGCCAACAGAACCGCCGGTAGGACCGCCGACAGAACCTCCTGTAATACCGCCTGTAGTACCGCCAACAGAACCACCGGTAGTACCGCCGGAAGGATTAACCACTGTTCCACTTGTAGTGGAATCGACAAAATTCGCAAGGACCTTGGCAAGAACACCACGCTTCATATTCTCCGTTGCTCTGAATTTATTCCCCTCTTCCAGGGTCATCAGCTTATTGCCGAGTATTTTCTTCACATCATTTACTGCCCAATCGGACACCTCATCCGCAATTGTTTGGGTATACGCCACATCCTTTAACCCAGAAATACGGCAAATGATTGCACAAGCCTGTTCTCTTGTAACATAGTCATCTCCTCGGAATGAACCATCATCAAATCCGTTAATATATCCTGCCTTTTTTCCGATGAGCACATGCTTAAAATACCATTTGTCCTCAGTAACATCCCAAAATCCTTGGTCTGCCGGTTCTGTTAACTTCCAGATATTGTTTACCATTTTACATAACTCTGCTCTGGTTACAAAGTTGTTTGGTGTAAATGTACCATCGCCGTTACCGCTTACAATTCCGTTTTCAACGAGCTTATAGATAGCAACACCTTCTGCAGTGGATGCATCTACATCAGTAAAACTTATTTTGGAATCATCCGCAAATACACCAATAGAAATAACAGATAAAATCATTGTGAAAGCCAAAAAGGCTGAAATCATTTTTTTGCTCATAAAATCCTCCTGTTGCCAAATGTTATTAAAAACAAGTTTATCCATGGGAGGTTTTCCTCCCATGGATACGTTTGTTTTAGTAGAAATATCTGCTGAAAGTTATATCATTTACACTATCGCCATTGAAGTCCTTGGCATACTTATCAACAAAATACTTTCCATTTTGATATCCTGTCGCTTCAGATGCTCCAAGTCTGCCCTTTACAAGCTCTATCACATTGTCAATATTGAAGATGTCTTCTTCTCTTCCGAACAAGATTTCTTCAAACTTCTCCGCATCAACAGGAACATTGATGGACTCTAAATCGAGATCTGCTAAAACAGAGATAATTTTTTGAATCGGTGTCGCATATTGATTGTAAATCTTATTCAAAACGGAAACCTTTGAAAGAATTGATTCAAAGGGCAAATTCCCCGTTTCATCCATTTCAGTCAACACTGCGTCAATTCGGGAAAGTGCGGAAGCGATGATATCCTCAAATTTAGCATTGATAGCATCATATTCGCCTTCACTCATACCCTCCATAACGGTAACAAGCTTTCTGCTCAGCGTATCCAAATCATCCAAGGTATAACCGCCAGGCAAGTCCCCTTCGCCCAAGTCAACCAAAATAGTCTTAACATGGTCAATGACAGGTTCGAGCGTTGACATATAAGAACCAACTGCGCTACCACCGGAAGATGCAAGGGTCTGCTTTACCGAATCAATCTTGTTAATTAAACTCTGCAGAGTGAAACCACCTACAATGGGTTGATTGTTTTCCAGCTTATCAGAAATCAACTGCATCTCTTTCAGGAAATCTGCCACATCCTGAGTAAGTCCCTCTTTAACCGCTTTGTATTCTTCATCACTGAGGTCGCCGTAGTAGCAAAGTGCATCATCAAAGATAATAGCAACATCCAAAAGTGCACAATAATATTCCATATAGTCTCTGAAATAATATCCGGTTGCACCCGTGCTTTCATCCACTCGTGCTGCATCATATGCAACTGCCAAATCAAACCAGTTAATGTTAACGAACTTCTGCAGAGCCAGGTTGTTTTGGTAATAATAACCGCCCTTGTTTTCAAGCTTTGTCTTCAACTTTGCAGCTGCTCTTCCGTAGATACCCTTTAGAATATCCGGGATGTTGATTGTTGCATTCATGCTGGTTGTATAATAGCGCTTGATGTTAGCATCACTTGAAGCCTCAACTTCATCGACTACTTTCTCAAGCTCAATCCAGTACTTTGATGTAGTACTGTCGAAAATCTCATACATTACATCTTCGCCCAAAGCATCAATCATCACACCAAAGCCCTTGTTTCTAAGGATTCCAAGCATTTCTGCAAAGTCAAAGGTGTCAATGGCCTCTCCTACCGCTGTTACAAAATGAGTATTGTGCTTATTGACCTCAAAGCTATCTGCCTTAGT
Source organism: Ructibacterium sp. (assembly GCA_045606185.1). GTDB lineage: Bacteria > Bacillota > Clostridia > Monoglobales > Monoglobaceae > Ructibacterium. The sequence continues at coordinate 30,409 of JAZURN010000047.1, forward strand.
TTCAAACGCCTGCATAAACTCTACATAAGGAGCATACTGGTCAAGAATGTCAATGATTTGTTGAGCAAGTTCAGCACGCTTTGCCGGAGTCAATTTACCAATATGCTCGATAATCATATCAATGTCAGCATGATCCTTTACAAGGTCATCAACCTCATCATCGGAGAGAGTATCAATATATGACATGATAAACTCATCTTCTACCGCATCAACGATGGCATCATAATTATCCAGAACAAAATCATCTACAAAGTCGGCGTTAAGTGCATCAGTAACAAAAGTAACAATGGGTTGTTGTATTTTAGCTACATCCACACTCTTAACCTTTTCAACAAAGACAGCCTTAATGTCTTCTGCAAGCCCTGCAATATCAGTATCATTGTTAAGGTCTGTTTTTCCATCAAAGTATGCTTCGATAAATGCAATAACACTGTTCTCAATGACATCCTGAATCTTCTTATCGCTCTCTTCATCGCCATCAACAATGGGTATCTGATTGAGATACTTCTTTGCAAAATCAACAACTGTGGTATCAATAACCGCTTGCAATTCTTCCTCTAACTGGTCATTTGCATCTGTTGAGAAGTATTTCTCTACCACCTCTGCAATAACCTCGTCAATCAGTTTGATATAATTCTGCCACTGTGCCGGTCTAAAACTGATATTCTGGAATTTATCTTTTACGCTATCAATACCGTTTACATACCCATATACAATTGCTTCGTATCCGTATTTGGAAGAGAATCCAACGCTAAGGTTGCCAAACTTTGTCTGGTTATCCTCAATAACTTTATATACAGCTTCTCTTACCTTTTTTGCAGACTCGGACATTGTTTCATGAGTAGGATCGTTATCATTGTAAACCTTACCGGGTTCCGCAACGGCCTTAACCAGTACTTTTCTCAACGCCAAAGAAGATTTGTACTTCTCATCGGTGTTGTCAATTACAATAATACTATTTTTGAAATCGGTGTCATTCTTTAAAATCTTAAGAATTTCTGCCTTCACATTCGTCTTATCAAGATAGGTTAAGAGCTTTGTCTTGATAGCATTGGATGTCAAGGTTTCAAGAACCTCATCCCGTAGGGTAGCGTTGCCCACGAGTTTTGCAATAAACTTGTTTTTGCTTGCCGCACTCTCAATCAAGGTATTCTTCGAGGAAGAATTCAAAACAGAAACAATCAAATCAGAATCTGTCTTGATTTTATCCTGTACAAACACAATACCATCATTTCGGAATTCATTATCCTTCAGGATGCTGCGCAAGGAATCATCACCAATTAAGTCAATCAGCTTTTTGCCGCCAATCTCATCTACCAACGTGGGAATGTCAAAAAATGCCAGAACCGCCCTTAATTCTTCAGTCTCGCCATTGAGCATTTCATTAACACGTTCTTCCACCTTTGCCTGAATCTGATCATAATCAATGACATCAATAATTTTTAAGCTGAGGTCTTTATCAAGAATATTTCCGTCTGCATCAACCAGACCGGTTTTTTGGTTAAGCAAGTTGTACATAGACGCAAGCTTTGCATCGACCTTTGTCTTAACTACATTCTTTTCGAGCGTTAACCCTGTTTCGATCAGCGCATCCTTCAAAGAGTCCGCAAGTCTTGATTCAGAATCATAACGAAGGTCAAGCGTGTAGGGAATACCAATCTGCGGAACATCCATTGCCATAGCCGCAATCTTGGTCGCATAATATACGTGAATATCGCCATTTACAACAGTAGTATTGGTAAACGCCGACCACACGCCCGGAGATGTTTCGTACAGATATTCTTTATCAACCTGATGGGTATATGCAGTATTAAGGAGATTATATCCTAAATCCGCTCTATCATAAGCAGGAAGTGTTACAAGCTTACCCTGGTAGATACCATCAAGGGTTTTACCCGCACCCAGAATATTCCGGTTCGCATCGTTTGCAGCCTTGTTAACAGCCACAGTTGCAAAGTGGTTTTCATTCGCACCGTCATGGAAGTATACAGTATGATATTCTGCGGTTTCTCCGCCGCCACTGTATCCGCCTCCACCGCCGCCAACTTTCTTCAAGAAGGTTGCCGGTGTAATTTCCTTAATATTCTTGAAGACATCTTCAGTTCGGTAGTTTTGGAAGTGTACAATACCATTCACGTCATAAACAACAACGTATTCCTTCACCTTGGTGTTAACAAGCTTGATACCCTTCTCACCACCACGGCAGAGAAGACGACCATTGACAGTTACATTATTTAACACAACTGTTCCGTTGCCAACGCCATCACCGATAATCAAATCTCCATCGATGGTAACATTCGACAGGGTAACTCCGGATGTTCTAATGAGACTACTGTCTTTACCGGTGCTGTTTACCTTACCACTTTTGGTGTAATAGGTTTTGATGATGTTGTACATCATCTGTGCAAATTCTTCTCTGGTAATATAGCACTGAGGGCAAAGCTTACCCTCATCGTTACCATGGATATATCCTTTGGCTACAAGAACTGCCGCTGCACTCTTTGCCCAATCAGAAACCAATTCACTATCCGGAAAAGCTTCCAGGGATGTGTAATCTTCAGTTTCTAAAACGAGAGCTCTTGCAACTACTGTAAATACAGCTTCTCTCGTAATGCTCTCTTCCGGATTGATTGTAGTTGCAGAATCTCCGATAAACGTTCTCATATTTACCGCTCTGGCAATTTCATCATAATACCAATCGTCCGGAGTAACATCTGTATATTTAGAAATATCAGCCTTTATCGTTGCGCCAAAAACACGATTGATGATTGTCGCCATTTCTGCACGCGTAAGATTATCCTTCGGATTGATTGTGGTTTCTGAACTACCGTAAAGCAAGCCATTATCAACTGCATGCTCCATTGCCACTTTAGACCATCCCGTAGGAAAATCCACAAATCTACTGTAGTTATCTGCCGCTGACACTGTCAGAACTGTAGAAAGCAGCATTGACAATACAATAACGATTGAGATAAACCCTTTCATTTTGCGAAAATTCATATTCACATCTCCTTTAAATATATGTATTGAAAATCTTTAACTAATTTTGGTTAAAAGGACATAAATGCCCTGTCTTCTATTCTATACTGTTTAGAGTAAAAAGTCAAGTAAATTCCACAAACGCATTGCATTTCATAAGTTATCGGCAAAAACCATTAAAACTTGCAAAAACTTATGGATGTATCTTCTCCAAAAAACTCTCTCAAAGCTCATCGCTTTTGTGGGAACAAAACATAACAATTCATTTTATATTTTATACTTTCGCAACCAAAAAGTCAAGTAAATTCCACAAATATGTTATGTTACTCATCGACAAAACAATTTGATTTTTGTCATTCATAACATTGAAGCTGCCGTCATACTAATATACAAAGCAAAACTACCCATCAAAGGGCAGTGCATAAGAAAGGCGGAGCTTATTTATGTCTAAAAAAACCGAAGACATTCTTAAAGAAAACAGAAAACAATTCGAACATGAATTAAAGCTTTTCATCAATCAGCAATTATTTGACAAGCATATTATTTCGGAAGATATGTACTTTACCGCAAAGGAACTTTTGTTGAAACAAGCAAGCTGACAAATGTGACCCAAAGTGTACTGTATTTTAGCAGCACACTTTCTTTCTATAAATTACCTTTAACGCAAGATAGGAGGACCAAAATGAATATTTATCAAATTAGACAGGATATCCGGACACGCCACACAAGGATATCAGATTATAATTTGCGTGTTGTCTATTACGCCAGAGTATCTACCGACAAATATGACCAATTACATTCCCTTGATGCACAAAAAACGTATTTTGAAAACCTCTTGGAACGTAACCCCAACTGGACATTTGTTAGAGGATATGTGGACGAGGGCTTAACTGGAACAAAAATAGACAAAAGAGACAGTTTTATCGAGATGATGCGAGATGCCAAACGGGGAAAGTTTGACCTAATCTGTACAAAAGAGGTTTCCAGATTTGCCAGAAACACCCTTGATAGTCTACGTTGCACAAGGGAACTTTTAACCTATGGTGTTGCGGTACTTTTTGAGAATGATAATCTAAATACCATTGATGAAGATTGTGATTTCCGTCTTACTACAATGGCAAGTTTAGCCCAGGAAGAATCACGCAAAACGTCCGAACGACTTAAATTTGGTTTTCGTGAATCCATCAAGAAAGGAACCGTTCTTGGAAATGACAATATCTGGGGATATCGCAAGGAAAAAGGGAAATTGGTTATTGTACCGGAAGAAGCGGAAATGGTTCGCAGCATCTTTGATATGTATGCAAATCAAGATATGGGAGTAAGAAAAATTGCAAAGCACCTATCCGATTCAGGCTTTCGAAACACAAACGGAAATCCTTTTTCTTTTTCTTCCATAAAAGGTATTTTAGTTAATCCCAAGTACAAGGGATATTACTGTGGCAATAAGACACACAAGGTCAATTTTTTAAGTAATGAAATTATCTCTCTTCCGGTGGAAGAATGGGTCATGTACGAAGACCACGAGAAAGTGCCTCCGATTATTGCGCCGGAACTTTGGGATAAAGCAAACAGAAAACTAAAAGAACGGAGCTGCAAGATGATGAGCGAAGATAGGACAAGCTATCAGAATAAATATCTATACTCCGGGAAAATTGTCTGCGGCGAACATCATACACGCTATCATCATACAATTTACAGATATCAATCGGGAAACAAAGAGTTATGGACTTGCAAAGAATATGGTAACGGCAACAAATGTCACAACCCTCTGGTGTACACAACTGAGATTGATGCCGTAGTACGTGAAGTTTATAGTCGGATGATTCATGAAAAAAAGATTGTCAATGACCTTATTTCCCTTTACAAAGAATGCAACAATACACGAGCGATTGGAAAATCCAGGCACAAAATACATGCCAGCCTCAATGCCCTGCATGAAAAAAAAGAAAGACTACTTGACTTAGTCATTGACAACAGACTTTCAAACATAGAATTTGAGGAAAGAAACAATATCTTCAATGCACAAATTGAGGAACTAAACGCTAAGCTTTCTCTTCTGGATGAAGAAGAACAAAAAAATCTCGACATCAAAGAATCAATCGAAAGTCTTCGTTCAATCATTGCGGAGGAACTTGACTTTACAGAAGACTTTGGCAAAAATGTTGTTGATTCTTTTATTGATAAAATTGTGGTATATGAAAGTGAGGTTGAAAATCAGATTGACCTCAAAATTTTTCTAAAATTTATTCCAAATGACCTTGCAAATTTTGCTAAAGACTCCCACTTTGTAACCTTTGACAACGGACAGATAACACAAACACGTGGTGGCAATTCAAGAGCACGAAAAGCATATGATTTAACGTTCCACTATGATCTGTGTTATTGTCTTGAATAAAAAAAGCAAAGGAAAACGTTTAAACACCTCTGTTTGTAGCCAACAATACATATGATACGCGCCGATATCGAAACCGAGGTCAGCCCCATTGTGGGGACAGAACGGCAATCCGAGGAACTGGTTCACTATCTCTTAAACGAATTTGAAAATGACACCAAAAAAATCTGGGAATCTAACATTTTTGGAAAATCCCTTCATGAATTAGTCAACGAAGGTCTGCACAACAAGCTCTATCGAATGCCGGATGATGCACAAATGAAGCTTCAGGAAACCCTGCAAAAAATCATCAATGAAGGCTCTGGTGGCATGATCTGTATTATTCTTTAAATTTAAAAATCCTGCCAAAATCCCCAAAAATATCCATTTTTTCTTGAATTTTACTTGACATTTGGCTATATTCTCTTTATAATGAAGTCACAGCACAGTTATTTTGACATTGATAAAGGAGAAATTACATGGATCAATTGACGGCCTTGATTAAGCAGGAGATTAAACGACAATTCAAGAGCGTGAGGAAGTTTACTTCCTACCTAGACATACCCTACACAACCATTGCCAGCGCATTAAAAAACGGTGTAGGCGGTACCGCCTACGACACCGTGGTTAGAATCTGTCAGGCATTGGATATTTCCATGGTAAATTATCAGGATTCCGCCTTGATTAACGAAAACACATTGGGGGTACTTGCCCGGTATAATAGCTTGGATGAGCAAGGCGCCCATGCCGTTCGGACATTGCTGGAAATTGAGGCGGCACGGTGTGCTGGAAATCCCATTTCCACTCCATTCATTGAAAACGGAAAATAATTCATCAAAAAGAGCTGTAGGAAATCCTACAGCTCTTTTTCTAATGCAATTTCTTTGATGATTTCTCCTGCCAAAATCAATCCAGCCACAGAGGGAACAAAACTCAAGCTTCCGGGCGTTTGCTTTCTTCCGTCTGTTTGAGACGTTTGAAGATAGGGAGGTTCCTCGGAATAGACTGCTTTTACACCAGAAATGCCGCGCTTGCGAAGCTCGGTACGCATCACACGTGCCAGAGGACATACTCTGGTTTTTTCTATGTCTGCAACCTGAAACATCGTCGGCTCCAACTTATTTCCGGCACCCATGCAGGAAATCACGGGGATATTAAGTTCCCTTGCCTTTTGAATCAGCAAGATTTTTGATGTAACGGTATCAATGGCATCTGCCACATAAGTAACCTGGGAAAATGACACCTCATCTGCCGTATCAGCAGAGTAAAACAAGTTTTTCTGCACAACAACGATGCTTGGATCAATATCCGCAATCCGTTGTGCTACAACCTCAGTTTTGGGTCTTCCCACCGTGCTATGGAGTGCCGGTAGCTGCCGATTGATATTACTGACCGATACAACATCTCCATCCACCAGAGTGAGCTTTCCAATACCGGCTCTTGCCAATGCCTCTGCCGCATAGGAACCGACACCACCCAAGCCAAAAAGTAGAACGTGCGCCTCACGCAAACGTGAAACTCCCGCATCTCCCAACATCATTCTGGTTCTGCTTTCTTGTTTTTCCATCATTTTTCCTCTACGAAATCGATAAAAAGACTTTTTCCGTTTCGTGCTTCTTCTCCCGGCTCATCAGGTTTTTCACTGCCTCTTGCGGGGATACTCCATCAAACAACACCCGATAAGTCTGCTCCACAATCGGCATTTCCACTCCAACTTTCTTTGATAAAGCATACGCAGCACAACAGGTTTTCACGCCCTCTACCACCATTTTGACCTCTTTTTGTGCCTCATCAAGACTCTTTCCCTGACCAATCAGGATACCCGCTCTGCGGTTTCTGGAATGCATGCTGGTACAGGTTACAATGAGATCGCCAATACCCGAAAGCCCATGGAACGTTTCTTCTTTGGCACCCATGGCAACACCAAGTCTTGCAATCTCTACAATACCTCTTGTAACCAACGCTGCCTTGGTATTATCCCCGAGGCCCATTCCATCAGAAATACCCGCACAAAGAGCAATCACATTCTTTAAGGAGCCACCAAGTTCTACTCCCATCATATCTGGGTTAGTATAGATACGAAAATCAGAATTCATCATAATATCCTGAATCCAATTCGCCCTTTCCTCTGACGCAGTCGCTACCACATTTGTGGTTGGAATCCCACGGGAAACCTCTTCCGCATGGCTAGGTCCTGACATAACAGCAATTTCACAGCCAGGAAGCTCCTGTTTCAAAATCTGGGACATGGTACAGAATGTTTCTTCCTCCAAGCCTTTGGAGATATTCAAAATCAACTGCCCGTCCCGGACAACCTTAGAAAGGCCCTTTGCAGTAATACGCATGGCATGGGACGGAACTGCTGTGATTATCAAATCCGCACCGGCACAATCCTCAAATTTCGCTGTAAATCTTACGTTTTCCGGGATTTTAACACCCGGCAAAAAGGGAATATTTTCCCGTTCTTTTTCCAAGGCAGTGCTTTCCTCCTGCAGATAAGACCAAAGCATTACCTCATGTCCGTTCTTGGCAAGCATTACCGCCACAGCGGTTCCCCAACCACCGGAGCCAATGATACTGATTTTCGCCATTTTTCTGCCCCTTTCCTATACTTTCTTTTGACCTAGCTTACTCTCGGTTCCCGCAAGCAAACGTCCTATATTGGTATGGTGCATGACGATTAAGGTTCCTGCCATAACAAAAGCAAATAGGAGATATACCACATCACCCCAATGGACAAATAAACTAATCACAAAAAATGCCGCAGCACCCAAAACACTACCCAAAGAAACATATCGGGTAACTGCCATCAAAACCAATGAAAGAATCAAAACAACCAAACCGATTCTCCAATCGGCAAAGAGCATATAAACCGCCGAAACAAGGACACCCTTTCCACCTCGAAAATGGAAATAGATTGGAAAGTTATGCCCAAGAGCTGCACCAACACCGGCACTATAGGCACCGTATCTGGGTTCCAGACCCGCAAGGTCTGCAATCAGAATCCCCAATAAAATGGCGATGACCGCTTTTAGGCAGTCCAGAACCAGCACAAAGATTGCCGCTTTTTTCCCATAGGTACGCAGGGTGTTGGTTGCCCCGGCATTTCCGCTGCCATGACTGCGAATATCATCTCCTCCAACAACCTTTCCAATCAGGATGGCTGAGCTGATGCTACCTATCAAGTACGCAACTGCCACAACTGGCACTAACCATAACCATTCCATGTCTTTTCCCTCTAATCTTTCTTATTTTTTTCTTTTACAATAAACTTAACCGGCGTTCCCTCAAATCCAAATCTTGCCCGGAGTTGATTCTCAAGATAACGGATATACGAATAATGAGCAAGCTCGGCATTGTTCACAAAAAGAACAAAGGTAGGCGGTGCGGTGCTTGCCTGGGTTGCGTAGTAAATCTTCAAACGTTTTCCCTTATCTGACGGTGGCTGCACCATGGCAATTGCCTCGTTAATCACATCGTTCAAAACACCGGTGGAAATCCGTTTTCGGTTCTGTTCCAGCACCGATTTTATCATGGGAAAAAGTCCGTCTACCCGCTGACCCGTCTTTGCCGAGATAAAGACCGAGGGTGCATACATCATAAAATTCAGACCTTCTTTTACATGGTTCTGAAAATTCTTCATGGTGTTGGTTTCCTTCTCTACCAAATCCCATTTGTTGACAACCACAATGCTTGCCTTTCCCTGCTCGTGAACATAACCGGCAATTTTGGTGTCCTGCTCGGTAATTCCCTCCTCGGCATCAATCATAATTAGACAAACATCCGCTCGTTCCACTGCCGATAAAGCACGAACCACGCTGTAGCGCTCTACATTTTCGTTAATTTTACCACGTTTCCGCATTCCGGCGGTATCAATCAAGACATATTTTTGTCCATCCCGCTCATAACTACTGTCAATGGCATCCCGGGTGGTACCGGCGATACTGCTGACAATCACACGATTTTCATTGAGAATACGATTGACCAAAGAGGACTTCCCTGCGTTGGGTTTTCCCACAATGGCAACACGAATCACATCTTCCTCTTCGTCTTCCTCTGGCATCTCGGGGAAAAGCTTAACCATATCATCCAGTAAATCTCCAATTCCGAGACCATGAATGGAAGACACCGGATAGGGTTCTCCTACTCCCAGATTATAAAACTCATACATCTCCATGGGCGGATTACCGGGATTGTCCACCTTATTGCAAACCAAAAGTACCGGACGTCCACACTTTTGCAGCATGGCTGCCACCTCTTTATCCGCCGCCGTCATTCCGTCCTTTACATTGACCATGAACAGAATCACATCCGCCATATCAACTGCCAGTTCCGCCTGTTCCCGCATCTGGGACAGAATGGTATCCTTACTGGATGGCTCGATACCGCCGGTATCAATCATGGTAAAGTTACAACCGCACCACTCTGCATCAGTATAAATCCGATCCCGGGTAATCCCCGGGGTATCCTCAACAATGGAAATTCTCTTTCCGCTTACTTTATTAAAAAAGGTGGATTTTCCCACATTAGGGCGTCCTACCACCGCAACAACCGGTTTCATGTTTTTCCCTCACTTTCTCCTCTATCGGTCTAGCAATGCATCCAAAAGGGCATACCCATCGTTGGGCACAACCACAGCTTTTACACGAAGAGCATTCTCCACATCCGCAACGGTTACATCATCCAGAAAAACAGTTTCTCCATGGCGAAGCATGGAAGACGACAAAATCAGCTTGTCCCCCAGCTCAATTCCCTTTAGCTGCTCAATCAAATCGACGCCGGTAATCAATCCAGTTACTGTAATCTTCTCTCCAAAGAAGTGATTGGTAATAGGAATTACCTGAATCATCGTTCCGTCCAGTTCCTCTACCAGACTCTTGATAAACTCATAGGAAATCTTTCCTGTTACAACCGTCTTTTTTTTCGCTGGTTTCCGCCGTTTCCGTGTCGCCAATGCATCATAAAACTCATCGGCAAGGGACGCACACAAACCAACACCGTTTTCAATCTGGGGAAATCCCTCATATTCCTCAAAACCCGGCATAGGCATTTCTGCCATAATATAAAACTCATCCGCCAGATACACCAGACGGGTACCATGGGTTTCCAAAAAACGCTCCTGCCACTTGGCGACCTGCTCAATTACTGCCTTCGCTGATTCTTTATCGAAGCCACGAAGGGGTTCTAACCTCTCTCTATGATTGGAAAGTCCTACCGGAACGACCGAAACACTCTCCAAACTTTCCCCCAGGTTTCCCAAATCCGAAATGGTTCTGTCAAGCTCTTTACCGTCGTTCCAACCGGGGCATAGGACAATCTGGGCATTTAAGTTGAGTCCTCCATCCACAAACTTCTGGAGATAAGAGAGCACCTCTCCCGCCCGTTTGTTATGGAGCATTTTTACTCGTAATTCCGGATTGGTGGTATGGACTGATACGTTGATACGAGGGATATGATATCGCAAAATCCGCTCCACGTCGTTGTTTGTCATATTGGTCATGGAAACATAGTTTCCCTGCAAAAAGGAAAGCCGATAGTCATCATCCTTAAAGTAGCAACTCTCCCGCATATCCTTTGGGAGTTGGTCGATGAAGCAAAAGACGCAACGGTTGTGACAAGCACGAGGCTGGTCAATCAACAAGGTTGGAAACTGAATCCCCAAGGGAAGAAAGTCCTCGTTCTCAAGCCGGACAGTCCGATTTTCCAGAGCAATTTCCACTTCCTCCTGGCAGGATGCATACATAAAGTCAAGGTAATCGACGATTTCGATTCCATTGATACATTTGATAACATCCCCGATACAAAGTCCGGCTTTTTCCGCCAGACTCCCCGGTTCAATTCCTGCAATCCTTGCCGCCATCTCTGCCCGTTCCTTTCCGATACGATACTTTGTTTTACCGATTCTATATGAATTGCGAAGCATAAGGTTTAGATGCAAATTCTTTTGACATCAGGTTCGTGTTAAGTTAGAACCAAAATGCATTTTAGTTGTTCTCATGTATTTTCACAAGCCTAAAAACCTGACAAGCAGTATCTCTTAAATTCTTATAAGCATTATCAATATTCATGGCTTCATCTAATGTGCATGGTTTCCTAACAATTGGGAAAAATGCGTCAATTCCATATTCATTACAAACACTAGCATCATCTGTTACGCATCCTGAGAAAGCAATCACAGGTTTGCCATACTTTTTAGCGAGTTTAGCAACCCCAATTGGTGCTTTACCCATATATGATTGACCATCAAGTCGTCCTTCACCTGTAACCACTAAATCTGCATCTTTTATGTAACTTTCAAGGTCTGTTTCTTTCATTACAAGTTCAATTCCTGACATAAGCGATGCATTAAGGTATGACAACAATGCAAACCCTAATCCTCCGGCAGCTCCTGTTCCCGAACTATTTGGATCAGCATTTGGGATAACTTCCCTTGTCAGTTGAGCATAATTCCCAAGCCACAAGTCCATATCTTTAATCATTTCAGGTGTTGCACCTTTTTGCGGTCCATAAATTGCACTGCAACCATTTTCACCACATAAGATGTTTTTTACATCACAAGCAACACAAAAATGACATTCTTTTAATTCCTTGACAGCGTTTTCTGTCCTAATTACAGCAATATCTTTAAGTCCTTTGGCACCAAGCAAAACTTCTTTTCCATTTTTATCTAAAAACTCAAAACCGAGAGCTTGAAGCATTCCGACACCGCCATCATTAGTTGCACTGCCACCTATCCCTATAACAAACTTTCGACATCCTTTCGATATCGCATCCATAATCATTTCACCAACGCCAAAGGTCGTTGTGTTTAACGGATTTCGCTCATCGTCTTTTATAAGTGTAATACCGGCTGCTGCAGACATTTCAATTATGGCATTTTTTGTATGTGGTATAATACCATATATAGCCTCAATCTTCTCGCCAAGAGGGTTGGAAACAACAGTTCTAACAATTTCTCCATTGTTTGCGGATATGATAGCTTCAACCGTACCTTCTCCCCCATCTGCAATCGGTGATATTTTAACTTCTACATTTTTATACACTTCTTTTACAGCTTCCTCTATTGCTTTTCCTGCTTCAAATGTTGAAAGACTTCCTTTGAACGAATCAATGGCTACTACTATTTTTTCCATTTATCTTTCTCCTCTCAATCAATATTCAACATATTCTCCATATAAAGACTGTATAATCTAGATGCCATCGCATTTAGCTACAACTAATGAAACCTTATTTATATTAGTTGGTCTCGTGTGCATTATAATTTTTTCAACTCTATAAGTCTCATTGTTTTGATCCAAAAACATATCTCCGACATTGAAATATTCATTTTCAACAATAAAAGTCAAACCCCAGGAAGTATTGAATTTCTCCATTACATTTACTTTTTTCATTGTGCACTTCCTTTCGACAACATTCGACATTCTTACTATGATTTTGTCAAGTTAGGGATAAAGATTTTTGTAGGGGGCATTCAAAAATGCCCCGTTTTTCGGGCGATTCTTGAATCGCTCCTACATTTTATCCCTTATACCTCAAATTTTAAATTTAATGTTTAGTTTAGATGCAATTCATTCTACTAGGAGTAAAAACGCTTGCTCGCAAGGGCATTTTTACGACGCCGTCAATTGGCATATGCGGGCAGAATGAACGCAGAAAGCCGTTAGGCTTTAAGAATTTTATAAAATAAAATTCTATATATGCTAATTATACCATATATTTTTTTCTGTTACAAGCAAAAAATGCCGTTTTGTGAAAAACCTTATAAAAACCACAAAAACCCGTCAAAAACGGGTTTTTGATTGTAGTCCTTTACCGCAAAGCTGCAGCAAGACGTTGCTCCAGTTCTTCCATCTCTTCTTTGATGGGTTCCCGATAGGAATCAAACCGAAATGGTAATTTTAAATTTTCGTATTTCACTCTGCATACCTTTCGAAACGGCAAAAGCTCCGTTTGATCAATGCAAGAATGCTGTTTGATAATTTTGGCAAGAGCTTTCATGTTCTCCTCCGTATCATTCAGAGCTGGAATAATAACCTGACGCAAGGTTACCGGAATCTTCTTTTCGTTCAGGAACTGAAGAAAGGAAAGAGGTTCTTGCATCGAACATCCCACATACTTTTGATAGGATTCCTCGTCAGTATACTTCATGTCCAGTAGCACTCTATCTGTGTATTCCAAAAGCTCTTTGCTATCTCGATTCAAAAGGCATCCTGAGGTATCCAGGCAGGTATTGATTCCTCTTTGTTTGCACTCTTTAAAAACATCTTTCGCAAACTTCGCCTGCAAAAGAGGCTCCCCACCGGAAAGGGTAATCCCGCCGTCTTCTCCAAAATACTCACGAAACCGTTCCGCCTTCTCTACAATTTCCTCGACAGAGTATTGCTGCCCGACAGATTCTTTCCATGTATCAGGGTTATGACAACATCCGCAACGGAGGGGACACCCCTGCAAAAAAACCACAAATCGCACTCCCGGGCCATCCACTGTCCCCAGAGATTGAATGGAATTGACGTATCCCTTCATCTACAGAACCTCATGGAATGTACGGCTGATAACCTCTCTTTGCTGTTCACGAGAGAGCTTGTGGAAGTTTACCGCATAGCCGGAAACACGAATGGTCAGATTGGGGAATGCTTCCGGGTCTTCGTAGGCCTTCATCAAGGTTTCCCGATTTAGCACATTCACGTTGATGTGATGAGCATTCTTTTTGAAGTATCCGTCCAAAATGGTAACCAGATTCTCCACCTGCTCCTCCTCACTTCTACCCAATGCATCAGGGGCAATGGAAAAGGTATTAGAAATACCATCCCGACAATCCTCATAGCTCAATTTCGCAACAGAATTCAGGGATGCCAGCGCACCGTTTTCCTCCCTGTTATGCATGGGGTTGGCACCGGGGGCAAAGGGTTCCCCCGCCTTTCTTCCGTCCGGCGTTGCTCCTGTATTTTTTCCATACATCACATTGGAGGTAATGGTCAAAACAGAGAGGGTGTGCTCTGCGTTCCGATAGGTGGATGTCTTCCGAAGTTCGCAAATTACCTTATGAGTCAAGTCCTTGGCAATCAGGTCAACTCTATCATCATCATTACCAAATTTCGGGAAACTCCCCTTGGTATCAAAATCAACAATAAATCCGTTTTCGTTTTTGATAGGAGAAACCTCCGCAAACCGAATCGCACTCAAAGAATCGGCAACAACGGAAAGTCCTGCAACGCCAAACGCCATAAATCGATGAACATCGGTATCATGAAGCGCCATCTGAATCTTTTCATAGGCATACTTATCATGCATATAATGGATGATGTTCATAGTGTTCACATAAAGCTTGGAAAGCCACTTGATATAAACCTCATACCGCTCCATTACGGCATCGTAGGATAAGTCCTCCAGTACCGGCATCTGGGGGCCGATATGAATGTCACTGGTGGTATCATAGCCTCCGTTAATGGCAATCAAAAGCAATTTAGCAAGATTGCACCGTGCCCCAAAGAACTGCATTTGTTTCCCTATTTTCATAGCAGAAACGCAGCAGGCAATGGCATAATCATCCCCATAGATTGGCCGCATCAGGTCATCGTTTTCATACTGAATGGAATCAGTATCCCGAGAAACCTTGGCACAGAACTTTTTAAATCCTTCAGGCAAAGCCTCTGCCCACAGAACCGTCAAGTTTGGCTCGGGAGAAGGTCCAAGTGTATACAAGGTATTCAGCATCCGGAAGGTGGATTTAGTAACCAGCGTTCTGCCATCCTCTCCCATTCCGCCAAGGCTTTCGGTAATCCACATGGGGTCGCCGCCGAAAAGCTCATTGTATTCCGGCGTTCTTAAATGCCGGGCAAGGCGAAGCTTGATCACAAAATCATCAATCAGTTCTTGAGCGGCTTCCTCAGTTAAAACACCATTTTTAATATCTCTTTCGATATAAATATCGAAGAATGTAGCGACTCTTCCCAAAGACATTGCCGCACCATTCTGCTCTTTGATAGCACCTAAATAACCAAAATAAGTCCACTGAATCGCTTCTTTCGTATCCTTTGCAGGAGCACTGATATCAAAGCCGTACATTGCCGCCATTTCTTTTAAGTATCCCAAAAAGGCAATCTGCTGGGACAATTCTTCGCCCAACCGGATTTTTTCAGTATTGAAATTCTCCTGTTCCAGTTTCGACTTATCTTTTTTCTTTTCCTCAATCAAGCAATCAATACCATAAAGAGCCACACGCCGGTAATCGCCAATGACTCTTCCTCTGCCGTAGGCATCGGGAAGTCCGGTAATAACATGGCATCTCCGCGCCAAACGCATCTCGTCGGTATAGGCACGGAACACACCGGTGTTATGGGTTGTCCGATAACGGAACTCTTCTTCAATTTTCTCGCTCAACTGATACCCATAAGCCTCACATGCCTGCCGTACCATTCGCATCCCGCCAAAGGGATTAACCCCACGCTTTAATGGACGATTGGTCTGCAGTCCTACAATCAGCTCGTTTTCTTTATCCACATAACCGGGAGAAAAGCTCGTTAAGGATGATACGGTGGCGGTGTCAATATCCAGAACTCCACCATATTGACGTTCCAGTTTAAAAAGCTCCTCCACTTTCTCCATCAGTTCCTTGGTTCTCTCGGTTGCACCTGCTAAAAAGCCTGCATCGCCACGAAACTCCTGATAGTTTTTTTGAATAAAATCACGGACGTTGATTTCCTTTTGCCACGGGCCATCTACAAACCCAATCCAATTCTCATGCGTCATAATCATCATCCTCCTTTATTTTTGTACAAAAAAAGGGTAAACCAGCACAAACTGATTTGCCCAGACGGTCGGCGTATATTCCCCTACACTCCCTTGCGGTACTCCGCAAAAAAACCGTCAGTTGTGCAGGAACAATTTTATTTTACTAGATATTGTATAATTTGTCAACATTATTTTACAAAAAAACGCAAGGAGGGTACCCCTTGCGTTTTTCTCTATTTCTTCAGCCCCAAAATCTCAATGGATTCTTCCCGCATCTTATACTTAAGGATTTTTCCTGCGGCATTCATGGGGAAATCCTTAACGAAAACAAAATATCTTGGAACCTTATGCCGTGCAATGGAGGCATAACCAAACTCCTTCATTTCCTCTTCGTTGGAAGTTTCTCCTTGATTCAGGATAACCCACGCACAGCATTCCTCGCCATACTTCTCGTCAGGAACTGCCACAACCTGTACGTCCCGAACCTTGGGATTGGTAAGATAAAATTCCTCGATTTCACGGGGATAAAGATTCTCGCCGCCACGGATAATCATATCCTTTAAACGGCCGGTTACCTTAAAGTATCCATCCTCGGTCCGGCAACAAATATCTCCAGAATGCAGCCATCCGTCAGCATCGATGGTCTGTGCAGTTGCCTCCGGCATTTTATAATATCCCTTCATGATATTAAAGCCACGGGCTACAAACTCGCCGCTTTCGCCATCCGGCAAATCCTCCCCGGTTTCCGGGTCGATAATTTTACATTCTACACCGGGGAAAGCACTTCCCACTGTTTCAACACGGTGGTCAATATCCTCGTTGACCTCGCCCATGGTACAACCGGGAGATGCTTCCGTCTGCCCATAAACCGAAATGATTTCCCGCATGTTCATCTCTGCTGCTGCTTGACGCATCAAGTCCGCCGGGCAGTTTGCACCTGCCATAATACCGGTACGGATATAAGAGAAGTCTGTTTTGGAAAAATCAGGATGATTAAACAAAGCAATAAACATGGTCGGCACACCGTTAAAGCAGGTAATATGTTCATCATTGATGCACGCCAAGGACGATTTGGGAGAGAAATACGGCATCGGAGACAGGGTTCCGCCGTGGGTCATCATGGATGTCATAGAAAGCACCATGCCAAAGCAATGAAACATGGGCACCTGAATCATCATCCTATCTGCAGTGGACAAATCCATTCTGTCGCCAATGGTCTTACCGTTGTTGACAATATTTCGATGAGTCAGCATAACCCCCTTGGGGAAACCGGTTGTCCCGGAGGTATACTGCATATTACAAACATCATCAGGCTTTACCAAAGAGGCACGGCGTCGAACCTCTTCCTGAGGAACTAAACTGGAACGTTTCATCATCTGTTCCCAGGTAAGACATCCGTCCATTGAGAAACCAACCGTAATAACATTCCGCAAGAAAGGTAGGCTCTTGGAATAAATCGCATCCCCTGGCTTGGTATTCCGCAGCTCCGGAAGAAGCTCCTCGATAATTTCCTTGTAGTTAATATCCTTGCAATCTTCAATCATCACAAGGGTATGGGTATCAGACTGCTTGAGCAAATACTCAATTTCATGAATCCGGTATGCAGTATTCACTGTTACCAAAACAGCACCGATTTTAGTGGTTGCCCAGAAGGTAATAAACCAAGCCGGAATATTGGTCGCCCAGACCGCCACATGGTCCCCTGCCTTAACGCCCAAGGAAATCAATGCCGCAGCACACTCGTCCACATCCCGCCGGAATTCGGTATAGGTTCTGGTATAGTCCAGCGTTGTATATTTAAAGGCATACTGGTCCGGATAGTTCTCGACCATAGTATCCAGCACATTCGAGAAGGTTGCATCAATGATGTCGTACTTCTTCCACGGAAAGGTTCCTGTCTTGGAGCGATTATAGTGTTTGCCGTCCTTCTCCTTCTTTTTTCTGCCAATGGAGGCAATGTAGTTGGAAAAATGAGTTAATACAATATCGGCATCGTTGATTTCATCATTCCATGCAACAGCGATAAATCCATCAAAATTCAAGGACGAAAGTGCGTTGATAAACTTTTCAACAGGAAGCTCTCCTTCGCCAATCAAGGCCGTCTTGCCATCCTTCATGTCCCCCAGACGAACGTACTTAATGTGTGCGCCTAAGTTCTTAATGGTGGTTTCTGCTGTCTCACCGGCAGAAAAATAAGTTCCCCGTACGTTCCAGGACGCACCGACTACCGCTGATGAAAAAAAGTTAATAATATCAATAACCTTTGTGGTATCTGAAAGAACACCTACGGTTTCAAACAAAATCTGAATCCCCGTCTTCTCGGCTTTTGCAATGGCCAAGGAGAGCTTTTGGCTCAAAGCCTCTTGCTCCATGGCATCCTCAATACGAAGAATCACACGTTCAATTCCTGCACTTCCAGCCAATTCCACATATTTTAGGATTTCTTCCGCAGTTGCCTCGGCAGATTCCAGCGGATGGGGATAGGTCAGGGCAGAAACCGAAATTCCACGATTCAAAAGCTTCCGTTTTGCATCTGCAATTCTCTCACTGCGGAGGATGCTGTCATAGTGTTTTTTTCGTTCATGAATTGCATCGTAGATTTCAAAACCTGCATATCCGTAATCGTGAGCAAACCTACACAAATCCAAGAAGGAGGCACGCTTGACGTTTTTAGTTGAAAAAACCAGTTTCATCTTAATCCTCCTCGAATACAATTTTATTCAAAGCATTGATGTACGCTCGGATGCTGGCTGCAACAATATCCGTAGACGTTCCGTTTCCGGAATAAAGCTTCCCATTATTCCGCAGCCTTACAAGGGCAGAGCCAAGCGCCTCTTTCCCTTCGGTAACTGCCTGAACCTGAAAATCATCCAATTCATAGTGATAACCAATGCATTGCTCAATTGCAAGAAAAACCGAGTCAATAGGGCCATCCCCCATGCTAACGCCCGAGAGGATTTCGTCCCCACACTTTAAGGTAATCTGTGACATAGCGCCGTTTAAATTACCACAGTTGGTCGTATAGCTTTCCAAATGATAGGTAGAAGGTGCCTGCATGGCAAAACTTGCAATCAAGGCTTCGAATTCTTTAGCGCCAACAGAGCCCTTCTTCTCGCATACCTGCATCAAAGCCTTATGTACATTTCCGCAATCCCCGTCGGATAAGTCATAGCCCAGAACCTGCGCCGCCTGTTCCACCTGCGAAATACTGCTGTCAGCATCCAGTAAAATCTTCTTCTTTTCGCTGAAGGAAGCCTCTGTTTCGTAGGTTTGATGGTTAATCGTAGAGAGCATATCATCAATACTTGCATGGATTCTGGTGTTTTCCAATCCTATCTCAACACCAATGGCATCT
Source organism: Ructibacterium sp. (assembly GCA_045606185.1). Lineage (GTDB taxonomy): Bacteria > Bacillota > Clostridia > Monoglobales > Monoglobaceae > Ructibacterium. Next base: position 49,845 of record JAZURN010000047.1, read on the forward strand.
CCCCGGGCAGAAATAGCATCGCAAAGCTCGCCCATCAAAAGGGCATCCTTCCCTGCCATAGCACACTTTAAACCATCTGCCCCGGCAGAAACCGCAGCAATCGCAGCTGCTACCGCCATGTTGATTCCGTCAGATACCTGAACATAAACCGGAATGGAAACTGCATCCTTTAGCTTCTTCACAAGATCTGCAATTTCCTCCGGCAGAGAGATTCCGGCACAATCACAGATGGTAACAATCCCGGCACCGCTCTTTTCCGCTTCCTGTGCGGCAGTAATCAGGAACGATTCATCAGCACGGGTTGCATCCAATGCCACAAACTCCACATCATCACAGAGTCCTTTTGCGGCGCAGGTCAGCTCAGCGATTTTTGTAAGCATTTTCTCGGACTTCATATGATATAAATACTCCATTTGGACAGTGGAGGTTGGCACCTCAACCTGCAAACGGGGTTTCTTCGTTTCCTTAACGCACTCCCATGCATTTGCAACATCTTCTCTGGAAAAACCAACCGGAATGGCTAGAACTCCATTTATCATATTCTGGGCAATGGTTTTATTGATAATGGTATCCTCCCGCAGACTTTGGATGGGAGAGAGCTCCACAGCGTCTGCACCAAGGCTGTCCCCGCAGGCAGCGATTGCAGTCTTCTCCCGGAACAACAAGGAAACTTCTGTATCCTGCCCCAATCTTTTCAATGTAATGTCGGTAATGTTAATTTTCTTCATGTTAAATGCCCTCCTTTTGTAATTCTTTCCTTAGTTATTTTGCGAACAAAAAAAACGTTTCCGCCCCTTTGTTCAAGCAAAGAGACGAAAACGTAACAAGCATTTGTTTCCGCGGTACCACTCTTCTTCATCCAGATTGGATGCCCTTCGATGCAAACACATCTTGACTCTGTAACGGGAGTTCCCGTCCACCCCTACTTCATTTCAAGGTAGCCGCTCCGCGGTGAGTTCAGCAAATCTTCCCCAATGTCTCGCACCAACCGACATCTCTCTCAAGGCGAAAGCAGTTTGCCTACTATTCCGCATCCCTGCGTTTTTATTTACATTGGAAATAATTATAGCATATATGCATACGTTTGTCAAGTAGAATTTTTCTATTTTTTAGGGAATTCGTGAATTGCCCTCCTACAACAAAACCATTTTAAATACCACAATAGCATACGGGACGTCGTTCTCGTGTTAGGCAAATATGCCGGTGGCAAATTTGTAACGGAATATGAGGTGAGACAGTACCGGCTTTTAGGAAACGCAGAGCGTTTCTTCCCAAACCATTACGCCATCCCCTACAGTCAACCCATTGGGGTTGTTTATCCGGAAAACATCGTTTTAACATTATATGGACGAATGCCGATGAATATGCAAAAAAGAGAATGGCATATGCCATTCTCTTTTTGGATTTTCAATCAAGTATAATTGAATTACTGGATGTTCAAAGTAACAACATCGTTCAGGCTGGTCAGGCTGGTAAAGTTATTCCAGAGGAATACCTTAACCTTTGCAGCACCAGAAGGAGCAACTGCAAAGCTTTGACCGTCTGTCAAATTCTGAGCGTTTGCAATCTGTGCCTTAACCATATTGTCATTTGCATCGTAGGTTACCAGCAACAACTTGCCGCTAACACCGCTCTTAACGGTGGGATACAGAGAAGCACCGGAAGCAATGGCAGCACCATTCTCCAAAATCTCGCCGCCAACACTGGTGGTCAAAGCCAAGGTAGGCTCAGTGAAACACATAGAATAGCTTACAGCAACATCAGCACCAACGAGCTGTGCACCGGTTCCACCAAAGTCACCATTGGAGCGGTAGGATGTAGTAGAAGCAACCTTGGTAAATGCTGCGTCGGATGCTTTCTTCATATAAACATCGTAACCACCGTTAGTATTGGTTGTAATCAAAAGATCGTTCCATTCGGTACCAGGAGCATAATCTACCAGCTTGGTTGCAACGCCCTGACCAGCAGTACCATAGTCATAAATGGTAATGCCTGTTGTAGAAATATCCATGAATGCTCTGTTGTTGGTCCATACGCCACATGCCTGCGCATTCAAAGCACCGCCCTCTTCCAGCTTGAAGCCAAAGCCCCAGTTTCCGTTACAAAGAGGAGACCACTTACCTACTGAGGTAGGATTGTAGTATCTTAATGTACTACTAGCTGCAGGGAATACTGCACCTTTATCGTTATCAAAGGTAATACCTTCGGTAACGCTCAGACCTGTTGTTGCGGGATCAAAGTTATCGGTAAAATCCAATGCCATAGGACTCCAGTTTGCATCGCCCGGGTGAGCCTCGGAAGTTACACCACCGAGAGCTACACCTACTGCATCGTAAGGAATCTCGGGAGCAACTACGGGAACCTCAGGAACAGCAGGACCCTGTGTAACATCGCTGGGTTCCAGCATGATTGCATCGCTAACATGTGCACCTTGTCCGTAAATGGTCATACCGGTACCCCTCCAGTTACCACCCGGACGATAGTCCGCTGCAGTTGCTACATGGGTAAAGTTCTTGTCAGTAGCCTTCTTCGTGTATACTGCGTAACCACTGCCAGAAGGAGCAACAACCATATCAATCCAGTCTGTACCAGGAACAAATTCATTGATTTTAGTAGCACCCTGGAAACTGCCTGCTCCGTCACCTTCATAAACTGTAACGCCGGTGTTGGAGAACTCAATCATGGAACGGTCATGGCTATACAACTCACACGCCTGGAATCCCAAGGTACCACCTTGGTCCAACTTAAAACGTACGGTGTATGCACCGAGCACCAGAGGAGACCATTGGGTAGAACCGGACGGGAAGTATGTCCAGGTTAACGTTGAACCTGCCGCAAAGTTCAAGCCATTGGTGTTGTCATAACTACAACCTGTGGGCAGAGTAATACCTGCAGTCTGGCTGAAATTATCCTTGAAATCGAAGTTCATACCAAACCAGGTTGCATGATTCTCAACCGGAACAGCGCTGGCTTTGCCGATCAGTGCACCGATGGTGTTGAAGTCCACTCCTGTCAAAGCTGCAGAAGCCTGCATCATAGGCAAAGAGCAGACTACCATCACGACACAAAGCAATGCTGCCAAGATACGTGTCTTTTTCATAAAAAATCCTCCTTAAAAGAATAGTACTGATTCCACATTCTTTCAAAAGGGTAAATCTGCTTCCTGCAGAATCAGTTTTATCTTTTCCCATTCAAACGAATGGTTTATTATATTCTCATTCTCACATCCGTTAGCACTAATGCATCACGCCGTCCTCGCTAACGGTTTATGCTTTTCCGCTTTTCCACAAAGCAAATTTTGATACACACAACCTCCGTCTATTTTCTTCAAAAAGCCTCCGAAAGGAGGCTTTTTATTTACTTGTTACGATTGCGGAGAAAAACCGGAACATCGATTCCGTCGTCTTCCCCAAACTTCTGAAAAGGATTGGTAGAGGGGGTAGTTGCCGAACGGGATTCGGTTCCCGGTGCCGTAGCCGGTGCTGCCGTTGCAGTCCGGTTGATATTACCACCGTTTCCGAAACGACTCAAGAAACTATCAAAAGGGTTTTCTTCTGCATTCTTCGGTTCGTTTCCCTGAAAGCCGGTGGCAATCACAGTAATCTGAATTTCATCCCCCATCTCCTCGTCAATGATAGCACCGATGATGATGTTGGCATCCTTATCTGCAGCCTCTTCCACAAGTTCTGCCGCAGTTTTTACTTCCAAAATACCCAAATCGCTACCACCGGTTACGTTCAAAATAACGCCTTTAGCACCCTCAATGGTAGTTTCCAAGAGAGGACTATGTATTGCCTTCTTGGCAGCCTCTTCTGCACGGGTTTCGCCGCTGGCACGACCAATACCCATATGAGCAAACCCTGCGTCTTTCATAATGGTCTTTACATCGGCAAAGTCCAAACTAATCAAACCGGGTCTGGAAATCAAATCGGAAATACCCTGCACACCTTGGCGGAGAATATCGTCCGCCATCCGGAAAGACTCCATCAAGGGGGTACGATTTTCTGCAACCTCCAAAAGCTTATCGTTGGGGATAACAACCAAGGTATCCACCGCATTCATCAGGTTCTTGACACCCTCGTCGCTGTTAACCTGGCGGGTTTTCCCTTCAAACCAGAACGGCTTGGTTACGATACCAACGGTAAGCACACCCATTTCCTTGGCTACCTCGGCAACGATAGGAGCTGCACCGGTTCCGGTACCACCGCCCATGCCGGCAGTGACAAAGACCATATCTGCGCCCTTGATCGCCTGAGCAATCTCGTCCCGGCTCTCTTCTGCCGCTTTTCTGCCAACCTCGGGGTCAGCGCCTGCGCCAAGACCCTTGGTAATCTTCTCGCCAATCTGTATCTTCTGGGAAGCAGTAGACAGAGTCAAATCCTGCTTGTCTGTATTGACAGCCACAAACTCTACGCTCTTAACCTGCGCCTCGATCATTCTGTTTACGGCATTATTACCGCCGCCACCGACACCAATTACCTTAATCTGTGCGGGGTTTACGTTTTCTGTATCAAACTGAAACACAATATTTCCTCCTTACAATTCCCTTTTCTCTTATCCGTTTCCGCAATACTTCTATTATATCATATATCATTATATCACATATTTTAATTTTGTAAAGTTATTTTTCGTTTTTTTTAAAAGATTGTTACATGTTTGTTACAACCTAATTTATTCTTCCTCCGTCTCCTCGCTTGGTTCTGGGGTCTCTGAAGGTTTGGGAATCATCCGTTCCTTTCCGTCCTCCGGCGGGCGAACATAAATATCATTGGTTCGATAGTCCATAATGACCTGCTCGGTGGCAGAAATTTTTTCCTCAATTACCGTTGCCAAAAACCGACTCCGGTATTCCATATTAGAAAGCTCCCCTAGCTGAATCTCCAATCGGTTTTCGACAACCAGGGTTACATCCGTTAAATCGATTACATCCAGATAGGTTGCCCGAACCAGAAGTCCCGCTTCCTCCAATGCCCCAAAGGCTTCCAGTACCCGAGAGAGCTTCTCCCGCTCCTTGCTTTCTGCCATTTTGCCCACTTCCGGCTTGGACAAGGACAATCCCACCGTAAAGGGAACCGGATACGGTCGTTCCGGCTCAACTATCTCGGTGGGTTCCGGTGTTGGGGTAGGTGCAGGTGTTTCGGTTGGCTCGGGATTTTTAGCAGAGGTTGACTCCTCTTTCTCTTTCTCTTCTTCCTTCTTCTTTGGCTCTACCTCTACCGGAGTGTAGAACTCCTTCCATTGAGCCACCCGCTCATCCTCGATGATTTCCAGAACCTTACCTTCTACGTCCACAACAACGCATTTTCCTTCTCCATCATAGAGATAGGCTGCGGGAACACGTTCCCGAACCCAGATTTTAATTCGATTGGGGAAAATTCGTCGGGTCTTGACCTCTTCGACCATGGGAATTTCCGCAACTCGCTCCCGGATTTTAGAAAGACGAATGGTCAGGATATTCCGCCCCAACGGAACCTCTGCTGCCCCGATTATTTCTTCCTGCGTAATCCGTTCATTGCCGACACAATAAACCTCCTCCACATGAAAAACAGGAGTAAACAAAACTCCAATGCTGACACCGACGAGGACAATCATAACAAACAAGATAGCAGCTCTCCTCTTAACCGGCATCCGTTGTTTTCTTTTTCTCCTTTTCTCCATGGTTTTCACTCCTTGCTTTCAGCTTGTCCCACAGGGCGGGGAAACCCCGCACCCAGTTTATTTTTCAATCAGTACCACATCTCCACCCAGTTTTTGAAACGAATCTGCAATGGAAACATAGCCACGTTCGATATGTTCAATTCCCTCTATTTGGGTTTTTCCTTCTGCCCCCAGCGCCGCAATGATTAGCCCCGCTCCACCACGCAAATCCGAGGCACAAACATCGGCACCGTGAAGTCGGTTCACTCCATGAACAATGGCGCTGATTCCCTCCACCTGCACGTCGCCTCCCAAACGGAGAAATTCTCCCGCATGGCGAAACCGATTCTCAAATATGGTTTCGTTAAACACCGTACTTCCCCGACTCTTTAACAGCGCTGCCATCAAAAGAGGCTGCATATCTGTGGGAAAGCCGGGATAAGGCAGCGTTTTGACCAAAGGAATGGCATTGGGTCTTCCCCTTGATTTCAGCCAAAGTCGTTCTTCCTCTTCCCGCAATTGGATTCCCATATCCTGAAGCATTGCCAAAAACAACCTCATATGCTCCGTTTCAACGCAATCTAGCAAAACCTCTCCGCCGCACGCCGCCAGGCCGCAAGCGTAGGTTGCTGCCACAATCCGGTCGGAAATGACACTGTAACTGCAGCCGTGAAGCTTTCTAACCCCGCGAATCCTTATACAATCACTGCCCGCACCGATCACATCTGCACCCATGCAGTTTAAAAAGTTCTGCAAATCCACAATTTCCGGTTCCCGGGCAGGATTAACCAAAACCGTTTCTCCGGGCAAAAGTGTGCAAAGCATCATAACATTTTCTGTTGCCCCTACACTTGGGAACATCAAGGTTATCGTCTGAGGAAGATATCGCTCCATTCGGCAATGAATGTAACCACCGTCTTCGTGCAGGCTTCCCCCCAATCGGGAGATTGCCCGCAGATGAATGTCAATCGGTCTTGCACCCAACTCACAGCCTCCCGGATACCCAATCCGGGCTGTTCGGTTCCGCCCCAATATGGCACCCAAAAACATAACCGACGAACGCATCCGCCGCATTAGCACATCAGGTATTACCGTTCCACGGGCACTGCTAGGATTTATAACCGCTGTTCGTCCATCATAGGTGGTCTGGCAGCCTAAGGCTTCCAGAATCTCCAGGGCTACCCGAACATCGGTCAAATCGGGGCAGTTTTTTATCTCGCAGGGTTCTTCCGTGAGCAAGGTGGCAGCCAAAATGGGCAGCACCGAATTTTTAGAACCCTGTACGGTAACTTCTCCTCGTAGCGGTCTTCCGCCACTTACACGAATCCTTCGCAAGGTCTGCACCTCCCAACTCTACATTCTATAGTATGCTGTTGGGAAGAACCTGTGCCAGTCCTTACTTTTCTATCATTTGTTTGATTTCCCGGTACAAAACCTCTAACGCATCAATGTGTCCCAATTGTCCGGCATTTTTCCCCATGGTTTTCAAAGCATCCTTGTCCCGTGTCAGACGTTCTACCGCCTCGCCAAGGGCATCGGGGGTAAAATCCTTTTCCAGAATAACCTCGGCTCCACCGCCCCGCTCAATGGCTCTGGCGTTATGCTCCTGATGGTTCCCTGTTACATAGGGGGAGGGGACCAGAACAGCGGCTTTCCCTAACGCCGTCAGCTCGCACAGGGTACTGGCACCGGCACGGCTAATGACCAAATCTGCCGCAGCCATGGCAACATTCATATCGTAAATATATTCACACACCTTAATATGCGGAAACTTTGTCAGGTCAATACCATTTTCTAAAAAGCGTTCCATCACATTATCAAATTGACGGAGCTTTCCTGTCCCCATAAGGACTTGATACCTTTTTTCTAGCGCCGATTGACAAATCCAGTCCGCAACCGTCCGGTTAAAGTCCCGTGCGCCTAAGCTTCCACCAAAAATAACCAAAAAAGGTCTTTGGTCAAGCCCCAACTGCCGCCGTGCAGCAAAGGGTTCGGTTTCCAAGAGGGATGCCCGAAGGGGCGTTCCGGTTACGACCATTTTTCTAGCCTTAGGAAGATACTGCCTTGCATCTTCCACTCCCAAGGCTACCACATCCACCTGTCCTGCCAAAATCTTGGTGGTAATTCCCGGAAAAGCATTGGATTCATGAATCAGCGTAGGAATCTTCATCTGTGCCGCCGCATACAAAACAGGACCTGCCACATAGCCGCCTGTCCCGATGACCGCATCAGGCTGAAACCTTTTGATGATTTTTTTCGCCTCATAAATCGCCCCGGGAATCTCCGCAAGATTTCGCAAATTCTCCAATGTCAGGCTCCGAGCAAACCCATGAACCTTAATAAACTCAATGGGATACCCATATCTGGGAATCAAACCCGTTTCCAACCCTTCCTTGGTTCCGACAAATAAGACCTCACAGTTTGCCTCTTTTTCCCGAAAGTAGTTGGCAATGGCGATGGCAGGATTGATGTGTCCTGCGGTGCCGCCTCCTGCAAATAATAATCGCATACGATTTTCCTGCCTTTCTCCTTATTACAAAAGAGTTCTGGTCTGCCTGGAAACGCTTAAGACAAGCCCCATTTCCGCCATGGTAAGGGTAAGCGCCGACCCTCCATAGCTAAAGAAGGGCAATGGCATACCGGTTGCCGGCAGGGTAGCCGTTACAACGCCCATGTTGATGATTGCCTGAAATCCCACAATGCCCACAATGCCCGTAACCAACAAGGTTCCGAACAAGTCAGGTGCCTTTGCCGCAATCTTGATTCCCCGATAAATCAAAAAGACAAAAAGAAGAATCAATACAATGGCGCCCAAAAGGCCCAACTCTTCGGCAAGAACCGAATAGATAAAATCGTTTTGAGGTTCCGGCAAAGACTGATACTTCTGCCGACTTTGCCCCAGTCCTAATCCAAAGATTCCGCCCGAGCCAATTGCGTACAGAGATTGGACAACCTGCCATCCATCTCCTTGTTTGTCTGCAAACGGATCCATAAACGAAACAAATCTGGCGATGCGGTATTGATCGCTGACAGCATAAACTGCCAGAGCAAAGACCGCTGGAATTCCAACAATAAAAAAGTGCTTTATTTTTGCTCCCGCTACAAACAGAAGCAACACCCCGGTAACACCAATCAGCAAAATACAGGAAAAATGAGGTTCCAAAGCCAGAAGAACTACAATGACACCCAGCACAGCGATATACGGACAAAATCCCCGCAGAAAATCGGGGAGTAACTTTTGATTTTTTGACAAGCTAAAGGAGAAAAACAGAATGATTGCAAATTTTGCGGTCTCGGAGGGCTGAAACCCAAAAAGCCAACGGGTCGCACCATTTCTGGTGGTGCCCACGCCGGGGATAATAACCAAAAGAAGTAAAAACGTACTTCCCAAAAGAATAATCCCCGCCCATTTTCCCCAATCATGGTAGTCAAGCTTGGAGGTTGCATACATGGCAATCCCGCCTAGAATCGCATAAAAGAATTGGTTCTTAAAATACCAAAGGCTATCGCCAAAATTGGAAAAGGCACGGGCGCTACCCGCACTGAAAAGCATAACCAATCCGTATGCCAACAAAAGAATGACTGCCAGCAAAAAGGGATAATCCACTTCTCCATCGGTAATGCCAAAGCCCAAAAATTTCTTTCTTTCGGCTTTTTTTCCGCTTTTCTTTCCCGTATTTTCTGCAGCCAAGACCCGAAACGGCCTTTGCCGATTGTTGTCACGGTTTCCCTGATAAGCCACGCCGACTCCTCCTTTTTCTCTATGTCATCCCAAGAAATAAACCAATGCACAAAGCACTGCTGTAACAAACGAAAAGACCAGAACAATTTTTGTTTCACTCCATCCGCACATCTCGAAGTGATGGTGGATGGGGCTCATCTTAAAAATTCGCTTTCCGGTCAGTTTGAAGGATGCCACCTGCAAAATAACCGATAAAGACTCCATTACATAAACAAAACCTACTATCAAAAGAACAAGGGGCTGTTCCAGCAAAAGTGCCATAGCACAGACTGCACCACCCAACGCCAAAGACCCGGTATCCCCCATAAAGACCTTGGCAGGATGCCAGTTATAAATCAAAAATCCAAGCAGACCACCCAGCAACACCGCAGCAAACAAAGCAACGGCAGTGTCAGAAACGCTGCCTACTGTAGAAAACAACAGGAAAAACAGTGCAACAAGCATCGTCACACAGGTCGCAAGACCATCCAAGCCGTCGGTCAGGTTGACACTGTTGACAGTAGCGACAATGACCAAAACGGCAAAGGGAATGAATACCCAACCAAAGTCCCAAAGCAAATCTGTAAAGGGAATCCTAACCGCCGTTTGAATACTGTTGCTAAAAACAGCCCAAGCCACAAATGCAACGGCAACCAGAAGCTGAAGACCAAATTTCTGGGAGGAGGTCAAGCCAAGATTTCTCTTCATAATAACCTTGATGTAATCGTCAACGAAACCAATGGCGCCATAGGCAAGGGTCATGCCCAGCAGAATGCTGATTTTTCCAAAATCGGGGAAGTTCATATCCAGAACCAACGACAAAACCCCTGTTAGCAAAAGAGCGACCAGAATTCCAATGATAAAAATAAACCCGCCCATGGTGGGAGTCCCGGACTTCTTCTCATGCCACTTGGGACCCTCTTCTCGAATCTCCTGCCCGAACTTTAGCCGATGCAAAAGAGGAATCAAAAGTTTTCCGCAAAGAGCAGCTACAAAAAACGCAAGCAATCCGCCAATCCATAATATCTCCATATGTACAACCTACCTTCCTATTCCTCAGTCAACTTTACCATGGCATCGACAACCTCTTCCAGGCGCATCCCCCGAGAGCCTTTGACCAGAACCAGGTCATCCTTTTGCAAAATTCTGGAGAGTTCTCTGCAAAGTTCTTGGTTGTTTTCAAACTCATAAATATTGGAAGAATCCAATCCTGCCAACCTTGCACCTTGGGCAATTTTGTGTGCCCCTTTTCCTACTGTAATCAATACGTCCACGCCATCTTCCTTTACCTGACGGCCTACCTCTTCATGGGCGGAATCGGAAATCGCCCCAAGCTCCAGCATATCCCCCAGACATGCCACACGACGGCCTTTGGTTTCGGTTAGCTTGAGAACCGAAAGACCGGAACGCATGGAATCGGGGCTTGCATTGTAACAATCCCGAATCACTTGAAGATTGGGAAGCGTTAGCAAGGTCTGCCGCAAACCGCTTGGCACAAAGGCACGGATGCCCTTGCGAATGTTCTCAATCGAAACACGGTGGCGAAGCCCCACCAAAATTGCCGCCAAAGCATTGTATACATGATGAATGCCGGGAACCCGAATCAAAAACTCATATTCCGTTCCCTCAATCTTACACGTAAAGGTACTGCTGTCCGAATAAGTGCAAATGTTTTTGGCAACCAAATCACAATTTGGATTCTCAATGCCGTAATAAAGGGTTTCGCAATCCAGTTCCCCTCTTGCACCCCACAAAAGTTCGTCATCCCCGTTTAAAACTACGGTGCCGTCCATCTGGAGTCCCTCTAGGATTTCCAGCTTTGCTTTCAGGATTCCTTCCCGACTCCCTAAATTTTCAATATGAGAAACACCGATATTGGTAATGACGGCAAGTTCCGGCTTGGCTATCCTTGTCAACCGGGAAATCTCCCCAAAATGACTCATTCCCATTTCCAGAACCATCATTTCATGTTTTTTGTCTAACTGAAACACCGTCAAGGGAAGTCCAATTTCGTTGTTGAAATTACCCTTGGTAATATGGGTTTCATACTCCTGCATCAGCACCGAGGCAATCATTTCCTTGGTGGAGGTTTTCCCCACACTGCCGGTAATTCCAATAACCGGAATAGAGAACCGCTCCCGATAGGCTGCTGCCAGATGTCCCAAGGCAATTTGCGTATCCTTAACGATGATGGCAGGAATTTCTGCCGGAATTTCGCCGTCCTCTGCCACCACACAGCAAATTGCTCCGGCATCCATTGCGTTTTGAACAAACTTATGCCCATCAAACTGTTCTCCCCGCAGGGCAAAGAACAAAGCACCCGCCCCGATGGTTCTAGTATCGGTAGAAACCGAAGTAATTCGTATTTCCCCGTCGCAATGGCGATAGCTTCCTGACATGGCTTCCGCAGCCTGACGAATTGTTATCATTGCTTCCACTGAAAAATCCCTTCTCTCTTCCTCCGCTACTTGCCTGTAGGAGCATCCAAAAGCTTTCGCACGATTTCTCGCTCATCAAAGGTAATGGTTCGGTCTGCCAAAATTTGATAAGTTTCATGACCCTTACCTGCCAAAAGAATAATATCATCTTTTTGAGCAAAATCCAAAGCAAACTCAATGGCCTCAAACCGATTGGGAATCACGGTGTATTCGCCGCCCCCCTCTTTTACACCGACCAACACATCCTCAATAATCGCATCGGGGTTTTCGGTTCTGGGGTTGTCACTGGTCACAATGGAATAATCCGATAATTCCGAGGCAATTTTCCCCATCTTGGGACGTTTGCTTTTATCTCTGTCGCCACCGCAGCCAAAGAGGGTAATCACTCTGCCCTTGGCAAAACCGCGGATGGTTTGAATCACATTTTCCAAGCCGTCCGGCGTATGGGCATAATCAATGATTACACTGAAATCCTTGCCGGTTTCCACCAGCTCAACTCTCCCCTTGACCCCTCTTGCTTTTTTGAGATAACGAACCGCCGTTTCCATAGGAATTTCTACCGCTGCAAGACAACTCAATGCCGTCATAGCATTATAAACCGAAAATTTCCCCGGAATCCCCAGTTCTACCTGATGAGTCTTTCCCTGATAGTGCAGTTGGAAAAAGACCCCGTTTTCGTTTAATTCAATATCAGATACACGGATGTCACACTCCGCACCCTCTCCATAGGTCAGCATACTTTCACAAGTGGATAATTCCTGAAGCCGCTCTGCTGCACCATCATCTGCATTGATGACGCCCCGTTTCGAAATTCTAAAAAGAATTCCTTTGGCTTCTAGGTATTCCTCCATGGTCTTGTGAAAATCCAAATGGTCTTGGGTAATATTGGTAAAGGCGCCCACATCAAAGGTGCAAGCAGTTACCCGGTCCAGCACCAAAGAATGAGAGGAAACCTCCATGACCACATAGTCCACCTCTGCCGCTGCCATTTTAGAAAAAAGACGCATTAGCTCCAGAGAGTCTGGGGTGGTTTGCTTACTGGGAATGATTTCGTTGCCAATCATGTTCTGGTTGGTTCCAATCAATCCTACCTTTTTTCCCATGGCCTCCAAGACAGACTTCATGAGATAGGTAACCGTGGTTTTCCCATTGGTTCCGGTAATGCCAATCAAGCAAAACTTTTGTTCCGGATGTCCATAATAGTTTGCAGCCAGCTGTGCCAACGCCGCCCTGGAGTTTTCCACCAGAATGCAGGTAACACCCAGTTCCCGCAAATCCTTTTCGGCAACAATCACTGCGGCACCCTTTTCAATCGCCATGGGTGCAAACTCGTGACCATCGCTCTCAAAACCGCTGATACATACAAAGAGATTCCCCGGCTGTACCGCTCTGGAATCAAAGGAGATTCCAGTAACTGACAGTTGCGGATTCCCAATGATTTCCTTGACCTCAATTCCTTCTAATAAAGCAGAAAGATTCATCATAATCCTCCTCAGACGCAATTCCAATCAATGCGTCGTGAATTTTCAAATTCTCTTGTGCAGCAGGGTTTAATCCATTGCACCCTGATAGGTAAAGTCAACTGTGACCACTGTTCCTGGCTCCACGATGGTTCCTGCCTCCGGGGACTGCCCACTGCAAATAGCAGCACCGCCGCCGGGAACACCACGGATTCTGGCGTTTAACCCTTCACTTTGGAGCATCGCTGCAGCCGAAGAAGCACTTTCTCCCACAACTTTTGGTACCGTTACTGTCCTCTCCGCCTTGGTATTCTTCATATAGGCAACAACCGTGGAACCAGAAGAAAGTCTGGTATGCGCCTTGGGAATCTGATCCACAATCACGGCATTGTCGTCGCCCTTAATCCGCAACTGAAATCCCGATTCTGCCAAAATAGTTGCTGCCTCCGCCTTGGTTTTTCCGGACAAATCCGGAACCTCAATATCTACAAACGCCTTTTCACTCTCGTTGTACCGAGGCTGAACACCCAAATATTGCAGGGTTTCTTCCATAATATTTTTTACCACCGGTGCCGCAATCATACCGCCGTAATAGGGCATCCCGATTTCCGGCTGGTCAAGAATGACCAGACAGGCAATCTGGGGGTCATCCGCCGGTGCAAACGAGATAAAGGATGCAATGTATTTGCTATTGCCACGGGGAATCTTCTCGGAGGTACCGGTTTTACCGGCAATCCGATATCCGGCAAGATAGGCATTCTTACCGCCGCCCTCGGACACAACCGATTCCAAAACCTGTCGCATGGTTGCGCTGGTTTCTTTGGAGATGGGCTGCCGAACCAATTCCGGTTCCTTTTTCTCCACTACAATATTTTCCGAATTTACAATTTCCTTGATCACATGAGGTTTATAGAGCTTTCCCCCATTTGCAACCGCACTAAATGCAGTAATCATTTGAAGAGGCGTTACCGTAATGGACTGACCAAAGGAAGAGGTTGCCAAATCCAGCTCGGTAAAGCTTCCCAGGGTAAATCCGGCGCCCACTGCCTCGCCGGGAAGCTCTATTCCGGTTTTTTCAAAAAATCCAAAAGCACGGGCACCCGTCAAAAAGTTTTCCTGACCAATTTTTTGACCAATTTGAATAAATCCGGGGTTACAGGAATTTTGCACCGTCTGGGCAAATGTCTGGGTTCCGTGTCCGTTTCGGTTGGCACAACGGATGCTCTCGCTAAGCACCTGCTGCGCTCCGGAGCAGCTAAAGGTGTCATCCAGACTAACCGTTCCGGTTTCCAGTCCCAAAGAGGCAACCACCGCCTTGAAGGTAGAACCTGGCTCATAAGAATCCACCACCGCTTTATTCCGGCGAACCGTCTGGATAACCTCATTGAACCGCTTTGTATAGTCCTCGCCCTCCAGGGCTTTTAATTCCTCATCAATCCCCTCATACCTATCCCGAATGGCATCGGTAATGACAAAGGGTTCGTTTAAATCATAGTCCGGCTTGGAACTCATGGCAAGAATTTCGCCGGAATTGACGTCCATAACGATTGCCGCCGCACCCATTTCTAATTTATTGGCTATCCGAGCATTTTCCAAATGCTTTTCTACGTATCCTTGAATAACCTCATCAATGGTTAACACTACGCTGTTACCATCTTGTGCCTCAATGTAGTTTTCGTAATGAGTTCCCGATTCCAAGCCGGTATTCTGCCGGGTACTAACCACTCGTCCGGGAACACCACTTAAGGTATCGTCATAGATGCTTTCAATTCCCTCTAAGCCTTGATTATCTCCGCCCACAAAGCCGATAATATGGGATGCCAGATTATTATAGGGGTAGAATCGTTTCACATCCTCGGTAAAACTGATACCGGCAAGATTCCGGTCATCCACGTACTCCCGAATCTCATCTGCCACATCCTTATCCACTTTTTTCTTGATGTATTCAAAGCTGCTTTCCCGATTGATTTTCTTTTCCACATCCTCAGCTTTCAACTCCAGCTTTTCCGCCAAAGCCTCTGCCACTTTGGACACTGTCAGCTCATTTTTCTCAATGCTTTTTCTCAAATCTCCCGGGGTAATGCTAATGGTTTCTACCGAAACATTGCTGGCAAGAACCTTTAAATTCCGGTCATAAATTTTGCCCCGTTTGGCGCTGACCGTCTTATCACTGGTCTGCTGTTCCAGTGCCTCCCGGGAAAGCTGCTCGCCCCGGACAATCTGAATCCACGCCGTTCTGAAGGCAAGCGCACCAAAGCACACCAAAAATATGATGAGCAAACACATAATTCTATTATTCTGGATTTTTCTACTCTGTTTCATCGCCGCAACCTCCATTATCCTCAATAGACAAATAGCGGAGATACCCTCAACGCAATCCCCGCTATTTCATTTCAAAAATTCTCTATTCTGAATAATCCCAATGACTCTTCTCTATTTAGTCTATGTAAGAAATTTCTATTTTAAAACACGGATTGCATGAACCAATGCTCCCGGCGTCCCCTGAAGAACTCGGTTTTCTTCTGTTTCTCCGTCCGTTACCATGGTGTCCTCCATATCCACATGCACATAAAACATCTGGGCACTATCCGGGCGAATCATACCAAGTTCTTCGGTAGCATACGCCTCCAGGACTCCCAATTCCAACGCACTGTCCAGCTTTGCCTCCAAAAATTGATTGTCATATTCCAGCTCTGCAACCTGTTGGTTCATTTTAGCAATCTGGTCGTTGGTTTCCAGAATCATAGCATACCGGTATATCATCAAAAAGCACATCACAAATACGCCTGCAATCTGGAAAAAAGTACGCAAAATCCGTTTCTTTTCTGCTGCCGTCCGGAATTGTTCGGTGGCTTTCGCAGGCACCTCCGTCCGGGGTGCCGCTTTCGGGAAAGGCCTTTGGGTGGGAAGATAATTCGGATAGGGTCTTGTATCAACCGGTGTTCTGACCGCGGCTCTTGCTGTCGTTTGTCCCTGATATCCGTTTTGGATTCCCGAAACACTTCTGTATCCTGCACGGTTCTGTCTTTCCATGGTCGGTACCGCCACAGCCCTCATCCTTTCCTTTATAGTTTTTCGATAACCCGCAGTTTTGCACTATGGGCTCGGTTGTTCTCTTTTAATTCTGTATCTCCCGCAAGAATCGGTCTTCGATTTACCGGCTTTGCCACCGGAGTCTTTCCACAAACACAAACAGGAAAATCTTTGGGGCAGGTACACCCCTTTGCCAAATCGGCAAACACATTTTTTACAATTCTGTCTTCCAGAGAATGGAAGGTTATGACTGCAAGTCTGCCGCCCGGCTTTAGCACATCCACAAAGTCCCGAATAGCGGAATCCAGACCAGCCAGCTCACCGTTGACCTCTATCCGGATTGCCTGAAAGGTCCGCTTTGCCGGATGCTTGTCCCCGTATCTGGCCGATGCCGGAAATGCTTGCTTAATAATATCAGATAACTCTGTGGTTGTTTCGATGGGTTTTTCCTTCCGACGCTCTGCAATCGCCGCCGCAACTCTGCGGGCAAACCGTTCCTCCCCATAGGCAAAAATGATTTCTGTCAATTTCTCCTCCGGGTAGGTGTTGACCACTTGATAGGCATCAAGCTCTGCCTCTTGGTTCATTCGCATATCAAGCCGTGCTTCCATGTTGTAGCTAAAGCCCCGTTCCGGAATATCCAGTTGGGGAGAGGAAACCCCCAAATCCAGAATGGCACCGTGCAACTCCGGCACGCCTGCTTCCCGTAAAATTTCTTTGATTTCAAAAAAGTTTCTATGAAAAAACTTCTTTTGACAAGAAAAAGGCTCCAACCGTTTCCCTGCTGCTTGGTGCGCCATGGTATCCCGGTCAATGCCAATCAAACACCCGGTATCCGACAGCCTCTCACAAATCAACGAGGAATGTCCGCCGCCGCCTAATGTCCCATCCGCATAGATGCCGTCCGGCACAACCTGAAGCAAATCCACGCTTTCTTCCAGTAACACAGAAATATGATGAAACTCCATCTTTTGCCTCCTGCGCCTTAGTTACATCCCCAATTCTTCCATAATTTTTGCCACATTTTCCGTTTCAAATTCAGAACTGCCAATATATTCCGTCCATGCTTGTCGGTTCCAAACCTCTACCTTTTCGGTATCGCCAACCACAACGATTTCTTTTTGCAAGCCTGCATGCTCCCGAATTTTGGGAGGAATCACAACACGTCCCTGACTATCCACGGCACATTCTTCCGAACCACTGCCGAAGAACCGCTGCAGGGGTCTTCGTTGGCTTGGGGGAATGGTCATCAACAATTCCAAAAATCTATCCCACTCTGCCTTGGGATAAATACTTACACAATTATCCAGTCCTTTGGCTACGACAAAGGATTCGCCCAAGTCGTGACGGAATTTTGACGGAATATTGATTCTTCCTTTTTCATCAATGTTCTGATAATACTCGCCAATCAGCACCTTTGCCGCCTCCTTTCGCCGGATTTCATTTCTGGAAAAAAGGGATAAAGTCGCACCTGTTTTCATCCACTTCGATACACTTTCATCCACTTTGCTCCACTTCCTCTTTATTTTAATCCATTTCATACAATAATGCAAGAGTTTTTTTAAAATTTTTTTAAGTTTTTTTTACAAATTTCTAATTTATGGAAACAAAGGCGACGGAATACCCAAAAATTTACTCCAAACATTTGCGTTTTTTCCCTTTTTTTCGGTTTTTAGGGGCGGTTACCCCGGATTTTACAGATTCTAATGAAAAACCACGGCAGGTTTCTTGCCTGACAGGGTTTTTCCGTCAACAAAAGGGGGAATTTTCTTTGAAATTAAAAAAAGTGCGAAGAGAAGATATTTTCTTCTCTTCGCACCAAAATACAAACATCAATTTACAGGGTTGTAGTTTCTTTTCTTTTTTTCTTCCTTTGGTAGATGATGATACCCAGCCCCACCAATACGGTAGCGATTGCAAGCAACTGGGACACCCGAGCAGCACCTATGTAGAGGGAATCGGCACGAAGTCCCTCAATCCAGGCACGACCCAATCCGTACCAGACAAGATACCCGCAGAACTCCTCTCCAGAAAAAGAATGAAACCGCCGGTAAAACAACAGCACCAAGATTCCAATGCCATTCCAGATGGATTCATACAAAAAGGTAGGATGAACCCCACTCGCAATAACCTTGCTCCCCTGCTTAATGGTCATTGCCCAAGGCAGGTCGGATGCCGAGCCATACGCCTCTGCGTTGACAAAATTCCCCCATCTGCCAATTGCCTGACCAATCAAAAGACCGATGGCAAGTACATCCAGCACCATACCAAGGGAAAGCTTTTTCTTTCGGCAATAAGCAACCAAAACCAAAACAACGCCAATGATACCGCCGTAGATTGCGATGCCGCCACTGCGAATATCAAAGACCGATAGAACATCTCCGGCATACTGCTCCCAACGGAAGGCCACATAGTAAAGTCTTGCACAGACAATGGCAACAGGGGCAGAAAGCAGAATCATATTAAGCAGGTCATCCTGACTAAGCCCCTGCCGCTTTGCCTCTCCCATGCCATACCAGATGGCAAGAATCAAACCCAAGGCAATCAGCAAACCATACCAGTAGATGGGAATGCCGAGCACCCGAAACGCCACCCGATTGATGGTAACGTCCAGCCCCAGACCGGAAAAGCTAATTTGATGTATCATATCCGGCTCCTCCTTTTACCCCTCAACAGGGCGAACCACCGAGAGCACACAATTCCCGGTATCAAAATGACTGGCAAGCTGCTTTAAAACCATTTCATCGGTTACCTTTTTGACCTCATCGGCAAATTCCAATGGCCGGTATCCCGCAAGAATATGACGGATAAAGGCATTCCCCATTCGTTCTACACTGTTGAACATCCGGATATTCCCCGAAATCAGTACCTTTCTGGCTCTCGCCAAATCCTCTGCCGGAATCCCCTCTTTTTGAAGAGATTCTAGCTTCTCCTTAACCTTTTGGTAGACCTTTTCCGGCTGATTGGACTCGCCCCCAAGCAGGGTAAAGCCATAAGATTTTGCAATCTCGGTTTCTGCGCCAAAGGAACTGTCAATCAGACCCTCCTCATAGAGTTCCATATAGAAATCACTGCTCTTACCAAAGACCGCCTCTAAAATCAGTTCATTGGCAATCTCACGACGGAGCCGGGCATCCGCATCGGTTTCTGCCGAGGTTTCTTTAAACCCAATCCGGAACAAGGGTCTGGACACCAATAGTTTCTGCTCAATCACTTCCTGCTTTCTTTCTTTCGGCTCCGCCACCTCGCCTCGGGGAATCTGTCCCAGATTCCGGCTTGCATCTACATATTTGTCCACATAGGACATTGCCTTTTCCAATTCCACATCCCCCACAAGAACCAAAACCATATTGGCAGGGTTATAGAAGGTGTTGTAGCACCGATACAAAAGTTCCGGTGTAATATGAGAGATACTTTCCACCGTCCCGGCAATGTCAATCTTGACCGGATTTTCATGGTACATGGCAGAGAGAGCATTGAAGAAGACCCTCCATTCGGCATCGTCATCGTACATCTTGATTTCCTGACCAATGATACCCTGTTCCTTTGCCACATTCTCCTTGGTAAACCAGGGATGGTTGACAAATTCAAGCAGAATATCCAAGTTTTCATAAAATTTGTCGGTACAGGAGAACAGATATGCCGTCATATCAAAACTGGTAAAGGCATTACTGCTGGCACCGGTTTTGGCAAACAAATCAAAGGCGTTGCCCCCGTCCTCCTGCTCAAAGAGCTTATGCTCCAGATAGTGAGCAATGCCATCGGGAACGGTGGTCATCTCTTTTTCCCCGGGAACCTGAAAGCACCGGTCAATGGAGCCATATTCGGTACCATAGATGGCGTAGTATTTGCTAAAACCTTTTTTGGGGAAGACATAGACCCGCAGTCCGCTCTCATGGACGGCGAACTGCATTTCTTCCTGGAGTTGTTCATTTAAAATCCGTTTGATTTCCATCTAGGCTTCCTCCTCTCCGCCGCCGTTGCCTTTTAGGAAGTACACGGTATCCAAAGTTACCTTTTGCATCACGGCAACAATTTCCTCCTTGGTTACCTGTCCCAAGCAGGAAAGCAGCTCCTCCAGACTTTGCTCCTGTCCCAAAATTGCCTGACTTAAATAGTAGTCCTCCTTTGCTCGGAGGCTATCCTCCATAGAGCGAAGTCCGTTTTCCAGATACTTTTTCGCTGCCGTCAGTTCGGCGTCCTCGATTTCGCCCTGTTTCATCTTATTTAACTGAACCATGATTTCATCATAGGCTGCCTGGAAATTCTCGGTTTGGATACCGGAGCTAATCATCATCACACTCTTCAATCGGTCAGTTCTTGCTGCCGCATAGTAGGCAAGGCTCAACTTTTCCCGGACATTATTAAAGAGCTTGGAGAAAGGACTTCCTCCAAAGATGCAACTGCCCAGCATCAGGGCATAGTATTCCCGCTCCGTCGGGTTCACTCCACAGCAAAGACCCATAGAGAGCTTACTCTGGGATGCCTGCATTTCCTCTACAATCCTCTCAGGTTGGTTCCGTTTGGACACTGCCGGCTCCGTTTTGGGATAACCGGCTGTTCTGGGAGCAAGGACACTCCCCAGAACGGATTCTACCTGTTCCTCCACCTCTTTGGTTACGGTACCGCCCAGGAAAATATCCACCTTGGCGGTCTTTATTATCTCCTGATAGAAACCATAGAGCTTTTCAGGGGTAATTCCCTCTAAATCCTCTACATAGCCTGCCTCGAACATACCATAACCTTCGCCATCAAACATTGCCTCCCGGCACTTGACATCGGCATATTCCTTTTTGTCGTTGATGAGCCCCAGAATGGATTCTCGAAGATTCTCTTTTTCGCTTTCCACATACTCCGGCATAAACCCCTCGTTTTCTACCTTGGGCGAGAAAACAAACTCCTTCAAAAAATCCAGAACCTGTGCGGTCAGATTCTCGCCAATGTAGGTGTCGGCAATGTATTCCATCGTAATATACAGAACCTCGCCGTCCCCTTTCATCCGGACACCGGCGCTGCAGGAGGCACTGTACAAGTCTGCCAGATGCCGTGCCATGTGGGAAAGCTTCGGGTATTTTTGAGAACCACGTTTTAATACCGAGGGCAAAAGTGCCGCCATGGTTACAGTTTCCCGCCTCAAGGGAATATGAAAGAAAAGGCTTAAGGTATTGGTTTTAAACTTGGTGTTTTCCAAAATCCGCAGGTCAACACCGTCGCAAATTCGTTTGGTCCGCATATCGCTCACTCCTTGTTACATACTTTACCTATTGTTCCAATTTTCGGTTAGAACATGCACGATAGGAAAAGCGGACACCACAAAAAGAGATGTCCGCCTCTGTTTCTTGTTTAGCCCGGAGGCCAGCCTAAATTTCTGCCTGCCAGAACGTGGAAGTGAAGATGTCCCACTGTCTGTCCTCCGTCCTCGCCGCAGTTGTTCACAATCCGGTATCCGGCATCTGCAAAGCCTTGCTCCTTGGCAATCCTTGCGGCAACCGCAAAGATGTGTCCCACTACACCGGCGGTTTCCTCGGTTAACTCATTGGCAGAAGCAATGTGTACCTTGGGAATCAAAATGATATGGGTTGGTGCTTGCGGGTCAATGTCTAAAAAGCCATAGACCAAATCATCCTCATAGACCTTGGTGGAGGGAATCTCCCCCGCTACAATCTTGCAAAATAAGCAATCCATTGTCCTTCCTCCTATTTTACCTGGGATTCCACAATGCCGGCAACCAGAGCCAGCGCTTCCTCCGCCTTTTCGGGGTTCTTACCGCCCGCCTGTGCGGATTCCGGCTTACCGCCGCCACCGCCGCCCATGGCTTTGGCAACCTCGGAAATAATCTTGCCTGCATGTGCACCCTTACTAACCGCTCCGGGAGTTGCCATAGCGATAATGCTGACCTTATCAGCACCCTTGGACGCCAGAACAATCACGGCAGATTCCTGGTTCTGCTTTAAGGTATCTCCGGTTTCCCGCAGAGTGTTCATATCCATATTGTCATCCATCAGCTTTGCCACAACGGATACACCGCCGATTTCCTTGGCATCATCCATCAAGCTGCCTGCTGCTGCAGATGCCATCCGACTCTTTAAACTCTCCACTTCACGGCGGCTTTCTTTGAGTTCCTCGGTCAAGGCTTCTGCCTTATGCTTCAGTTCCTTGGGGCTGGTCTTTAAGACCTGTGCCGTTTCCTGAATCAAGGTTTCCTTTTCTTCCAAAAGCTGAAGAACACCCAGACCGGTTACACCCTCAATTCTACGAACGCCGGCAGCAACACCGGTTTCGGACACAATCTTGAAAAGGCCAAGCTTACCGGTGGATTCTGCATGGGTACCACCACAGAGCTCCAAACTGTAATCCCCCATCTTAACCACCCGGACTGTGGCACCATATTTCTCGCTAAAGAGTGCAACTGCACCCATTTCCCGTGCCTCATCAATGGACTTTTCAAAGCATTCGATGGGCAGGTCATTCAGGATTTCACGGTTGACCTGTTCTTCTACCTTACGGAGTTCCTCAGCCGTCATTGCCTGGAAGTGGGAGAAGTCAAACCGCATTCTGTCCTCGGACACATAGGAACCTGCCTGTGCCACATGGTTACCTAGCACATCCTTGAGTGCCGCCTGAAGCAAATGCACCGAAGAATGGTTCCGGCGAATCTTCTGTCTGCGTTCCTTATCGAACTTGGTTTCCACAACATCCCCAATCTTCAGGGAACCGGATTCTACCACGCCCTTATGGAGGAACTTGCCGTTCTTCTTTTTGGTATCGGTAATTCTTACCTTGACATCTGTATTTTCCAAAACGCCGGTATCTCCCACCTGACCGCCGCTCTCTGCATAGAAAGCAGTCTGGTCAAGCACCAGGACAACCTCGTCCCCGGCAGTGACTTCCTCTGCCAGTTTGCCGTCCTTGCCAATACCCAGAACCTTGGCAGAAACAGAATCCTTATCATAGCCGTCAAAGGCAGTATTGCCCTCGATAACCGCAAAGATATCCTCTTCCCATGCCGCATCTTCCATGTCGCCTCTGGCGGTTCTGGCACGGTTTTTCTGGTCTTCCATCCGCTTACGGAAATCTTCTTCGTCAACAGAAAAACCATTTTCTTCTGCAATCTCACGAGTCAAATCAATGGGGAACCCATAGGTATCATAGAGTTTGAACGCCTGCTCCCCGGAAAATTCAGTCTTGCCAGCAGCCTTGTTTTCTTCCAGATAGCCTTTTAAGATTTCCAGACCCTGGTCGATGGTTTCTGCAAATCTTCCCTCTTCGGTCTTGATGACCTTTTCAATATAATCAAAATTTCGAGCAAGCTCGGGATATGCACTTTCACTCTCCTGGGCTACCGTCTTGGCAAGCTTATAAAGGAAGGCTCCCTCAATACCCAGAAGCTTTCCGTGCCGTGCCGCTCTCCGGAGAAGTCTACGGAGTACATAACCACGACCCTCATTGGAGGGAAGAACCCCATCAGATACCAGGAATACGGTGCTACGAATATGGTCGGTAATCACACGGAGGGAAATGTCGGTTTCCTTGTCCTTGCCATAATCCACCTTTGCCATTGCCGCTGCGGTATCTAATATCTTTCGAATGGTATCTACCTCGAAGATAGAGGTTACGCCCTGCATAATACAAGCCATTCTCTCAAGACCCATACCGGTATCAATGTTGGGATTTGCCAGGCGGTTATAGTTTCCGTTCTCGTCCTTGTCAAACTGGGTAAACACAAGATTCCAGAACTCTACAAAACGGTCGCACTCACAGCCAACTGCACAGTCAGGGCTGCCGCAGCCAAACGCCTCGCCACGGTCAAAGTAAATCTCGGAACAAGGACCGCAAGGGCCGGTACCGATTTCCCAGAAGTTGTCCTCTTTGCCAAGGTAAACAATTCTGTCGGGGCTGACACCCACATTCTTAACCCAGAGTTCGGTGGTTTCCTTATCTTCTTCATAAACGCTGACCCAAAGTCGGTCTTCAGGAATTTCCAGAACCTTGGTAATGAATTCCCACGCCCACATGGTAACCTCGGTCTTGAAGTAGTCCCCAAAGGAGAAGTTACCCAGCATTTCAAAGAAGGTACCGTGCCGGGCGGTCTTACCTACCGATTCAATATCCGGGGTACGAATACACTTCTGGCAGGTGGTAACCCGCTTTTTCGGCGGAGTTTCCTTTCCCAAAAAGTAAGGCTTTAAAGGTGCCATACCCGCATTGATTAAAAGCAAGCTGGCATCGCCCTGAGGCACCAGCGGAAAAGACGGCAAACGCAAATGTTCTTTGCTCTCAAAGAAAGCAAGGAATTTTTCCCGTATTTCATTCAATCCCAATTTTTCCATTTTCATTCCTCTTTTCATCAGTTGGGGCGACTATCTGCATAATCCACCATTTTAGTTTTCTTGTCTTTCATTATAGCAAGAAAACTTTACTCCGTCAAGTATATTCCTCTGTCTTTCTCGGGTTTTCCTTGACAAAATTCGGTTGCCGTGGTAAAATAAAAAAGAATTTGCGGGCGTGGCGGAATTGGCAGACGCGCCAGATTTAGGTTCTGGTGGCAAGCCCGTGCAGGTTCAAGTCCTGTCGCCCGCACCAATTGATTAGGTGTCGGTTTTTGAACTTTTTTTCGAAAACCGACATTTTTTCTATTCTTAAACCCGCATTATTACTGACTTTCTTATTTTCAACACTAAAATTAATTTGCTGAAAAAAGTAAAAAATGAAATTAAAAAATTTTAAGAGTATTCAAATATCAACACCATATTCTCATTAAACTTTTCCATAAACTTCTTCAAATCTGTTTGGCGTTTTAAAGGCCAGTGTGCTATGAGGGCGCCTTTCATTGTAGAATGCAATATACTCGTCTATTGATTTTTTAAATTCGTTTTCAGAACGATAATTTCTCCTATATGCCTCTTCTTTTTTAAAACTAGAAAAAAATGATTCCATTACTGCATTGTCATGAGGTCTTCTGGAATTTGAAAAAGATTGTGTAACTTCACAGTCGCGCAGTAGTGTTCTAAATGTGTCTGAAATATATTGACCACCCCTATCACTATGGAACATTAGTTCTTGCGGACAGCCTCGATTTTCAAATGCTTGCTTGAATGTTGCAGTAACCAGATTAGTGCTACACTTTTTCGAGACTTTATATCCCACAACTTTTCGTGAAAACAAATCCAATATTACACACAGATAAACCGGATAATTTTTTAGTTTAAAATATGTAATATCACTAACCCATTTTTCGTTTATTCGTTCTGCTTTGAATTCTCTGTTTAATATATTTCTTTTCAACCTCTCCTGTTCCTTTTTATAACTACTTTTTGCTCCGCGTTGAACACTTTCAAGTCCAAGTTCATCCATAATACTTTTAACTCGGCGTTTTCCGACATTTATACCATTTCCAGCTAAAACTGCACAAATTTTAGCTGCTCCATATCGCTGTTGAGCCTCCTCAAATATTTGCTGAACCATAAGCATCAATTGTGCTTGCTCTTCTAAATATTTACTTCTGTCTGCTTTTCTAAAAATGTGATTGTAGAATGTACCTCTATCAACACTAAGAGCTTCACATAATTCACGAACACTATAGAGTTCGGTCTTTTCATATAGGTTGGCAAGTATTCGCAACTTTCTTTGCAGTTCCACCTCATCCAACAGCTTCGTAAGTTTGATAATCTCTAATAAATGCAAAGTTCTTTCATATTTCCGTTTCAGCGCTTTGAAATCAGCTAAAGTAAACGATTCTTCCAATGACCCTCGTACGGTATAATCGTTTATCCAACGCGCTACAGATGATGGTGCAACATTATACTTTTCTGCTGTTTGTATGATTGAATTTTGTTTATCATAATACGCTATAACCTGTTTCTTGAATTCATCAGAGTATTTTTTCGGCATAGTAAAACATCCCCTTTCTTTTATAAGAATATTTTACCACACTTTAAATTTCTTAGAGAGTTAAATATTACTTTTAATATTTAATATTATTTTTTTCCATATTTATAAGCAACCCCATAAAAATTCCCGCATAAAGCAGTAAAAAACCAAACATTCTCAAGTTAGGGGATGGTTTCAAATTTATTATTCGACAACACTTGCTTTTTTTTTACATGAATGATATAATAATCAAAAGGAGGTATAACATAATGGAAAATATTTTGAATTGGTTGACCGCATCCGGCTCATTAGCTACTGCGGCATCAGTCGTATCTGCTTTCGTACTTTACAAAAAAGAGTTAGATAATAGTAATACAAATAAGATTAGAAAGGCTTTGCAGGTTTTATTCACAAACATTAATGAACTTAATAAAATATTAGGTCCTGAACTCGCACATGAAATGACTTCTTCTGTCATCTATTCTTCTGAGTCTCAATATTCTATTAAAGAGATTTATAATATTTGCAAAGATGCAATCGAAAAGAAAACAGATAAAAATACTGTAATTGAAAAAATCAAAGAGTCATTAGGCGTTTTTGTAGTTTCTTTTCATAATGATTTATCAATTAAATATAATTCATTACTGTCAGAAATATCATATCAATCAATAGTTTTTAACCCTAACTATCAAGGCCTATATCGATTTACAAGTGCAGTTGTTACATGGATGAGTAATATTTTTGTTGCTTATAAGCAGATACTTATTAACGAAAGCCTTTTATCAAATTTTATATATAACGAAATGGTTGATTCTCATAAACCATTTAGATCATACGAAGAATTCCAAAAGGAATTATCTGATAATTTATTATCACTTATTGAAACTCAAAGAATAAGTAAATGGCAAGATGATATATATGCGCTACTCTCCTTAGTTAATTTGATATATTCAACTCATATTGAATTATCAAACTCAGATTGGAACAAACTAAAAAGGAAAATTAGGAGTATTTCATTAACTCCATATGATGTTTCTGGAAAAGTAACAGATGATTTTAGAGAAGCCGAAAAACATTTTAGAACTCTTTTAAATCATGATGGAAGTATGCAATATATATCTTTGGTTCAATCAATGGAGTCCAACAATAAATAAGCCTAGTCAGAGACATTTCTGTTTTGTCAGAAATTTTAAGAAAAACTATTTATAACAGCTTTTGAATAAAATACACAGGTCATTTTGTTTTTAGAGATAAGTGCATATTATGACTGTCTAAAACCCTTGATTTTACGGCATTTGTGAGTAAATCCTATAAGAACACCCGTACCAAAAAAGCGTGAATCTTATGATTCACGCTTTTTTTCTTTCATGGGATATTCCATGCCCAGCATTTCGTATTTGGCACCTGCCACAGCATTATAGGGCAATTTTTCCCATGGACTGTCCCCAATGATATTCCGAATCCCGCTAAGGTTTTCCTCGGTATCGATAATTCCGGGAATCAGCGGCGTTCGAATCAGGTATGGCTTCCCGCTTTGCTTTAGCCACTGATAATTTCGAAGTATCACTCCGTTTCCAACACCGGTATATTCCTTATGGAGTTTATCATCCGCCAGCTTGATGTCCATGATAACAAAATCCAACCGCCTTACCATCTTCTGGAATATCTCCTCCGGTGCATATCCACAGGTTTCCATACAAAGATGATATTCTTTTAATTCCTCTATTACTTCCCACAAAAACCCAGGTTGCATTAGCGGTTCTCCACCGGAAAAGGTATATCCCCCAAAGCTATCTCCCAATACCCCTGCCGACCTTTTCAGTTCTTCGGCAAGTTCACGGGGGGAAACCTCCCTTCCTGAAATTTCAAAGCAATTTTCCGGGCAGATATGAAGACATCGCCCAAAGGCTTGACATTCGGGATGTTGACACGGCTTTTGACAAAGCCCGCAACCTCTGCACCGAGCTTTTTTGACCATCAGCTGGGGTGTTGTCACAAGTCCTTCCGGGTTGTGACACCACTTACATCGCAGGGGACATCCTTTCAAAAAAACTGTGGTGCGGATTCCGGGGCCATCATGAACTGCCATTTCCTTTATGTCGAAAACAATTCCCGTCATACCGAATACACCTGACGTGCAATCACATGGTCCTGATACTCTTTATCAAGTTCTACAAAATAAGCACTCCATCCCCAGATTCTTACCACCAACTGCCGATAGTTTTCCGGATGCTTCTGTGCATCCAAAAGCCGCTGGGGATTGACTGCATTGAGTTGCAATTGATGCCCGCCTCTGTCGACAAAACTCTTGACCAATTGTGCCACCTTTTCAATTCCCTCTTGATTTGCGAAAACGCTTTGATGAAATTCCAGTGTCAGGGGACCGCCATTGATGGCATTTTCGAAATGAGGCTTGGTCATGGACCCAATGACAGAAACCGGACCCTTTATCTTGGCAAACAGGCTGACTGAAAAATTGGTACCAAGCGGCTCTCCTCGCCGACGTCCGTCCGGGGATGCCCCAATTTCGTCCGCCTTCCAGAGATAGAACATGGCTGTCCCGGTGCCGGCACGGAATTTTCCACCAAGACAGTTTCGTTTTCCTTCTAAGGATGCGGCAAAGCTATCCAGAAGCTCCACCGCGATACTGTCCACATAATCGTCGCAATTTCCCAGCTTGGGGGCTTCGTACCGAAGCAGGTGCAGAAGCTCGGGAGTATTCTCAAAGTTATCATCTACCGCCTGAATCAGCTGTGTTTTTTCGATGGTTTTTTCCTCGTAAACATATTTTTTAATTGCCGCCAAGGAATCTGCCGCAGTGGCAATTCCCGCTCCGTGAATTCCAAAATTGCTATACTTGCCCTTGCAATCATAAATTTCGCAATCCATCATCACATTCATAAAGGGAAAAGGAATTGTATAAATTTTCTTAATGCTGTTACAGATTCTCTCTGACTGCTCTGCAATTCTACCCTGAACTGCCCGGAAGAAATCCTCATAGGTTTCACAGGACAGAAAGTCCTGATGCAACGCCACATCAACCGCCGCCGGATAGGACATAGCATCCACATTGACGATTTCGTTCCCGTATCCGGGAATGATAAACCCCCAACAAGCCGCCACCGTATAGTTGACGGCATCCTTGTATTCATACCCCAGCTTCTCTAACGCAGGAATGACCACATCGTCATTGGAGTACTGGGGAAATCCCAACCCTGCCTTGGTCAGCTTTGTCGCCTCCACAAACCGCTCCATTGGAGTATTTTTTGACACACGAAGATTGATTTTGGGGTCAATGAGCTTGTTATCATAAGAAGCCCTCAGGCACAATTCCGAAAGAAGATTGTACACATCTTCTCCCGCCTCGTTGATACCGCCCAGCATCATACTCTGTCCGTTATCGCCCTTTTGGACACCGGGATACAAGTCGGAATCTTTGTTGAAGGAGATAAAGAAATCCTCCAAAAGCTCCAGCGCGCTCTCTTGGGTCAAAACACCTTGCTCAAGATCTGCTTTCAAATAAGGATACATATATTGGTCAAACCGACCAATGGTAACATGTTTACCGCCCTCCAGCCAAATGGAAAAGTGCAGAATCCGGAACATCTGTAACGCCTCCCGGAAGGAGGTTGCACCATATCTCGGCACTCGCTCCAGCACCTTGGCAATATCCTCCCGCCCCTGAAGGACAGCCTCCTCCCGATAGCGGTCCGCAAGATTGATGATAGCGGCAATCATCCGCTTTCCGTATTCATCTGCTGTTTCAGACAGTGCCAACAACCCGCCACGAATTGCTTTTTCGTAGTTGGGTGTAATATTATTGATGCTATGGAGATAGCATTCCTGCGTAATATCTTTCTTTTCTTCCTTGGTCAAACACTCCGGAATGTTAACGATTGTCCGCAAAAAGCAGATTTTCTCATCTTCTAAAATAATCGGCGTCTCCATCTGTGTCAGGCTCTCAAACCGTCTTGTCATTCTTTCAATAAGCGGTAATTCCTGCCGACAAAATTCTCCGGCAAAATCTACCTCACATCTCTTTCGGAACTGATGATGCTTTTTCTCTATAATCGCTTCCAGCAACTTTTTTACCACAAGACATTCCTCCTAGTATCGAAATAATTCTACTTTAGTTTTACAGCATTTTATTGACATTTTCTCGCTGTTTGTTGTATACTATTAGCAATAAATTATCTTTCTTGCCAAAGGAGGAATCCGTTATGATTTTCCACCAACCGTCCAACTCCCTAAGTGCCAATAATTATAACGCCAATTTCTATGAAACCCAAGGTTTCGGATTTCATTTCCATCGAAGCTTTGAAATTATTTATGTTATCAAAGGCCTTATTTCCTGCACCGTGAACAATGTCGAACAAATTCTGCACCCCGGCGAGTTTGCCCTCTGTCTGCCCAACGAGATTCACTCACTCCGCCCCGCCGACGACTCCCTCTATTGGGTTTGTGTCTTTTCCGCCGATTACGTCCGTGCTTTTTCCAAACAAGCGGAGGGAAAATGCGGCTCCGATTTTCGCTTTGTCTGCAGTCAGTCAACTCTGGCTTTTGTCCGCGATCATTTGATTTGTGAGGAAACACCGCCCTTGCACCTGCTTAAATCCTGTCTGTATGCTCTATGCCATGAATATCTCAGTACGGTTACCCTAATGAAAAAGGATACCGAAAAATCACAAACCATGGAAATTATTACCGACTTTATTGCCGAACACCATCGGGAAGACCTCAAACTTTCGGATATCGCCAAACTCCTTGGGTATGACTATCACTATGTTTCCCGGTATTTTCACAAGGCATTTAATATGTCCTTCAGCGATTTTTTGAACCTTTACCGGTTGGAAACCGCTATGCAGCTAATGGAGGAAACGGATAAAAAGCTGACAGAGGTCGCTTTGGAAAGCGGATTTCAAAGCATCCGCACCTTCAACGATGTCTTTAAAAAGCATTTTGGCACCAGTCCGTCAAACTATTTAAAAAAAGGAATTTCCACATAAAAAACACTTGCGGTACCGCAAGTGTTTTTTCCTTATTTTTCTTTGATTTTCTCCCAATACTCCTTGGCAGCTTGCTCTACCTTGTTCTCCCCATAATGGTAATAAACCTTATCTTTGATATGATCCGGAAGATACTGCTGCACCACATAGTGGTCAGGATAATCATGGGGATAGAGATAATTCTGCCCCTTGACCGCCGCTCCCTCGCCATCGTAGTGCTTGTTCTGGAGTTGCCGGGGAATAGTTCCGGTATTCATGCTTTCGATATCAGAAAGAGCTGCCGCCAATGCCATATAAGCACTGTTGGATTTGGGCGCCGTCGCCAAAAGCAATGTCGCCTGTGCCAAAGGAATCCTCGCCTCGGGGAAGCCCAGCATCAGAGCACTGTCCACACACGCCTTGACCACGGTAATCGCCGTGGGATGGGCAAGGCCAATATCCTCACATGCAATGACCATCAGTCGTCTGCAGATGGATGCCAAATCATCCGCCGCAACCAATCGTGCCAGATAATGTACCGCCGCATCGGGGTCGCTGCCACGAATGGACTTCTGGAAGGCGCTTAAAATATCGTAGTGGCTATCCCCTTTTTGGTCGTACTGAAAGGCTTTCTTCTGGCTGGACTGTTCTGCCGCATCCAAGGTTAAGCGAATGGTTCCGTCCTTTTCGGGAATGGTATAATTTGCAGCAAGCTCCAGAGCGTTCAATGCTTTTCGCACATCGCCCCCTGACATCTCTGCCATCTGGAGCAAGACGCCATCCTCTACTACAATGGGATTTTTGGGGAAGTCCTCTTTCTGCAGAATCGCCAACGCACGCTCCAGTGCCTTGGCAATGTCCCTTGCCGTCAATGCCTGGAACTCGAACACCGTGCTCCGGCTCAAGATTGCATTATACACATAAAAATAAGGGTTCTCGGTGGTACTTGCAATCAAGGTAATCTTACCGTTTTCGGTATATTCCAGCAAGGATTGCTGTTGT
This sequence comes from Ructibacterium sp., assembly GCA_045606185.1. GTDB lineage: Bacteria > Bacillota > Clostridia > Monoglobales > Monoglobaceae > Ructibacterium. The sequence continues at coordinate 81,991 of JAZURN010000047.1, forward strand.
TTTTTGTTAAAGTTCTGAATCTCGTCTAAGTAAAGCAGCACACCGTCCTGCCCCAAAAGCCCCTCGCTCTGCTTGACAATTTCTTTCACGTCCGCCACTGACGCATTGGTGGCGTTCAGACGATAGAGGGTTTTATTACAGGTTTTAGCTGCAATGTTTGCAACGGTAGTTTTCCCTGTCCCCGAAAGTCCGTAAAATATCATATTGGGAATTTTTCCGCTTTCGATAATGTTTCGCAGAATCCGGCCCTTGCCCAATATATGCTGCTGACCCACAACCTCATCCAAGGTTGTGGGTCTGATTCTGTCCGCAAGTGGCTTATTCATATAAGGGGTGCTTCTCGCAGAGTGCCTGCACCCGGTTCTTTACTTCTTCCTTGTTGCCCTCGAAGTCGTTGATTACCATAGAAATCAACTCTGCAACCTCTTCCATATCCTCTTCCTTAAAGCCACGACTGGTTACTGCCGGAGTTCCCAAACGGATACCGCTGGTAACAAAGGGGCTCTTGGGGTCGTTGGGGATGGTGTTCTTGTTACAGGTAATGCCAACCTCATCCAGGTTGTGCTCTACTTCTTTTCCGGTTTTGTCTTGCTTTAACAGACTTACCAGCATCAGGTGGTTGTCAGTACCGCCGGATACAATGTCGATACCCTTTGCCATCAAGGCATTCGCCAAGGCAGTCGCATTCTTCTTGACCTGCATCTGGTATTCCTTAAATTCAGGGGAGAGCGCCTCTTTCAAGCAAACCGCCTTGCCGGCGATGACGTGCATCAAAGGTCCACCCTGATTGCCAGGGAAGACTGCCTTGTTGATGGCAGCTGCATGCTCCTCTTTACAGAGAATCATACCGCCTCTGGGACCACGGAGGGTCTTATGGGTGGTGGTGGTAACAAAATCCGGATAGGGAACCGGAGAGGGATGGAGTCCCGCTGCAACCAGACCGGCAATGTGTGCCATATCTACCATCAGGTAAGCACCAACCTCGTCGGCAATTTCCCGGAACTTGGCAAAGTCAATCTCCCGGGCATAGGCACTGGCACCGGCTAAAATCAGCTTCGGCTTGTGCTCCAAAGCAAGGCTCCGCACCTCGTCATAGTTAATCCGGTGGGTCACATCGTCCACACCGTAGGGGACCACTTTAAAATACTTACCGGAAATATTCACAGGAGAACCGTGGCTCAAGTGTCCGCCGTGGGCAAGGTTCATCCCCAGGAAGGTGTCCCCCGGCTCCATGGTGGCAAAGAAAACCGCCAGGTTTGCCGATGCGCCGGAATGGGGCTGAACATTGGCAAACTCTGCACCAAAGAGCTCCTTAGCTCTCTCTCTTGCCAAATCCTCTACGATATCCACATATTCACAACCGCCGTAATACCGCTTGCCGGGATAACCCTCGGCGTACTTGTTGGTCAGGGGAGTTCCCATAGCCTCCATCACAGCGGGGCTGACAAAGTTCTCAGAGGCAATCAGCTCAATCTTGCTCCGCTGACGGCCGATTTCCAAATCAATGGCTTTGGCAACCTCGGGGTCGGTTTTTCTTACATGCTCCATCTCAAACATGATGATTCCTCCTATATCTTAATAGTCTTTTGTATTTCATCAAATCGGCGTGCTTGCATCAACTGACACTTGCATATTACCGCAGAATATATTATAATACAAATACCGACAATTTGCAAGGGGGAATTTCCGTGAAAGAAAGTCAGAACGCAAAAAAAGAACGCTTAAAAGAGATTCTTTCCGTCTTTCGGCAGGTTTATGCAGATGCCGACTGTACGCTGGATTATCAAAATGCTCTGCAACTGCTACTTGCGACCCAGCTTGCGGCACAGTGTACCGACGCCAGAGTGAACCTGGTTACCCCGGCTCTTTTTGCAAAATACCCCGATGTCTACGCCTTTGCCAATGCTGACGAGCTGGAACTACAAGAGGATATCCGTTCCACCGGCTTTTTCCGGAACAAAGCAAAGAATATCATTGGTTGTTGCCAAATGTTGATTCAGGAATATGACGGGGAGGTCCCCGGCAATATGGAGGATTTACTCCGGCTCCCGGGGGTGGGACGAAAGACTGCGAATCTGGTGCTGGGGGACTTCTTCGGGATTCCCGGTGTGGTGGTGGATACCCACGCTACCCGGCTTTCCAACCGAATGGGATTTACCAAGGAAAAAGACCCCTATAAAATCGAACTGGATTTGCAAAAGGTCATCCCCCAAGAATCCTGGGCGGAGTTCTGCCATCAATTGGTCTACCACGGAAGACAATACTGCGACGCCAAAAAACCCCAATGCGACACCTGCCCCATCAACCACCTTTGCCCGAAGATTGGGGTGTAAAACGCAAAATAAAAACCCTCGCAAAAGCGAGGGTTTTGTTGTTTTTATTGAAACGACGGTTTTTCCACATCAATTTCTGTCTTATCATTTCCTGCCGGAGACGGACTTGACATACTGAAATACATTCTTTCCGCCTTGGTTGTGCCGAAGTCACGGTTGGAGCCGCTGTCCTGAACCTTGTTAAAGGCATCCCGGAACATCTGGTTATGTGCCTCTTCCCGGTTCAGAAGAAAGTCAATGGTTTCTCTTACCTTTTTGTCCTCGATTTGCCGATATAAATATTCATAGACAACCTTTGCCCGTTGCTCGGAGGCAATGTTGGATAACAAATCGGCACATAAATCTCCGGTTACCGTCACATAATCTGCTGTCCAGGAGTAACCAGACGCATTGATGAGTCCGGGGTTTAAACCTAGTATAACATGGGATTGAATCTCGCCGGCAGGAACCGCACTTGCATCCACATCATGACCGTTCAGCATATTGATGGTCTGGGCAATCATTTCCATATGCCCCAATTCCTCGGCAGCAATATCCAAAAACAAATCCTTGATTTCAGGGTCCTTAATACGAAAGCTCTGGGACATATACTGCATTGCCGCCTTCAATTCGCCATTCCCTCCGCCAAGCTGTTCTTGCAAAAGTGCCGCATATTGAGGGTTCGGCTTTTCAATCTCTACCGGATGAAAAAACTGTTTTTCGTGCTTAAACATAACAATACCTCTTTTCGAAAAGAATTTGTTTCTATTCTTTGCCAAAAGAGGTAAGTTTATTCAAGTGCCACAAATCACACCTCATGTCAAAACAAGGCGTTCCAACGGCTATGCTTCCTTTCCCTTTTTATCAATTCAGCCAACCTTTACATACTGCACCGAATATGGCGGCATCATACTGCCACCCCCAAAATCGTATGCTTTACCGCTCAAAAGTTCAGTGCCGCAGCCTGCATTTGCATTAAAATGTGCAATATATTCCGCCTCATCAGCGTTAATCATCACGATTACCCTTTCGCCCTCACAGGCTCTTTCAAAAACAAGCTGCTTGTTGGTCATATGAAGAATCTCGAAGTCGCCGTGATAGAGGCATTTTTCCTCCCGATGGACCTTAATCGCTCTGGTTAAAAACTCGGTAATCTCATTTTCCTGAGGAGCATCAACAAACGGTCTTAATGCACTGTCGCCGTCCTGCTTACTCCCCTCAATCCCCCATTCACTTCCGTAGTAAATCGTAGGGATTCCCGGCATTGCCATCAGCATACCAAAGGCAGGGATAATATGATTTTTATTGGTAAGACTTGAGCTAATACGGGTAACATCATGATTATCCACAAAGGATACCAAGTGCTTACCCCGGTAAAGGCACCAGTTCTCATGCCCAAACTGACGGTTGAGAGAATATCCGATTTCAAACATATTCATACTGTTAAAGGAAGAATAAATCCCCTTGAAACATTCATAGTTGGTGGCACTGTGGAGCATCTCATCATTTACAATATTGTTGTAGTCCCCATGAATCATCTCCCCTGCCAGAAAGAACTCCGGATTCTTTCTAAGACAAAAGCTGCGTAGTTCCTTCATGAATTGGCGGTTCAGCATATATGCAACGTCAAGCCGCAGTCCGTCAATTCGGTAATCCTCCATCCAGTCCCCGACACAATCCAGCAGATACTTCCACACCTCAGGGTTATCTAGGTTCAGCTTCACAAGTTCATAGTGTCCTTCCCAGCCTTCGTACCAGAAGCCATCATCATAGCAACTGTTGCCGTCAAAGCTTAGATAAAACCAATCTCTATATAGGGAGTCAAACCGCTTTTCCTTTACATCCTGAAAGGCAAAAAAGTCACGACCTACATGGTTAAATACACCGTCTAAAATAACCCTTATGCCGTTTTCGTGGAGCTTGTCAGTAACCTCTTTAAAATCTTCATTTGTCCCGAGCCTTACATCTATTTTTGAAAAATCTTTCGTATCGTATCCGTGTGCCGAGCTTTCAAAAATCGGGCAAAAATACACGGCATCAATGTTTAATTTTACAAGATGCGGAATATAGTCAATGACCCTTTTGATACGTGATACCAAAACCCCGTCATTTTTCTCAGGTGCACCGCAAAAGCCCAACGGATATATTTGATAGATAACACTCTTATGAAACCACATTGTTTTTCTGCTCCTTACCGAAACATATTTTATTAAACCTTATATCAAAACCAGACTACTGCTTCATTCCAGCTCAGGGAGAGAATGAATGGCATGGTTTAAATCCGAAAGCCGATTTGATTTTTTTACTGCTTTTAAAATCTTCTTTTCTGCCGGAAAATTCATCATAGCATGCATCCATATTTCCTTTAATCTGTGAAGCGTATTTACCTCTGAACCGAGCAACTCTAAAAACCGCTCCTCCAATATCTTGGAAAACAAAATCAGCTCCTCTGTTTTCAGCGGAGCACCGCCTTTTATCTCCCTGAAGATTGCAGGGTTTTTGACGGCGCCTCTGCCAATCATGACGCTATTCAAATTCGGATATTCTGACCGAATTCTCTCATAATCTTCCAGCGTATCTACGTTTCCATTATAACAAAGCTTTACATTGGCCCCATGGTAGGCTTTTTCAAAGGTTTGCATGTTGGGAAACCCATTGTAGTATTCCTCTCGTACCCTTGGATGAATTATCAGTTCGGTAATGGGATATTTGTTATAAATCTCAAGAAGCTTGTCAAATTCGTCATGTCCATAAAACCCGGCTCTGGTTTTTACAGAGATTTTAATATCTGTCGTGGAAAAAATGCTTTCCAAAAATCTATCAAGAGCGTCCGGGTCTTTTAGTGCCCCTGCTCCCCTACTCTTCTTTACAACCGTCCCTGACGGACAACCGAGATTTAGATTCACTTCATCATAACCCAAATCCATCAGCTTTCTTGTAAATTCCAAAAACGCCGTAGGACTGCTGCACAAAACCTGAGGTTTTATCTTTGTGTTGTTATTTTCATTTACTATGTCCCGCAAAGTCTTTCGGCTGATTCGTTCATTATCCGTAGGAACAATGAAAGGTGCATAGTATTCATCGCACATTCCAAACACTTCAGCGTGGGTGTTTCTGTATGTATATGTCGTTATCCCCTCCATCGGGGCAAAATAAAGGTTCATAAATACTCCTGAATCTATTGGTTAAATGATATTTGCCGCATCAAATCCTCCCTTGCCTAAAGGGAACCTTTTGTTTCGGCTTTATTTGGTGCTCTTACTATGATTTTGTCAAGTTAGGACCAAAAAATCTAACTAATTATATCATTAAGTAGAACAAAAAACAACCCTTTCAAAAAAGGTTGTTTTTCAATGATCCACTTTACATATTACATTCTACATTAAAAATCCCTAATGAGATAACTCATTAGGGATTTTTCAGTTCCGGCGATGTCCTATGTTCCCGGGCGGTCGCCCGCCAAGTATTGTCAGCGCTGAGAAGCTTAACTACTGTGTTCGGAATGGGAACAGGTGTGACCTTCTCGCTATTATCACCAGATGTGTTTTAAAAAGAGATTCAAGAAGAGCAAGCAACTTACTCACAAAATGTTAAGGTAATTAGGTCAAGCCCTCGACCTATTAGTATCGGTCAGCTGAATGTGTTACCACACTTACACCTCCGACCTATCAACCACATAGTCTACGTGGGGTCTTACCTGTTTAAAACAGTGGGAAATCTTATCTTAGGGTGGACTTCACGCTTAGATGCCTTCAGCGTTTATTCCTTCCGTACTTAGCTACCCAGCTGTGCCATTGGCATGACAACTGGTGCACCAGTGGTACGTCCATCCCGGTCCTCTCGTACTAAGG
>JAZURN010000048.1:0-2177 GCA_045606185.1 Ructibacterium sp.
CCTATTACCCCGTGGGTCAATTGTGGGTCAAAAATTCTGCGTATTTATTGATTACCGACGAAATCGCTATAAGATTTTTTAGCCCCCGGCAGAGCCGGAGGTTCACTTTGCCAAAGCAACAGCAAAAGGGTTGTGCACCCACGCACAACCCTTTCCTTACACACGATGATCGTGAACCCATTCTAACAAGGGCTCATATCCCATTGCACCACTTGCTACAGCAAGTCCTACTTCTACAATCTCTTCATTGGTACATTCCAACCTAATGCCATTGACCTCCAAAAAAGTAAGCATGACATACATTCCAATACGCTTATTACCATCAACAAAAGCATGGTTGGAAATCAATGTATAGCCCAAACGAGCGCCCTTCTCTTCTTTAGAAGGGTAAAATTCCTGCCCGTCAAAACTCGAGAAAGCATTCTCCAATGCAGATTCTAATAAAGCTTCATCTCGGACACCAATGCTTCCACCGGTCTCTTCTGCAATCAATTGATGTAAAAGAAGAACTTTTTCTTTTGAAAACTTTATCATTTAGCCAACTCCAGAAATGCAGCCTTATACTTTTTCAAAATACGAGCAGCTACAAAATCAATCTTTTCGTCTTCTGTCATTTCAATCATCGGGGAATTTTCAAGATCAATTAACATATATTTCGGTCGGTTATTTTTAAAAATAACTGCCTGACCCTTTTTTTCTGCAATTCTAGTTACTCGAGAAAAATTTTGATTTGCTTCTGTTACAGAAACAATAGTATTCGTATCAATATTCATAGCGCACCTTCTTTCACTCATTATTATATGCCAAGCTAGGTAAAAATCAACCTATAAATTATAGGTGTAATAAATTTTCTCCTTAACACACCACCCACCTCAAAAATTGCGTCGCATTAACCAAAGAAAAGTGGAACTGGCTGACCAGTCAGTTCCACCTTTGCCTTGCTTGCAATCTCCACTTTCCTATCATCGGAAAACATCTAGTGTATGCCTGCCTCTCGACAATCTGCTTCCCATCAATTTCTCATAAACTTGTCTATCCAGATTTGATACCATTTTGTTGTGGACAGGCAGTTGCGTAATCTGTATGATGAGAACAAAAAATCAAAATAGGAGGCAGACCATGAGAAACCCAAAGACAACGCTAGCCATCCTGTTGGTTGTCATTATGCTGTTTTGCACCGCCTGTGGTGGGCAAAAGGAGAATCCTGACAATGACACTCCCTCTCCAGAGCAAAACACACAGCAAGAACAGCTACCGGCAGAAAGTGAACTGCCCGCAACCCCGGAGACGGATATGCCGGAAGAGCAGGCCCCTGAAGAGCAACCGGCGTTTACCTTTGCGGACGTCGCCGAACTAGAATTCTACTTTTCTAGCGGTGCCGGCGGTTGGCGCACAGTACTGTACATCCACGAGGACGGCAGCTTTGACGGTGTGTTCAGCGACAGCGACATGGGCTCTAACGGCAATGACTACCCCAACGGCACCGTCTATTACAGCGAGTTCTCTGGTGCCTTCACGGAACCGGAACCGGTGAACGAGTACACATGGCGATTCAAGATCGACCATCTGGAATACGTCCATGAATTCGGCGAGGAGATTGCGGACGGTTTCCGGTACATCTACAGCGATGCCTATGGTATCACCGGTGCCGAGGAGTTTTACATCTACCTGCCCGGCGCGCCCATCGCAGAACTTCCGGAGGCATATTGTACATGGGTAGGCTACTACAACATGGATACCGTTCAAGAAACAGAGCTTCCGTTCTACGGCCTCTATAATGTAACCGAGGAAAACGGTTTCTCCAGCTATGGCATTCCCTCTCCCGCTGATCAAATCCGTGACAGAATTTCAGTCACTGAAGCTGTGGTGTCCGGAATCGAGGCGCAGTTGCAGGAGGCCTATACCCAGGCGGATATGAACATCCTATCCGGGGAGATCTATCAAGCATGGGACGATACCCTCAATGCCATCTGGTCTATTCACAAGGACCCGGCCGGCGTCGATGCCATGGAGGCTCTGACCGCGGAGCAGCTGAACTGGATTGCAGAAAAAGAGGCGGCAGTACAGGCAGCTGGCGCAGAAGTGGATGGCGGCAGTATGTATCCGATGGTAGTCAACGGAGAGGCGGCTAAATGGACAAAGGAGCGGGTCTATCTGTTGGCGGAATATCTAAAATA
>JAZURN010000049.1:0-22803 GCA_045606185.1 Ructibacterium sp.
TTTATCAGCTGCCCACCACCCTTTGCGAACTGTTTTTGAAGGAAGTTTTCAAGAAGGAATCCATCAATGTTCTGGATCAGGAAACCATTGGAACTATTCAGAAGTTCTTCGAGAATAATCTAAATGTGTCTGAAACATCCAGAAAGCTTTTTGTGCATCGAAATACTTTGGTTTACCGGTTGGATAAGATTAAAAAACTAACCGGGCTGGATTTGCGTGAGTTTGACGATGCGATTATTTTTAAAGTGGCTATGATGGTCAATAAATATCTGACCTCGGAACCGACCCGAATCTAATGGGTCGGCAAAACGGCATCGTTTTGTGAGGCAACAACATACGGCGGAGCCTCAGCTTCGCCGATATTTTGTATCTGGAGGCAATGGATTATGATTGAATTAAAGAATGTGTCCAAAACCTATCGTGATACCGGCATTTGTGCACTGCAGGATGTGAGCTTACACATTGGAAAAGGAGAGTTTGTTTTCCTGATTGGTGCCACCGGTGCAGGGAAGAGTACCCTGACCAAGCTTTTGCTTCGGGAAGAAAAAGCGGATCGTGGGAATGTCCTGGTAAATGGTGTGGACGTGGGGAAGCTACGGCGACGGAAAATCCCCAAACTTCGGCGGGAAATTGGCGTAGTCTTTCAGGATTTCCGCCTGCTTCCGGATCGGACAGTATATGAGAATGTGGCATTTGCTATGCAGGTTATCGGGAAGTCCAAACGAACAATTCGCCATATTGTGCCTCAGGTACTCACGCTGGTTGGCTTGACCGAGAAAGCAAATTTCCGTCCGGACCAGCTCTCTGGCGGGGAGCGGCAGCGGGCATCTATGGCTCGGGCATTGGTTAACAATCCTCCCCTTTTGATAGCGGACGAGCCGACAGGAAACCTTGACCCTCAGACTTCAGAGGAGATTATGACTCTCTTGGAGAGAATTCATCAACGGGGAACTACGGTGCTGGTGGTAACCCATGACAAGGCGATAGTGGACAGAATGCAAAAACGGGTGTTGACCATGGAGGGTGGCACTATTATTCGGGACGAAGAAAAGGGAGGTTATCAGCTTGGGTAGAGCTTTGGGATATTTTATCAAGCAGGGCTTTAAGAATATAAAGACCCATCGGCTGGTCAGCCTTGCTTCGGTGGGAATTGTGGCGGCAAGTCTTCTGTTGCTGGGTATTTTTTTGCTTCTGGAAATGAACCTGGAATCTGTTCTCACACAACTTCAAGACCAGTATGAAATTAATGTCTATCTGGAGGAAACAATAACCAATCCTAGGCGGGAGGAATTGGAAACCGCTCTCGAAAAGATTGATGGGATTAAAGAGCTTCGGTACTGTTCCCGGGATGAGCGGCTCCGGAATGTGAAAGAAAACGCTTATCAGGGGAAGGAATACCTGCTGGAGGATTTCGAAACAGACAATCCCCTGCGGGATTCCTATATCATCACGTTAGAGGATATTGAGCAGGCAACTTTGGTGGCAGAAAAGGCGGAACGGCTTCGGGGTGTGGACGAGGTAACCAACATGCCGGAGTTGACCAATAAAATTGAGCGGTTTGCAGACGGCGCAGAGCGAATCGGGTTCTGGATGATGCTTCTTTTCGCATTGGCGGCAGTGTTTATCATATCCAACACCATTCGAATGGGGATGGCGGCACGAAGTCAGGAAATCGAAATTATGCACTTTGTGGGAGCATCGCCCAGTTATGTGCGAGGACCTTTCCTGGTAGAGGGCTTGATTCTCGGGTTGATTGGTGCTCTACTGGCATCCGGTGTGATTCTTTGGGGATATTCTGTTGCGGCAGAGGCGGTGCAAAATGCCATTCCTACTGAGATTTTAAAGGTGGTCAATCCGTGGACTGCTGCTAAGGTAATGCTTCCATGCTTTTTGGTGTTGGGGGTAGGTATTGGTCTGTTTGGAAGCGGATTTTCCGTTCATAAATACAGAAAATAAAGGAGGTGCCGTATGCGGAAAAAAGTAACCAGAATTGTTGCATTCCTTATCGCACTGTTTTTCCTGTTGGGTGTTGTTGCACCCCTTTTGGTGTCCAAAGTTTACGGCGTACCCTATGATTCTAAAGTACAGGAGTATGAGGAAAAGGAAAAGTCCGCATGGCAACAGCTTAGGGAATATGAAAAAGAGCTCAACGAACTGGGGGAGAAAAGCTACCAGTTGGAGGAGGAGCGAAAGAACTGCGAAGAGGAATTGGAAACCACTCGCAAGGAACTGGAAGAAGCTGAAAAAATTGAAGCGGAACAGCAGGAGAAGTTTCGGGAACGGTTCGCTACTCTATGTGAGCGGGGAGCGGGAACCTATTTGGAAATCCTCTTTTCTGCCGAGAGTCTGTCGGATTTGATTGAGAAACTTGTCATAGTCCGGGAGATTGCAGAATACGATAACAATATCTTGGAGTCTATTGAGCGAGTTAAGAATCAAATTGCCGAGGAAAAGCAACGTCTGGAGGAGCTTCTTACTCAACAGGAGCAGGCGAGAATTGAGTTAGAGGCGAATGAAACGCAGCTCCAGAATAAGATAGCGGAGATAACTGCCTATCGGCAAAAGCTGGAACAGGATAAGAATGCGTATATTCAATATCTTGCAGAGAAAGAGGCAGCGGAACGCCGGACCAAAGCCCAGGCGGGAATCAGCGGTCAAGTGGGCACAGTTGCGCCCGGGCGGGTTGCGTCCGGTTATTTTCTCTGGCCTACCAACACATGGTATATTACCAGCGATTTCTCTCCCAACAGAGTGAATCCGGTAACCGGTGTTTTAAGACCTCATACCGGCACCGATGTGGGTGCTCTGCAAGGCGCGCCTATTTGGGCGTCCCAGAGTGGCACAGTGGTTTTGGCAGAATACAACGGTGGTTATGGGAACTGTGTGATTTTGGATCATGGGAACGGCATCAAGACATTGTACGGACATATGAGTGCCATTATGGTTAGTCAGGGACAGAGTGTTAGCCAGGGAACCCAGATTGGACGGGTTGGCTCCACCGGTAATTCCACCGGACCCCATTTGCATTTTGAGGTTTTAATTGACGGGGTAGCCGTAAACCCCATGCAGTTCTTTTAAATGAGAAGAAGCGAGGTGTAGTAGAATTGTATATCAAAAAACCTGTTTTGATTATTTGTGCGATTCTGCTGATTGCTTTGACGGTTTGTCTTACATTAGGATTTGTAAATCCATTTGGGTTTGATGCTCTGGACGATTTTCTTCGGTTTTCGTCTGTTGTACGGGTAATAGACCAAAACTATTACGAAGAACCGGATCGGGAAGAACTGCTTCACGGTGCCTTAAGTGGAGTAGCTCAAGTTGTGGAAGACCCTTATACCGGATATCTATGGGGCGATGACGCCATAGAATATATGGAGGATATCGAGGGGAGCTACCATGGTATAGGAATCTACATTGAAAATAATCCGGAGGATAATACCATAGAGATTGTCTCTGCCATTGCGGGGACACCGGCAGAAAAAGCGGGGTTGACTACCGGAGATAAAATCCTCAAGATTGACGGGGTCAGCTACATGGGACAGCAAATCAGTGAAGCCACAACTGTTATGAGGGGACCGGCGGGGACCAATGTTACCTTGACCATCCTTCGAAAGGACAGTGGAACGACCAAAGATTTCATCCTGACTCGGCAGGAAATCGAAATTCAATGTGTTACGGGCGGTATGCTGACCGAAACCATTGGAAGAATCAATATTACACAGTTTAATACCGGAACTGCAACCCAATTTTTTGACCTTTATCAAAGTCTGAAAGAGAAAGGGATGCAATCTTTGATTATGGATTTGCGAAACAATCCGGGCGGATTGATGGAAGAAGCAGTAGAGATTGCCAACCTCTTTGTGGAAGAAGGTAAGGTTATTGTTTATACCGAGGATCGGTTTGGAAACAAAGAAGAGTATACAGCAGTTGGAGAAGCAGAAAAAATGTCCATTGTCCTTTTAACCAATCAAGGCTCGGCATCTGCCAGTGAGGTTCTGACCGGAGCTTTGAAGGATTATGGGGTTGGTTATCAAATCGGAGAAAAAACCTATGGCAAAGGTGTGGTTCAGGGAGTTTATCAAACTGGAGAAGACGCAATTCTTTCAGTTACAGTGGCAAGATACTTTACTCCCAAGGGCGTGTGTATCCATGAAAAAGGAATCGCTCCGGATGAGGAAATATCTATGGACGTTGAGAAATACCGAAACCTGACCAAGCTTGCACCCAAAGAGGATGAGCACCTGCAAGCAGCTATGGAGTACCTGAGAAAATGAGGAGCCTTGGGATTCTTTCGGTACGGGAGAATAACGGCGAGAGAAACTGTAGGAGAGTGAAGATTTCCGAAAAGGAACGATTTGATAGGGGAATTCCTGTTGTAGTTGCAGAGATTTCAGTGACAGGAGCAGAGCTACAGACAATGTCATCCTGGCGAAAGAACAGGATTTTAAAGCGGGGTAGGAAGCTTTTTCGAGGCCTTGGCATAGACGTTATGGTAATGACCAAGGCTTGCAGCGAAGCTTTTGGGGTTCTTTGCCCTGGTGGAATGATGGTGGAAACCGGAATAAAACCGGAAGAAATGCCGAAAGCAATGGAATATGCTACGAAGTTTTATCAAGAATCTCCCGTTGGAAAAGCAGGATGGGTTTTGAATCGAAATTGCAACCCTGTCTGTTTGCCTATTCTCGGGGCAATGAGTCGAAGGGTTCAGTTTCTTGGAATTGCCACAGAACAAAGAAGACAGGCGGAGGAATGGGAAGAGATTCTTTGTGAAGAGTATGGCGTAAACTTAGAAATTCTGGAGCCGGATGCCTTGTGGGAACAGGAAATCTCTATTCTTGTGGATGTAGATGGAGGCAGAATTGTTTTTGGTATGGAACCGATTCTAACCGGGAAAAAAATGTCCTTGGATTTAAAGGGATATCACATTGATTTAGAAAATCTCTTAAAAGAACACCCTGAACTTTGGAAACGACTTTCCTTTCAGGGGTGGTGCCTGCGAAAAAGCGGTTGACAAGCGGGAGAAATTGGATTATAATATTTGTTTGTAATTATAGAAAATACAGAGAAGATGAAAAATACGGAGGAACGAAAAATGGCGGAGAAAAAGATTACCCTGACTGCGGAAGGTCTTAAGAAATTAGAGGATGAACTGGAATATTTAAAAACCAAAAAGCGGAAAGAGGTTTCTGAAAAAATTAAGGTTGCTCTTGGCTTTGGCGACTTGTCCGAGAACTCAGAGTATGATGAGGCAAAGAATGAGCAGGCACAGGTTGAAGTTCGTATCAACGAGCTGGAAAATATGCTGAAAAACGTTACCGTCATTGATGCAGAGGATATTGACCGAACGAAGGTTGGTATCGGTACCAAGGTAAAGATTTTGGATGTGGAATTTAAGGAAGAGGAATGGTATACCATTGTTGGCTCTACCGAGGCGAACCCGGTTGGCGAAGACGAGAAGACCATTTCCAATGAATGTCCCCTCTTTATGGCGATTAAGGGCAAGAGTGTCGGCGATACCGCTGTAGTAGAAACTCTGGACGGTCCGGTTGAGTATAAGATTATGGCAATCGAGTAAGAGAAAACCAAAGAAAGCAAGGAGAAAAGCAATGAGCGAACAAATGCAGCAGAACAACGGGCAGAACACCATTGAGAAAGATTTGAATGAAGTATTGAAGATTCGCCGGGAAAAGCTTGCCAACCTGCAGGCAGAGGGCGAAAATCCTTTTGATATTACCAAGTTCCCTCAGGAGCATCACGCAACAGAAATTGTGGAGAAGTTTGCGGACTATGAGGGCAAAATTGTAACCGTAGCCGGTAGACTCATGTCAAAGCGTGTGATGGGTAAAATGTCCTTTGCAGATTTGCGGGACGGTTCCGGCAAGATTCAGCTCTGTGTGAAAAGGGACGAGCTGGGAGAGGACGCTTATGCAAAGTACAAAAAGTGGGATATCGGCGATATTGTCGGTGCAGTAGGCGAAGTATTCATGACCCAAAAGGGCGAGATTTCCGTCCGGGTAAGCAAGCTGACCCTTCTGAGCAAGTCTCTCCGTCCTCTGCCCGAGAAGTTTCATGGTTTGACCAATACCGACCTGCGTTACCGGCAGCGGTATGTGGATTTGATTATGAATCCCGATGTAAAGAGAACCTTTCAGCTACGTAGTGCAATTATTACAGCCATTCGTAATTATCTTGATGACCGTGGATACATGGAGGTAGACACCCCCATTCTAAATACCATTGCGGGTGGTGCAACGGCACGTCCGTTTATTACCCATCACAATACCTTGGATTTGGATATGTACCTGCGTATTGCCCCCGAGCTTTACTTAAAGCGTCTGGTTGTGGGCGGTTTTGAGAAGGTATACGAGATGGGACGGCAATTCCGGAACGAGGGTATGGATGTGAAGCACAATCCGGAATTTACCACCATGGAATTGTATCAGGCATATGCCGATTATGAGGACATGATGAACTTGACCGAGGATATGATTCGTACTGTAGCACAGGAAGTGCTGGGCACTACCACTATTTCCTATGAAGGACAGGAATTGGATCTTGGCAAGCCTTGGGAACGGATTACTATGATTGATTCTATCAAGAAGTATACCGGCGTAGACTTTAGAACTGCCAAGGATGCCAAAGAGGCAGAGGAAATGGCAAAGTCTATCGGTATTGAATTTGATGAAGAGGCAGAACCTTTGACTAAGGGCGAAATCATTGCCCTTGCCTTTGAGGAAAAGGTAGAAGAGAACTTGATTCAACCTACCTTTATTACCGAGTATCCGGTAGAAATTTCTCCGCTCGCAAAGCGGTATGCTGATAACCCTGACTTTACCGAACGTTTTGAGGTGTTTATTATCGGTCGAGAATATGGAAACGCTTTCTCCGAGCTGAATGACCCCATCGACCAGGCAGAGCGGTTCCGCAAGCAGGTGGAGAAGCGGGAAAAAGGCGACGACGAAGCCAGCATGATGGACGAAGACTACGTTAATGCATTGGAGTATGGTCTGCCGCCCACCGGCGGACTTGGTATCGGCATCGACCGTCTGGTAATGCTCCTGACCGACAGCTCTTCCATTCGGGATGTGCTGCTCTTCCCGACAATGAAGCCACTTGATAAATAAAAATAAGAACAAAGAGGAATTAGGTTTGTGTTTACCTAATTCCTCTTTTGTAATAAATAACACATTGTAGAGTGCTCTTATTGTTCCACTGTATTGATAATATGTCTTTTCTTGCACTTAGCATATTCATATGCCACACTTGTTCCGCTTTTTGGCTGATAGGGGAATATATCACGCCGACTGCTTTTTCTTTTTGGGGGTAGGTAGTTTTCGTTATAGTATATAACACAGATGTCAGAACAATCAATCATAATTTGATTGCGCTCTACATAAGCTGCACGCCCTGAACCCGAAATCTGCTCTGGATAGTATGTGTCTTCATAACTTTGTAAGAGGTATGCCTTGTAGTCGTCGTTGATATGCTGAAATTCTGCACGAACATAAATACGCTGTATGTGTGGGTATTTATATTTTAGTTCCGTAACAACTGCAAGGCACAACTTGTCAAAGTCGCTCTTGCTTCCGAAAAGAAATGTATCAACATATTTATATATAATCAAATCTTCGATAATTTTATATAGCCTTTCTTTCAATTTGTCTGCTTCTGCTATTTTTCTGTGCCCGAAAAAACAGCAGGTCTTTTTTTCTTCCATATCATACCTCGGTAATAAAAAAGTGCGTAGCCTCACTCGAAAGGAGAGCCACGCACCAAAAAAGCGAAGTGACTCAAGTTTCAAATGTTGCTACACACTTTTACTCATAACACAGACTAGTTGCCCAGAGGTATGACGAAACAAGAGTGTACGCCTTTTTACAAAGATAGCGTACCCTCTGGGAACAAAAATATTTACTTGTCTGTATTAAAATAGTAAAAGTTGTAGCACATATATTATAACATATTTATATTAAAATTACAATATAAAAAGCAAAAAAGGTTAGCCTTTCTTTCAATTTGTCTGCTCCTGATATTTTCCGGTGCCCGAAAAAACAGCATGTGTGTTTTCTGTTTTCTTCCGCCATGCATATACCTCTGTAATAAAAAAGTGCGTGACCCCTCGCAGAGCCACGCACTAAAAAACGCAGAGGCTCTCTCGAAAAGTCACCACAACTTATTACCATATGCACAAGAGTACAAGGATAACGAGATGAGCATACGCTTTTTACATAGCGTACACCTTGTACTCATTGTTATACATAATAAGAATAGGTATAATTTGGCATATTTAATTAGTGTAATAAATTGTGGTACATATATTATAACACTTATTTGTTGATATTTCAAGTAAAATAAAAAACTGTTCAGTTTTTTAAAAAACATGAAGAAAAATAGAAACAAAAGGTAAAGAAACGGTTGAAATTTGTTTGCCAATCAAGTATAATGGTTGGGTGTTTTGCTCGACGAACTATATAATGCGAAGAGGGTAGACTGATGCAAGAAAATAACGAGAAAATGTCGAAGACAAGAAAGATTTACTTTATCAGGCTCGTTGGAAGATGCGTTGTATTTCTTCTGGCAATTTTGCTTTTTATATTTGATAAGGAACAGTTTAAGGTTGCAGAGGGCTGGAATTTCTTTGGAAGGTTTTCGCCTTTGCATCTTCTGTGGGGAATATGGATTTGGGATATGATTTTACAGCTTATACCGGTTAAAGGGCATATTTCCATTGGCTCCCAAAAGGTGTTTTCCTCATTGTATCGACCAATCAAGGAAAAGATTAACTATCGAAATTTGAAGAAGTACATTGTCGATACAACCGGAGCGGCATACAAGGTAATGATACTTTGGGTTATACTCAGTATTGTGATTGCTGTTCTGTATCAGGCACGAGTGATTGATGTGGCGACGGTGGTATTGATTTCGGTATTTTTCTATTTGTGCGATTTAATTTGTGTTTTGATTTGGTGTCCTTTTCGTCTGATTATGAAGAACAAATGCTGTACTACCTGTCGGATTTTCAATTGGGATCATTTGATGATGTTTTCGCCGTTGATTACCATAAACAGTTTTTATTCCTGGACTTTGGTTCTTCTGGCATTTACCATATGGCTTGTCTGGGAACTGTGTGTGTTTACCTATCCGGAACGGTTTTGGGAAAACAGTAATATGGCACTCAAATGCTCGGAATGTACCGATAAGCTTTGCACGCAGTACTGCAGGAAATTACGGAAATAAAGAAAGCCTCCGCAATGCGGAGGCTTTCGATTTTATGATTTGTTTTACGCAATGATGCCCATGAACTTCAGAACGAAGTAGAGAACAAACAAAGCGGTGGAAATCCACATAACAGGCTTGATGTCCTTAACCTTGCCGGTAAGAAGCTTCAGGATAACCCAAGAGAGCATACCGAACATAATGCCGTTAGCGATGGAGTAGGTCAAAGGCATGAATACGGCTGCAATAAATCCGCCGATGGTGTCAGCAACGTCGCCATCAAAGTCCATGTTCTTGATGGCACTGAACATCAGAAGTCCTACGAAAAGCATAGCCGGAGTAGTCGCAAAGGACGGAATTGCCAAGAAGATGGGGGACAGTACCAGAGCTACGATGAAGAGTACTGCGGTGGTCAGAGCAGTCAAACCGGTTCTACCGCCAGCAGAAACACCTGCACTGGATTCTACATAGCTGGTAACGGTGGAGGTGCCAAGACAAGCGCCTGCAACAGTACCAACTGCATCGGCAAGCAATGCACCCTTTGCATTGGGAAGCTCGCCGTTTTCGTCCAACAGATTACCTTTTTCAGCAACACCGATTAAGGTACCAACGGTATCGAAGATATCGGTAAAGAGGAAGGTAAAGGTAATAACCAAGAAGGTTGCAATGTTGTTTGCAACATAGCCGAAATCAAAGTGGAACATAACCGGTGCTTCGAAACTGAAACCTGTGAAAGAGGGAATCAGGGAGTAAACACCGTTTTCGATATCAACCACATACCAACCGGTAAGTTCTGCAATGATGCCCAGAACCCAGGTTGCCAGGATGCCCAGGAGAATACTGCCCGGAACCTTAAAATGATGCAAAACACCAATGATCAAAAGACCAACCAGGGAAAGAACAAATTCGGGACGGGAGAAGGTGCCGATGCCCAAAACGGTAGCAGGGTTTGCCACAACAACGCCGGAGTTGATTAGGGCGATGATGGTAATGAACAAACCAATACCAGCTGTGATACCGAACTTCAAGTTTTTGGGAATCTGGTTAACCAGAGCCTCTCTAAAGTTGCAGAGGGAAAGAAGGATAAAGATAATACCTTCAACCAGGATTGCAGTCAGAGCAACTGCATAGGAGCAACCCATTGCACCGCATACTGTAAATGCGAAGAATGCGTTAAGACCCATGCCGGATGCCAGAGCCACAGGGTAGTTAGCAAAAAATGCCATACACAAGGTAGCGATTGCGGCAGAGATGGCTGTTGCAGAGAAAATAGCACCGGGGGTTGCACCCTCAATACCGCCCAGATAACTGGGGTTTACTGCGAGAATGTAAGCCATAGCCAGAAATGTAGTGATACCCGCGATAATTTCTGTCTTTACCGTGGTACCTCTTTCCTTTAGGTGGAACAGTTTTTCCATAAGAAACCTCTCCTTTTCTTTTTCCGGATTTTTACAATCCAATCTTGGCTTTATCATACTATATTTAAGGAAACTTGTCCATACTTCTGGCGAAAAAGTTAACAATTTGTAAACTTTGTAGATTTTTTAGAAGAATAACTGGGAAAATGACGAAAAAGAATGGGTAAGGAAGAAGTTTCCCTTTACAACTCCGTCTCCCATGTGATACAATGAATGGCATATGAAATAGAAAACCGGGGAGAAAAACTATGAATTTATCACATCCGTCAGAACTAAAAGCCCTGCTGGAACGGCATGGATTTGCCTTTTCCAAGAGTCTGGGACAGAACTTTTTGATTGATGAAAGTGTTCTTCAAAGGATTCTGGATGCGGCGGCGCTGGATGCAAAAACTTGTGCGCTGGAAATCGGTCCTGGAGCCGGAACCCTGACAAGATGCCTTGCAGCAAATAGCAAAAAGACCATTGCCATCGAAATTGACAGTGCCCTGATTCCGGTTTTGGGAGAAAGCTTGGCGGAGTTTTCTAATGTGAATCTTATCCATGCTGACGTGATGGAGGTTGACCTTTCGGCAGTTACCAAGGAAGCCTTTGGAGATTCTCCTTTCTGTGTGGTGGCGAATCTGCCTTATTATATCACAACCCCGATAATCATGAGCCTTTTAGAGAGTCACCTGCCTGTAACTACCATGACGGTCATGGTGCAGAAAGAGGTGGCAGACCGGATGACAGCTACGCCCGGGACCAAGGAATACGGTGCCCTGTCTGTAGCGGTTCAATATTATACCAAGCCGTCCTTGGTTTGCAAGGCAGAACCTCATTGCTTTATGCCGCAACCCAAAGTTGCGTCATCGGTGGTCAAACTGGAGGTGCTTTCCAAACCGGCAGCCGAGGTAGAAGACGAGAAGTTGTTTTTTCAGATTGTTAAATCCGCTTTTGGACAGCGGCGAAAGACTCTATGTAATGCTTTGTCCAAAAGTCCGTATATTGCGGTGGAAAAGGAGAAAGTACTTGGTGCACTTTCGAAGATGGGACTTGAGGAATCTGTCCGGGGAGAACGGCTTTCGGTGGAGGAATTTGCGAAGCTTTCCAACTATTTGAAATAACCAGAAAAGGCGGTTTGCGTTGCAAACCTCTTTTTGCGTGAGCAATTCCACCAAAGGTGGCACAGAGATTGTGAAAAAAATGTCTAAAATAGATATTGCCAAAAAAGGAAATTTAGGGTATAGTATAAGATAGAGGAAAATAGTTTTTTCTAAAACTTATCTATAAGGAGGAAACAACATGACAGAAAACAAGTATGTTTTAAAATGGCTTGAGGAAATGAAAGCTCTCTGCCGTCCTGACCAGATGGTTTGGATTGACGGTAGCGAGGAGCAGTTGGAGGCTCTTCGTGCAGAGTCCGTTGCAACCGGCGAGATGATTAAATTGAATCAGGAAAAGCTGCCGGGATGTTATTATCACAGAACTGCAGTAAACGACGTTGCCCGGGTAGAGGACAGAACCTTTATCTGTACCCCCACCAAGGAAGAGGCAGGTCCCATCAACAACTGGATGGCCCCGGCCGAAATGTATGCAAAGCTGAACGCTCTGTATGACGGTTCTATGGAAGGAAGAACCATGTATATTATTCCTTATTCCATGGGTCCCGTTGGCTCTCCTTTCTCCAAGATTGGTATTGAGCTTACTGACAGCATCTACGTTGTACTCAACATGGCGATCATGACCAGAATTGGTAAGGCAGTACTGGACATCATTGACGGGGATGACTTTACCAAGTGTCTTCATGCCAAGAAGGATGTGAATCCTGACGAGAGATATATTGTACACTTCCCCCAGGATAATACCATTATGTCGGTTAACTCTGCATATGGCGGTAATGTTCTGTTGGGTAAAAAGTGTTTCGCACTGCGTATTGCGTCTTACCTTGGTAAGCAGGAAGGCTGGATGGCAGAGCATATGCTGATTTTAGGTCTGGAGAATCCCCAGGGCGAGGTAAAATACATCGCAGCTGCATTCCCCAGTGCTTGTGGTAAGACCAACCTGGCGATGTTGATTCCGCCGGAATACCTGAAAGAAAAGGGTTACAAAATCTGGACCGTCGGCGATGATATTGCATGGCTGAGAATCGGTCCTGACGGCAGACTCTATGCCATTAACCCCGAGGCAGGTTTCTTTGGCGTTGCACCGGGTACCAGCGAAAAGACCAACTTCAATGCATTGGAATCCACCAAGAAGAACACCATCTTTACCAACGTTGCCATCAACAACGATGATATGACTGTTTGGTGGGAAGGTCTGGATAAGAACCCGCCTGCAAACTGTACCGAATGGACCGGTAAGCAGGTAAACGGTAAGGAATTCGACGGTGTTCTTGCCAACCCCAACTCTCGGTTTACTGCACCGGCAATCAACTGCCCCTGCATCTCCCCCGAGTTTGAGAATCCCCAGGGTGTTCCGATTTCCGCTATCGTATTTGGTGGCCGTCGTGCCAAGACCGCTCCTCTGGTATACCAGGCAAGAGATTGGGAGCACGGTGTATTCGTAGGTGCTACCATGGCATCTGAAACCACTGCAGCCGCAGCAGGTGCTGTGGGTGTGGTAAGACGTGACCCCATGGCGATGAAGCCTTTCGTTGGTTACAACATGGCTGATTACTTTGGACACTGGCTTGACATGGGTAAGAAGATGGATGCTGACAAGGCACCGAAAATCTTCCATGTAAACTGGTTCCGTAAGGATGAGGATAACAACTTCCTCTGGCCCGGATTTGGCGATAACATGAGAGTTCTTCTCTGGATTCTGGACCGTTGTGAGGGCAAGGCGGATGCAGTGGATAGTCCCATTGGTCTGCTTCCCACCGAGGGTGCAATTGACACCACCAATCTGGACATTACCGCAGAGCAACTCAAGGAGCTCTTGAGTGTCGACAAGGATGTCTGGATGGAGGATGTAGAGAACCAGAAGGAATACTTCAGCCAGTTTGGCGACAGACTGCCGGCAGAAATTGCAAAGCAGCTGGAGAATTTGGAAAACAACCTGAAATAAGAAGAAACAAAAACCCCCCGTTGCGTTGCACCGGGGGTTTTGTAATACTAAAAACTAATACCGATTTCCAAAGGGGTACGGATAGGCACCTGCTGACATAACCATAGGTTTATCCTTAAGGAGAAATAACAGAATTACCAGCGGGAGCCGACCGAACATTGCCACAATGGCATAAATGGTGGCACGGCTCGGGGTAAAGAGATAGAAGAACTTGTGCAAAAACAGCGCTGTTAGAATGTTTACGACCAGTCTTGCGGGGGCAAAGAAGAACCCGGAGAAAAAACTAAAATAAATCTGTAAAAATTCCAGTAAAATCATAATCCATTGGAGATGACGGATTCGCCGTCCCAGTAGAATATATTCCTCGCAAAGAGAGCCGACGATGTAGAACTGGAACACCGGAACAAAGGCAATCCACTTGTTAGGGACGCTATTCCGCTTGGCAATCAGAAAGAGGCTGACTGCTCCTGCCAGATATAATGCAATACTGTAGATAATTTGAAAAACCAGTGCTGAACCGTATAAAAAACTACGCATGAGGGACCTCCTTTTGGATTTAGGATTCCAGTATTTCCACCTCAGGGCTGTTGATGGCACTATCAATTAAATGCTCCACACCCAAGGTGTCCCGCTCTGCGATGGGGATGTAGGGAAGCCGCTTTGCAATGGTCTTGTAAGCAGGACGGAGAATTTTGTTGCTGGTGGTAATTTCTTCAATTCGATGTGCACACCATCCTACAATCCGGGACATGGCAAAGAGCGGGGTGTGCAGCTCAGGCGGAATCTTCAGCATTTCGAAGACAAAGCCGGAGTAAAAGTCTACGTTGGCACAGACCTCTTTGTCCAGACCTTTTTCTTCCCGGAATGCCCGGGGAGCCAGTTTTTGTACCAAGTCATAGAGTGCAAACTCCTCGTCGTGACCGGTAACGGTTGCCAATTCCTTGGCTTTTTCTTTTAAAATGACAGTACGGGGGTCAGAAAGGGTGTAGACTGCATGACCGATTCCGTAAATCAAGCCCTTGCCGTCGCCGGCCTCCTTGCGGATAATCTTTTTCAAGTACTCCAAGACCTCGGCTTCATCGGTCCAATCCTTGATGTTCTCTTTGATTTCGGCCATCTGTGCCTGCATCTTGGCGTTGGCACCGCCGTGTTTGGGGCCTTTTAAGGAACCAACCGCTGCCGAAATAGCGGAATAGGTGTCGGTTCCGGTGGAGGACACCACATGGACGGTAAAGGCGGAGTTGTTACCGCCGCCGTGTTCTGCTTGAAGAATCAGAGCAAGGTCGAGAATCTCTGCTTCGAGAGCAGTGTATTTTTTGTTGGGACGAATCATGGCAAGGAAGTTCTCTGCCGCCGAAAGCTCGGGGTTCGGGTTGTGAAGAACCAGACTTTTTCCATCAAAATAGTGTCGCTTACAGCTATAAGCGTTTGCCACCAATACCGGGAACCGAGCAATCAAGTCCAGACTCTGCCGGAGTAGATTGGGAACGGCGATATCGTCAGGATTATCGTCGTAAGAATAAAGAGCAAGCACCGCACGGCTTAATTTGTTCATAATATTTTTACTGGGTGCTTTGAAAATCATATCCTCGGTAAAGCCTGACGGGAGATCTCGTCTGCTTGCCAGAATTTTGCTGAAATCATCCAGGGTTTCTCTGTCGGGAAGAAAGCCGAAGAGGAGAAGAAAGGCAGTTTCTTCAAAGCCAAATCTTTTTTCCTTCTGGCAGTTTTCTACGATATCCTTTACATTAATGCCCCGGTACCGTAGAGTACCATGAATGGGAGCCTTGTTGCCTTCGTCCATGACGTACCCGTGAACCTCGCCTACGGTGGTTAGACCTGCAAGAACGCCGCTTCCGTCAGCGTTACGTAGACCTCGCTTGACATTGTAATCGCTGTAATAATGGGATGGAATAGAATTCCACACTGCATTCTGCTCATGAATCAAATTGATATAGGATTTCATGGCGTTTTCCTTTTGTTTGTTTGCCTCGTTTTGTGCCAAAGGAATCACCTCACTAAAAACTTTCTAAAAATAAAGATTAAATTTTATTTTACCGCATTTTTGCGGAAAAGTCAAGGGGAACCGAAAAAATAAGGGAAAAGCAAAAGTTTCGGTTATGGGAGAATAGAAAAATGTATACAATAAAAAGATAAAAGAAATGGTTTTTAAAAATCAAATCTATAAAATGACAAGAATTCATTGCATTTTTATGGACAAATAAAAGAGGAAATGAAAAATAATTTGAAAATTTCGTTCAAAACCGCTACTAACAGTTGCGAAAAAATCAAATAAAACTTGCTTGCAAAGAAAACTTTGATTTGCTACAATCAAGGTATGAAAAAGAAAATGAGGAGGATTTATATGACCATCGGCGAAAAAATTGCAAGATTTCGTACTGCGGCCAATATCTCTCAAGAGCAGCTTGCTGAGAAAATCGGGGTGTCCCGGCAGTCGGTATCCAAATGGGAGGTAGACCAGGCACTCCCCCAGATTGACAAGGTGTTGCAGCTTTGTGACTTGTTCGGAATCTCTTCAGATGAACTGCTTCGGGACCAGATAGAAATCAGTTGCGTTGGTCAGGAAAGACGGGGCAATAAGTATTTTGGGACAGATGGATTCCGAGGAGAGGCGAATCAGGGATTGACCTCCATGCACGCCTATCAGGTGGGACGGTTTTTGGGATGGTATTACGGCTCCAAGCTGTCTGGCTGTGAGAAAGCCGGATACCGACCCCGCATCGTCATCGGAAAGGATACCCGACGTTCCAGTTATATGCTGGAATATTCTCTTGTGGCAGGTTTGACTGCATCTGGTGCAGATGCTTACATGCTTCATGTAACCACAACACCCAGTGTTTCCTATGTAACACGGCAGGACGAATTTGACTGTGGAATTATGATTACCGCATCCCATAATCCTTTTTATGATAATGGAATCAAGGTCATCAACCGTTACGGCGAGAAGCTGGACGATGCCACTACCGCTTTGATTGAGGCCTATATCGACGGGGACATGAAAGCTTTGGGGGTTTCCCAACCGGATTTGCCTCTGGCACAGGGGGAGCGGATTGGCTGTATTGTGGACTATGTATCGGGCAGAAATCGGTATGTTGGATACCTGATTTCTCTTGCCTCCAATTCCTATAAGAACTTACGGATTGGTCTGGATTGCGCCAACGGTGCGTCCTGGATGCTTGCCCGGCATGTCTTTGGCGCTTTGGGCGCACAGATTGATGTGATTGGCGACGAACCCGATGGCTTGAATATTAACAATGGTTGCGGCTCTACTCATATCGAAAACCTTTGTAAACTGGTCAAAGAAAAGCATCTGGATGTGGGTTTCGCCTTTGATGGGGATACTGATCGGTGTATTGCGGTAGACGAAAAAGGAAGAGTGGTAGATGGAGATGCCATGCTTTATGTCCTGGGCAAACGGCTTAAAAATAAAGGAATGTTAAATAAGGAAACCATTGTGGCAACCATCATGTCTAACAGTGGACTTATCAATAGTCTTTCCAAGATTGGTATTTCCTGTGCGCAAACCACAGTAGGGGATCGGTTTGTTTATGAATGCATGCAGAGCAATGACTATAGCCTCGGCGGAGAGCAATCTGGGCATATTATTTTAAAGAAGTATGCCACCACAGGGGATGGTTTGCTGACCGCTATCATGATGTGCGAGGAAATTTGCGATACCAAGCGGGCACTTTCCGAATTGACCGAGGATATCATGCTCTATCCCCAGTATACCAAGAATATCCGGGTAAGGGATAAGGCAGCGGTCATGGTAGACCAGGCTGTTCTGGCAGAACTCAGAGAGGTAGAAGCGCTGATTGACGGAAAGGGCAGAGCCTTGCTCCGTCAAAGCGGTACCGAACCGGTTATCCGGGTTATGATTGAGAGCGAGAGTGAAGAGAAGTGCATGGAATATGCAGACAGAATCATTGATACCATCAAGAAAGGCGGTCATGGTGTTGCGTAAATTAGTGAAGACCAAGGAACTGTTTGATTGCCGAACTCCTCTCGTTATGGAGCTTTTTGATGCAGCGGAATACCCTTGGGAGATGCTCCCGAAAATCAAGGAACATATGAAAAAGCTAATGGAAAGCGGTCTTCTCGGGTATACTATGCTCAAAGAGGGAGTCTGGGTGGGAGAAAATGTGAGTATTTCCCCCACTGCTACCATCGAGGCACCTGCCATCATCGGTGCAGGAACCGAAATCAGACCGGGGGCGTATCTTCGTGGGAATGTAATTACCGGTAATGATTGTGTGATTGGTAATTCCAGCGAGCTGAAGAATTGCATTCTTTTGGAGCATGTGCAAGTTCCTCATTATAATTATGTGGGAGACTCTATTTTGGGAAATGGTGCCCATATGGGAGCGGGTTCCATCTGCTCCAACCTAAAGTCGGATGGAAAACCGGTGGTTATTCACGGGGATACCGATTTTGAAACCGGACTTCGGAAAATTGGCGGTATTTTAGCAGACGGTGCCGATATTGGCTGCGGCTGTGTTTTAAATCCGGGTACTGTGATAGGAAAGAATACCTCGGTGTACCCCTTAACTCCTCTCCGTGGTGTATTCCCGGCGGATTCCATTGTCAAAAGTCCCGACAACGTTGTAACAAGAAAATAAGAAAAGGAGTTTTGCAACCATGAAACTGATTCAGGTAGACAGCTACGAAGCATTAAGCCGCCATGCGGCAAATCTCATTGCAGCACAGATTCAGATAAAACCAAATTGCGTATTAGGTCTTGCCACCGGTTCTTCTCCGGTGGGTGCCTATCAGAGGTTGGCAGAACTATGCCAATCCGGCGATGTGGATTTTTCTGGTGTGACCTCGGTTAATCTAGATGAGTATGAGGGTCTGGATGGAACCAATGACCAGAGCTATCGGTATTTTATGAACGACAATCTCTTTTCCAAAATCAACATCAATATGGAGAAAACCCATGTCCCCAACGGCTGTGCCGAAAATTTGGTGGAGGAGGGGAAACGGTATGATAGGCTGATTGCCTCCCTTGGTGGGATTGATTTGCAGCTTTTGGGAATTGGCTTGGATGGACACATCGGTTTTAATGAGCCGGATGATGTGTTTACGGCTGAAACGCATCCGGTAACCCTGGACCCTTCCACCATCGAAGCGAACGCCCGTTTCTTTGCAAAAATTGAGGACGTTCCTACCCGTGCCATTACCATGGGAATGCAGGGAATCATGCAGGCGAAAAAGGTACTGCTGATTGCCAATGGAGAGAAGAAAAAGGAGATTTTGGAAAAGTCTCTGTATGGGCCGATTACGCCCAAGGTACCAGCATCCATTCTTCAGCTCCATCCGGATTTGACGGTAATCTACAGTGAGAAGTAAATGCAAACAAAAATCCTGTTCATTGGAACAGGATTTTTATTTTGTGGAAAAAATGATAGAAGAAAATGAGTAAAAAACTTCTTTGAAAAGGGACTCTATTGAAAAAAATTCTATTTTATGGTATGATACAGAAGGATAGAGGAAAATAAAGAGGGATTGTTATGAATAAGACAAATGCTATGCGAATGCTGGACAAGGCAAAAATTGAATACAAACCCATGGAGTATCAGGTGGATGAAAGTGATTTAAGCGGCGTGAGCATTGCCGCAAAGGTAGGACTCCCATGTTCCATGGTTTTCAAAACCTTGGTTGCAAGGGGGGATAAAACCGGACCTGTGGTTTTGTGTATTCCGGTAGAACGGGAGCTTGATTTGAAAAAAGCTGCAACGGTAACGAATAACAAAAAGCTGGAAATGGTTCATGTGAAGGACCTGCTTGCCCTGACCGGTTACGTTCGGGGTGGTTGTTCTCCTGTTGGAATGAAGAAAAAATTTCCCACTTTTTTCGATAGAGCTTGTTTGGATTTTGATAAAATTACAATCAGTGCCGGGATGAAAGGCTGTCAGTTGTTGATAAGCAGAGAAGAATTAACTTCTTTTGTCCAGGCAGGAGTCTGCGACCTTACAGTTAAGGAGGGATAAAGGAGATGACAAAGAACAAAAAAATGGGTCGTACTCTTTTTGGTATTCGGTCCTTTTCCAAGTATTACAAACCATACCTATGGATTATGGCATTTGATTTACTATGTGCCTGTCTTTCTACTGTCTGCGAACTGGTTCTTCCCATCATTGTTCGAAAGATTACCAACACTGCAGGATTGGGGGATAGTGGTTTACTTCTTGAAACAGTATTAAAGCTTGGACTTTTGTACCTGTTCTTGCGGGTTGTAGATACCTTTGCTAATTATTATATGGCAAACACTGGGCACGTGATGGGTGCTAGAATCGAAACCGATATGCGCCGGGATTTGTTTTCACATTTGATGAAGCTGGACTTTCATTACTTTGATAATACCAAGGTGGGACAAATTATGTCCCGTATTTCCAATGACTTATTTGACGTAACCGAGTTTGCCCACCACTGTCCCGAAGAAATCTTCATCTGCACGATTAAGATTGTGGGCGCCTTTATCATTTTAAGTAGCATCAATCTTTACTTGACGTTGATTCTATTTGCGTTGCTTCCCCTGATGCTTCTGTCGGTGGCATTTTTCCGAAAGGGTATGAAAAACGCTTTCAAGAAACAGCGGGAACAGACCGGCGAACTCAATGCTCAAGTGGAGGATACTCTGCTGGGGATTCGGGTGGTTAAGAGCTTTGCGAATGAGGAAATGGAAGAGGAGCGTTTCGCCGAAGGAAATAAAAAATTCTTTGCCACCAAGAAAAATTCCTATAAGTATATGGCTAGATTTCAGGCGTGCACCCGATTTTTTGATGGTGTCATGTATGTGGCGGTCCTGATTGCAGGCTCCCTGTTTATGGTCTATGGCAAAATCAATGCCGCAGACTTGATTGCCTATCTTTTGTATATTCAGACCTTGATTACTTCTATCCGGAAGTTGGTTGAGTTTACCGAACAGTTCCAAAGGGGTCTGACTGGTATTGAAAGGTTCCATGAAGTGATGTGTGTGGTGCCGGGGATTGCTGATTCAGCCGATGCCCAAGAATTGGATTTTGTGGAGGGAAATATCGAGTACAATAATGTCAGCTTTTCCTACGAGGCAGAAAATGGCGAGGTTTTATCTCACATCAGTATACAAATAGGAAGAGGAGAGAACATTGCCATTGTAGGGCCATCGGGTGGCGGCAAAACCACCCTTTGTAATCTTTTGCCAAGATTCTATGAAATCAACGATGGTTCCATTACCATTGATGGAGTTCCGATTCAGGAAATTTCCCTCAAATCTCTTCGAAATCACATTGGTGTTGTTCAGCAGGATGTTTATCTTTTTAGTGGCACGGTTCGAGAAAACATTATTTATGGCTGTCCTGATGCTACCGATGATGCCATGATCGAAGCTGCAAAAAATGCCGGTGCACATGAATTTATTTCTGCTTTGCCGAATGGTTATGATACCTATGTGGGAGAACGGGGATTAAAGCTTTCTGGCGGTCAGAAGCAACGGATTGCCATTGCGAGATTATTCCTGAAGAATCCTCCCGTTTTAATTCTGGATGAGGCAACCAGCGCGCTGGACAATGAGAGCGAGCTGCTGGTGCAAAAATCGTTAGAACGACTGGCGAAAAACCGAACTACCTTTACCATTGCCCACCGATTGACCACAATCAAAAATGCTACCAAAATTATTGTTCTGACAGAAAATGGGATTGTAGAGGCAGGCACCCATCAGGAGCTTATAAAAAAAGGCGGCGAATACGCCAAATTGTACGGATTGTATACCTCGCTTTCATAAGAAACGACCGTCTATGGTTATCATAGACGGTCGTATTATATTAGTGAGTAAAGTCAATAGAACAACGGTTTGAAAAGATGGATAGTAAGTCTTCTTCGCACATAGCGCTGGGAATATCCAAAAAGAACGAATAATCCAAACTGCCGTCTTCGTTCTTGGAAATAGAAACATCAGTGATAGAGATGTTCAAAGGCTGGAGTTTTTCTGCAGTTTCAGCTTGAAATCCAGAGGAAGTTACTCCGTATACCTTGAGCGTTTTTGTTTTGTGTGCCGCCATAAACAGGTTTTTGCTGTGGAGAATCAGTTGGGCAAGTAAAACAAGTGCGGTTCCGGAAATGCCGATAGTGTACATTCCGGCGCCCAGAGCCATGCCGATTCCCGAGGTTGCCCAGACACCGGCAGCGGTAGTCAGACCACGAATCGCTCCCCGTTGAATAAAGATGATGCCTGCGCCCAAAAAACCAACACCGGTAACAATGCCTTGTGCCATACGAGAGGGATCGAGCCGAACATCCGCCAGCGGATAAATCGTATCATTCAACAAATCCCCAAATCCATATTTGGAAATAATCATCATCAAAGCCGAAGCACAGGCAACAATGCAATGGGTTCGAATCCCTGCCTCCTTTGCACGATTCTTTCGCTCAAAGCCGATAGCAATGCCGCATAGACAGGAAACTAGCATTCGAAAAATGAAATGTAGTTGCCAGTCTTGAATCAACGTCCAGATTGTATTCATAAAAATCCCCACTTTCTACATATATATTAAATCTATGTCTTCGAAATACGAAAGTATTCTTGATAAAGCAGTAAATAATGAAAGAGACAGATATTATAATAAGTAGGATTATACACCTTTTAGAAAAAATGTCAACACAAAAAAGACATTTTAGTTATAAAAATGGACATAGCTTGTACCCCAAAAACAATTAAATTTCGAAAATTTAGGAAAAATAAAGCAGAAAAACAAACGGAAAAGTAAAAATGAACAAAAAGGCATGATTTTTAGGGAAAGCCTTTGTTATGATTTTTGTCAAAAAAAGTGTTGACAAGAAGAAAAAACCGTGATAAACTAGACAAGTCGCTCGCAGAGAGCGGCCCACGAAAAAATCTTGAAAAAAACTTAAAAAAGTTCTTGACAAGAGTGAAATGTCGTGGTATACTATACAAGCTGCTCCCAAGAACGGAGCGGAACGCAACGATACGTTGCTGATGTTTGAAAAGTAAACAGTGAAGAAGCGGTAATACGAAGAGTACGAAGAGTACAGTATTACGACAATTGCACAAGGTAAAGACCTTGTCAATTCCAAGTTTTAACGAACTTTACAAAAACGTTAGTAT
>JAZURN010000050.1:0-10775 GCA_045606185.1 Ructibacterium sp.
GCTTTGAGAAATCGCTTCCTTCAACGCCTCACCGGACAAATCCTTGTAATCATTATCAGCAAGATACTTCAGCTTCAATTCATTTGGGGTTCCGATAAGCCCATCGGTAAATGCAGGAGAAACCACGGGGTCTGCCAGCTCCCAAATCTTACCCTGAGGATCCTTAAACGCACCATCACCATAGACCATAACTTCTACGTGAATACCGGTTGCATCTAAGATTCTCTTTTGGATATCCAAAACCAGATCCTTACATTCCTGAGGGAAAAGCTTAATCTTATCCTCGGTGGACTTGTTAGAGCCAAGCAAGCCATACTTTGCGTTAAAGCCGCTACCGTTTACGGGTGCGGTCAAGATATCATCCAGACTGCAAACCACCTTGGCACCTGCTTCTTTTAAAATCCGCTTGGTACGAGCACGAGTATGAATATCACAGTTGATGATGCAATCGGTATAATCCAAAATTGCCTTTGCCTGATTAGCAAAGATAATCTCCACCTCAGCACCGCTCTCCTGAATCAAATTGCCATAATACTCCACATAGTCAACGCCGGTAAATTCATGCTTGTTCTCGCCAAAGAGTTCACGATAGCGTTCCAAGGAAAGTACGTCCGAGAAAGGATTTACACCGGATTCATCAATTTTATCCATACTGATTAACTGGTTTCCCACCTCGTCTGCCGGGTAGCTGAGCATCAACACGACCTTTTTCGCCGCTTTTGCAATACCCCGCAGGCAAATAGCAAAGCGATTCCGAGAAAGAATCGGGAAGATAACGCCGACGGTTTCGCCACCAAGCTTTGCTTTCACATCTGCGGCTATATCATCAATTGTTGCATAGTTCCCCTGGGCTCTTGCCACAATGGATTCGGTAATGGAGATAACATCCCTGTCCCGAAGAGAAAATCCCTCGTATTCCGCCGCCTCCAAAACACTGGTGGTAACGATTTCAGCAAGGTTGTCCCCCTCACGGATGATAGGGCAACGGATTCCCCTGGAAACAGTTCCTACTCTTCTTTCATTGTTTGCCATTTCTATCCCCTCAATCTATATATAAAGTCCAAATAAAAACACATTACAGTTATACCACTTTTTTTTCAGATTTTCAACACTTTTTTTCTTAATTTGAGAATTTTATAAATTATGATAAAAAATGTCGTAATCTTATTCTTAATTTTGTCATAGCAAATAAGCCGCAATCATCATTCCTCATCCCAGCGGAAGCTGCCGGATAGCAAGGTTGCACCATCCTTGGACACGGTCAAAAGGCCGCCGTCCACTACGCCGAATCGTTCGGTGCCGTCTGTTAACACAACCTTACACTTTCCCGGTTGCACCGAGGTCATGAAAGGAATATGCCCTGCCAGAACTGCCAAATCTCCATTGGCACCACGGAGAGAAAGCTCCATAATCTCATCCTGAAATCTGGTGCCATCAGGAGAGGACACCGTTAATTTGTAGGTGTTCATTCTGCCACCTTCTTTGCCTTGGCAACCGCCTCGTCGATGGTTCCCACAAAGAGGAATGCTGACTCAGGCAGGTCGTCGTGCTTGCCTTCGATGATTTCCTTAAAACCACGGATGGTTTCGGAAAGAGGAACATAAGTCCCCTCGATACCAGTAAACTTCTCCGATACAAAGAAGGGCTGGGACAGGAACCGCTGAATCTTTCTGGCACGCTGAACCAGGAGCTTATCCTCATCCGAGAGTTCGTCCATACCCATAATGGCAATAATATCCATTAACTCCTGATACCGCTGCAGAATCCGCTGAACCTCACGGGCAACGTTGTAATGCTCCTCGCCCAGAATCTCCGGGGAGAGAATCCGGCTGGTGGATTCCAGCGGGTCAACTGCCGGATAGATACCCTGGGATGCAATGTTACGGGAAAGCACCGTGGTTGCATCCAGATGGGCAAAGGTGGTAGCCGGCGCCGGGTCGGCCAGGTCATCCGCCGGCACATAAACTGCCTGAATCGAGGTAATGGAACCCTTTTTGGTAGAGGTAATCCGCTCCTGGAGCGTACCCATCTCGTTTGCCAGCGTTGGCTGATAGCCTACCGCCGAGGGCATACGCCCAAGCAACGCTGATACCTCGGAGCCTGCCTGGGTAAACCGGAAGATATTATCAATGAACAAAAGGACATCCTGTCCCTCTTCGTCCCGGAAATATTCCGCCATGGTAAGTCCGGACAGACCCACTCTCATTCTGGCACCGGGAGGCTCGTTCATCTGCCCGTAAACCAAGGTAGTATTACTCAAAACTCCGGATTCTTTCATTTCGTTATATAGGTCGTTTCCCTCACGGGTACGCTCTCCAACACCGGTAAAGACAGAAAGTCCGCCGTGCTGCTTTGCGATGTTGTTAATCAGCTCCATAATCAGGACGGTTTTGCCTACACCTGCACCGCCAAACAAGCCGATTTTACCCCCCTTGGAATAGGGGCAAATCAGGTCGATGACCTTGATACCGGTTTCAAAAATATCGGTAGAAGTGGACAAGTCCGCATATTCCGGTGCCGGACGATGGATGTTCCACCGTTCCTTGGTCTTTGGCACGGGCTGGTTGTCCACGGTATCCCCTAAGACATTGAAAATTCTTCCAAGGGTTTCCCGTCCCACCGGGACACTGATTGCCTTTCCGGTATCGGTAACTGGGGTACCCCGTTTGAGTCCGTCGGTGGATGCCATAGCAATACAACGCACCACATTGTCCCCAATGTGTTGTGCCACCTCGACAGTAAGGGTTCTCTCCCCGATTTCCATGGTAAGGGCGTTATAAATGGCGGGCAAACTGCCCTCCTCAAAGGAAACGTCAACCACAGGTCCCATGACCTGTGCAACAACGCCTTTTGCTGAAATATCCATTTGTATTTCCTCCTTCCGCAGTCAATTATACATCACTGCCTGCGACAATCTCTGTAATCTCCTGGGTAATGGCACCCTGCCGTGCACGGTTATACTTCAGCTGCAAATCATCCAGCATCTGCTGGGCGTTCTTGCCGGCAGAATCCATAGCAAATCGCCGTGCTGCAACCTCGGATGCATAGCTTTCCCGCACTGCCGCCACAATCCGTGCCGCCAGATACTCGAAAATCGCTGCATTCAAAATGGTCATTTCATCCGGCTCAAAAAGGACACTGTATCCAGAAGAACCCTCACTACGTTCCAAGGGAAGAATCCATTTTACCCTGGCTTCCTGGGACATAATAGACAGATACTTGGTACAGATAATACCAACCTTGTCAAACTCTCCTTCACAGAATCGGCGACAAATCTCCCCTGCCATAGTGGCTGCATCCTCATAGGAAAAATCCTCTGCCAGCTTCAGTTCCTTGCCGTATTTTTCGCAGGCACGCTTTCCGATGGCAAATACACATTCCGCCTCATACTCTTTGGCAAGACGGAAAATATTCGCATTATAGCCACCCGCAAGGCCACGGTCTCCTGCAATGACAATCAAGCAAAGCTTTTGGGTGTCCCGCTTTTCCATATAGGGGCTCTTTTGACATTCGTTACTTGCCGTCAAGGCAGAAATAGCGTCATGAATAGCACTTTCGTACTCTCTTCCCTTGAGCATGGCGTCAGTAGCACGCTTGATTTTGGAGGATGCCACCAGTCCCATTGCTTTGGTCAAGTGGAGGGTGGAGTCGATGCTCTTAATCCGTCCCCGCAGCTTCTTAATATCCGCTCCCATCTACATCACCTCTGCATTTTGCCCAAGGCTTCCTTGAGCTGCTCAAAGTCCGCATCCTCGGCATAGCCTGCCTCAAACCGCTCAAGCAAATGACTGTATTCATTCTCCATCCGTTCATACAAGGTCTGCTCGTATTCCTTGACCTTGTTAACCGGAACGTCATTCAAATAGCCGTTAATTGCCGCATAGATGATGGCAACCTGACAGCCAACCCGCACCGGACTGTTCCGGTCCTGCTTCAAAACTTCTACAATTCTCTCACCCAAAGCAAGTCTTGCTTTGGTATCGGCATCCAAATCACTGCCGAACTGAGCAAAGGACTGGAGCTCCCGATACTGGGAATAAAGAAGCTTCAATTCGCCAGAAACCTTTTTCATGGCTTTGAGCTGTGCCGAACCGCCCACACGGCTTACCGAGATACCAGGGTTGATTGCCGGCATAACGCCCGCATGGAAAAGCTCGGTTTCCAGGAAAATCTGACCGTCAGTAATAGAAATCACGTTGGTTGGGATATACGCTGATACATCCCCCGCCTGGGTTTCAATCAAAGGCAGTGCGGTAATGGACCCGCCGCCGTATTCCTCTGCCACACATGCAGCACGTTCTAACAGTCTTGAATGGAGATAGAAGACATCGCCCGGATATGCCTCACGGCCCGGGGGACGGCGAATCAGTAAGGAGAGGGCACGATATGCCACTGCGTGCTTGGACAAATCATCATAGATGATAAGGACGTCCTTGCCCTGTTCTCTAAAATACTCTGCCATCGCACATCCTGCATAGGGCGCCACATACTGAAGCGGTGCCGACTCGGACGCAGAGGCTGCAACCACGATGGTATACTCCATGGCTCCCATTCGGGTCAGCTCATTGGTCAACTGAACCACCGAGGAATTCTTCTGGCCGATTGCCACATAGATGCAGATGACATCAGAATTCTTCTGGTTGATAATGGTATCAATCGCAATTTCAGTTTTTCCCGTCTGCCGGTCGCCGATAATCAGCTCACGTTGACCTCTGCCAATGGGAATCATACTGTCAATTGCCTTGATACCCGTCTGCAAAGGCACCGAAACGCTCTTTCGTTCGATGATGCCGGGAGCCTCCGACTCAATGGGTCGTTCTTCGGTAGTGGCAATGGGACCTTTCCCATCAATGGGGTTACCCAGAGCATCCACAACACGACCCAGCAGAGCATCTCCCACCGGAACGGATACTACCCGACCCGTTCTTTTCACGGTAGAACCCTCACGAATGTTATTATTATCAGAAAGCAATGCTACCGATACCGTTTCGTTCTCCAAATTCTGTGCCATACCAAAGCTGCCATCCTCAAACTCTACCAGCTCACTTGCCATACATTCCCGCAAACCGTACACTCTGGCAATACCGTCGCCTACCAGAAT
Organism: Ructibacterium sp.; assembly: GCA_045606185.1. Taxonomy (GTDB): domain Bacteria; phylum Bacillota; class Clostridia; order Monoglobales; family Monoglobaceae; genus Ructibacterium. The sequence continues at coordinate 5,102 of JAZURN010000050.1, forward strand.
TACTGTGCCGGTTTCCCGCATTTCAATTTTTGCTTCATAATTCTTAATTTGTTCTTTGATGATACTGCTGATTTCCTCAGGTCTTGCACTCATCTGCTGATCACATCCTTTACATCCGAGAGGCGGCGACGCAGACTTGCGTCAATGACCTTCCCGTCTATTTCAATCACAATACCCCCGAGGAGGCTGCTATCCACCCGGGTTTCCAACACCACGGTATGTCCCCACATGGTTTCCAGTTTTTTGGCCAGTTCTGTAAGCTCCGCTTCGGTCAGCTCTACAGCACTGGTTACCTGTGCCGTAGAAACATTGCCGGCATCCTCCATCAGCTCCCGGTAGGTCTGAACCATTTCGGGAAGACTGCGGATATACATCCGCTCACAGAGGAGCTTCACAAAGGAAACCACATGTCGATTCATGGAACCAAAGGTTGTTTCAATGACAGAAAGACGCTCCTCCACCGGAATTGCCGGAGAGGCAAGGAGCTCCACAAACTCGGGATTTTCCAGAAATGCCGTTTCCACCACCGAGAGGTCCTCTTCCATCTTCTCTTTGCAGTTTTCTTCCAGAGCCAGCATGAAAAGTGCCTCGGCATATTCCCTATTCATTTGCATCATGATTCTCTCCTATGGTTTCAATCACAGAATCAATCATACTGCGATGATCCTCTAATTTGATTTCCCGTGCCAGAAGCTTTTCGGTCAAAGCGGCAGAAACATCCACGATTTCCCGTTTGATTTCCTCGGTTGCCTTCCGGCGTTCCAATTCTGCCTCGGTTTCCGCCTGACGGACAATTCCCTCTGCCGACGCTTTGGCGTCCTCCAGAATCTTTTCGCTCCGGAGTCTTGCGTTCTCGGTGGCTTTTTGCAGAATCGCATCCGCCTCTGCCTCTGCCCCTGCCTTTTTTTCGTTCCAATAGACTTCGTCTTTCTCCGCCTGCGCCTTTGCCACATCGGCTGCCTGATACCGTTCGTCCAGTTCCTCCTGCCGTTTGGCAAGCATCTTCTTTACCGGACCAAACAGAAACTTTTTGATAATCAAAAACAAAATCAAAAGGTTTGCAAGGGAAATCAGAATCTGCCATAAATTGACAGAGATTACATCCAAAGATTGCATGGTTACCTCACTCCAAACAGTATTTTAGCCAACAATGTTCATCAGGATATTTACAAACATATTGGGAGCTACAAAAATGAGCAAAATTGCAATAACCAGTGCGTAAAGACCGGTGGTTTCCGCAATCGCACAACCCATCAGCATGGTGGTGGTAACATCTCCCTTACACTCGGGCTGACGGCCGATGGCTTCGCACGCCTTAGCAACCGCATTACCTTCACCGATACCAGGACCGATACCGGCAATCATCGCTGCACCGGCACCCAGAGCACAACAACCCAAAATAATCGCAATTGAAATTTCTAACATTTTAATTCCCTCCAACTAATTTTTTATGTGAAAGTTTCTTCATTTTCTTTTGTTCATAGAGCTCTGCCGGGAAGCCGCCAGCCACATAGAGCATGGTCAGCATGGCAAAGATATACGCCTGCAGCACACCGCTGAAAACATCAAAGTAAATAGACAAAATCGCCGGCAGACCTATCTGCAAAAAGGGGAACTCCCCAAGCCATCCGGGCAAGAACCCGAAAATTATGGAAGACAAGCCCTGAAGTCCCGTTGCCACCAGCACCGAAATAACCGCACCGGACAACACATTCCCGTAATGACGGAACGCCATGGAAATCGGCGTTGCCACCTCACTGATGATGTTAAGGGGTGCTAGCAAAACCGGGTCGCAAAAGGATTTGACATACTGTATCGGTCCGCAGATTGCCTTGTAATAGGTAATCAAGATAAAGACCAAAATCGCCCAGCCACCCACAATGTTCACATCCGAGGTGGGTGGGTATAACCCGAACAGGGAAAGCAGACTGGAAAACGCCGACAGAATCAAGATTGCGCCGATAAAGGGACCAAATCCGGTAAAATGCTTACCCATATTCCCCTCTACCAGTCCCTGTGCCTTTTCTACTAAAAATTCCGCCACATGATGCCGAGTCAGCAAGGTCTTTCCACCCATTCCATGGGTCAGGAACAGACAAAGACCCAGAACTGCAATGACAACCGCCAGAGAATTTATCTGAGATTCGGTAATCGGCAGGCTCTGCAAGGGCATAGGAATGGTAAAATAAATCCTCGCACCAGAAATGGCAATTCCCTCGGAGGGGGGATTGGTCAAAATCTTTAGAACAATCAATGCCAGAATGGGCAGAACCATCATGGCAAGATAACAGAAATCTACCGCCTTAAACCAACGGCTTTTTGATGTCATGATGTTCAAGCACCTCCTTTTTGGAACCCACGGACTGCCATGGCAACCCGTGGAAAGAACAACGAAATAACCACTGCAAGCGTGGAAAAACAAGGCAGAACAACGCCAACCACCACCAGAACAAAACTCAAAAGGTTCCGCAGGGAATGAGAAAGCTTCATCAGCTTTTTGGCATCTTCCTCACTTTTGACAACCGCTTTCTGCACAGTAAGACCCAGCAAAAAGAAATTCAAAAGCATTACCGAGGCACCCCAGAGATTCCCCAAAAGCACGGTATTATTCCACGCACCAATGATTAGAAAAATTGCCTGCATCAGCATAGATAAAATTCCCGACCAAACCGCCAGAAAAATGGTTTCCCGCAATACAGTCCTGTCCACCTTCATCATATCAAACGCTCCTCGCTTTTTCGCAAAGCTTTTCACTACTTTTTACCAAATTCCAATATTCTATACTTTTAAAAAAATACAGAGTAACATGGGCAGAAACACTGCTGGAAGACTATTGACCAACTTGATTTTGGTAACGCCAAGTAAATTCAGCCCCAGTGCCAGAATCAATACCGACCCTGCACAGGTCATCTCTGCAATAACATAATCACTCAAAAAAGGTGCAATCACTTGGGCAAGCAAGGTAATCGACCCCTGCAAAACCAAAACCGTGATTGCCGAAAGCATCACACCGCCGCCCAGGGTAGATGCCAGGACAATGGCGGAAATCAAATCCAGAATCGCCTTGGTAAATTGCATTTCGTGGTTGCCGGAAAGTCCCGACTGAAGAGGGCCTACAATGGTCATGGCACCCACACAAAAAAGCAACGATGCACTGACAAATCCCTCGGTCATCTTCCCCGGCTCCCCGCCTCTGCTGACTTTTTCTTCCAGAAAACCACCCAATTGGTTCAAGCGGTCGTCCAGCTTTAAAAGAGTTCCTATCAGGGTTCCAAAAACCAGAGAAAGCACCAAAACCAAGGTGTTTTCTCCATCCATCATGCCGTCGATACCGATATAAAGCACCGCCAATGCAACGGCAGTTGTCATTCCCTTGGCAATTCGCTCCGGCAAGCCTTTTTTCAAAAGCAATCCAATAAGCGACCCCAAAATTACGGTCGCCACATTGACCCATGTGCCCAGCATAAACTACACCTCACAAAACAAGAACACTAACCTATTTTAAGAAATACTTTCTTTATTATATTACAATTTTTTCCTACTGTCAACGGCTTTCCTCCTCATTGCTGGCACAAAATCCAGGTTTACAGTTTGATACTGTAAACAAAGCACCGCCCGATTGACATTTGCCCCGGGCGGTGTTATAATATCTTCGATTTTTGTAAAAATAAGGTGTTATTATGTCATTTCTCAAGAAAAATCCCGTGATGCTCATTGCCGCTCTGGCAGCGGTCATTTCCTGTCTTTTTGTGCCGCCGGACGGAAATTATCTGGAGTATTTCGATTTCAAAACCCTGACCTGTCTATTCTGCACCCTGGCAGTGGTCTGTGCTCTCAAGAACATTTACTTTTTTCGGATTGTTTCAGCGAAAATTATTATGATTTTTACCACAGCACGCTCCGCTATTATTGCGCTGGTCTACATTACCTTTTTGGGGTCTATGCTGATTGCCAATGACATGGCACTGATTACCTTTCTGCCCCTTGGTTATTATGTGATTACCTCCACCGATAATCGGCGGTATCTGGCGTTTACCTTTATTATGCAGAACATCGCCGCAAATTTAGGCGGAATGTTAACCCCTTTTGGAAACCCCCAGAATCTTTTTATGTACTCTTACTACGACATTCCTACCATGGAGTTTATAGAGATTATGCTCCTTCCCTTTCTGGTGTCGGTGGCATTGATTACGGCGTGTTGTTTATTTGTGAAAAAGGATAAGCTGGTTATCAAGCAGGAGTGCGACATTCCCCTGAACAAAAAGAAAGCCATCCTCTACGGCGCTCTCTTTGTCTTTTCTATCGTCATTGTCTTTCGTATCATCCCCTATTGGCTGGGGTTGATTGTCATTCCTCTGGTTTTGTATTTTACTGACAGGCATGCTCTCCGACGGGTGGATTATCCCTTACTTTTGACCTTTGCCTTTTTCTTTATTTTTTCGGGGAATATATCCCGAATTCCGGCGGTCAGCAACTTTGTAGGGGGATTGCTTAAGCAAAACATCCTGCTGTTCGGGACACTGTCCTGCCAGTTCATCAGCAATGTGCCAAGCGCTATTTTACTCTCCCACTTTACCGACAACTATCAGGAGCTTTTAGTGGCAGTAAACATCGGCGGAACCGGAACCTTGATATCATCATTAGCAAGCCTGATTACTTTCCGGGAATACGTCCAGTGCGAACCCCAAAAGGTGGGTTCTTACCTAAAGCAGTTTTCTGCCTATAATTTTGGAATACTGGCGATTTTGCTTGTTTTGATGAGTTTTGTGTTTGGAGCGTAACGAGTGTATCTTGATAGAGCGTGAACCATGTGGTTCACGCTCTTTTCGTTCGGGATGTTAAGGACACTGTTCCCTATCATATTCCATCCACCTGTATCATACAAATACCCTTGCTTTTTGCATATTTCATCGCAGCTTTTGCAGTAAATTCTTCGGAATCATACAGTAACTCCTCCAGAAAATCATTGCTTTTATCGTGAAAAACAATACAAAACCCACTCATGTCAATTCGTTCTTTCTCACTTTTCCCCTGATAAATCATTCCCCTTGTGTTGAGGATTCTTCCGGGGTAATAAGCATCATCGTAGTAGGAGTCCATGATGTAGTCATTAAAATCAACATTTATAAAAGGAAAATCCGTTCTTGTTTTGATTCTCTGGATGTGAGGATATTTTTGTTTCAGGTGGCTAACGATATAAAAACAAAGATTGTCAAATTTAGCTTTCCCGCTAAACAGAAAGGTATGGACCTTTTCTTCGACAATGAGTCTTTCAATGGCGTCTTGCAATGCTTTTGAAAGTTTTTCCGTTTCTATCATCACTCTGTGTCCAATGAAACAGCAGGTATGGTTTTTCTCTATTTCCATGCAGATTTCCCCCACTTTTCTCCATTAAAAAATGCGCCAGCCGGAGCCGACGCACGAAAAATGCACAACTCCGTTTGCTGCGACACAAACTTCACTTTCCTGTAATGGTATGCGAAAATAGAGCATGCATTTTTGCCTGAAGGTAAAAAAACACACCAATTACAGAAAATATTAAGTTTATGTCGCATAATTATTATATCACATATCTTGGAAATTACAAGTATTTTTTTATGTCGGGTAATTCGGGAATATACCCTACAAAAAACCAACAGGGTAGGTTGTAGGAAGTCGGATCGTAGCCATGTCG
>JAZURN010000051.1:0-52007 GCA_045606185.1 Ructibacterium sp.
AGGGTCCATAGTGAAGGGTGGTCAGGAAGCTCATGCCCTGCCACTGCATACCACGACCCAAAAGACCGTCAGCACCGCCGATGATGTAGTCTGCCTGCAAGAAGAGACCGGGGCCAATGGTATTGGCACGACAAGGTACCAAAGTGGTACGGCTCTTAAAGCTGGTCAGTGCGTTCTGCTCAATGGTGAGAGGATGGAGTTTTGCACCAATGCGGTAGCAAGCGCTCTTCCACTCAGCCTCGGTTGCGTAATCGTCAGCAAACTGGGGTTCCCAGAAAGCGATGTGGCACATTCTGCCGATACCGAATACCAGAACCAGCTTGGCACCCTCTGCCTTTAAAGCAGCAATCTTTTCGGGATAGGTGGGAAGGTTCTCTTTGGTAGCAAAGTTTCTCTGTGCGGGAGGAATGGTCAGCTCGCCTAAGGGATTGAAGAATGCCTGCTTCATGCTATACTCAAAAGAAGCGGGGTTATCGGAGGGAAGGGTATTGCCGTCTGCGTCTGCCCATTCGTCCATGTTGAAGGTGTAAACATGAGAACAGTTTACCTTCCACTGGGTCAGGAAGTATACTGCCCACTTGTACATGCCCATAGGACCTACCGGCAGAATCATTGCCAGCTTTTCGCCACGCTCGCCGGCAAGCTTAATCTGCTGTGCGATTTCGTGACCCATCATGGTGTCAAAATCATAAATGCTGTCGCATTCTACCAGATTGAAGTCCTTGTTCCAGAAATCCTCTCTGGTAATGCCCTTGTCGCAGCACTCGTCAATCTTTTTCATGTCCCAGCCCTTGGGATAAAAGCCCTCAAGCAAAGAACCATTTACGGTTGATAAAAAGTCCATAATCCTTTTCTCCTTTTATGTAAATTAAATTCTTTTACGGAAGCAATCTTGCGGGTACAATCTTGGGCCAAGCCAGGCATTGGGTGTAGGCTTCGGCATACGGTACACCGCACTGAATCCCACGGTACCGGGAACAGGTCTTTACAAACTCCGGAAAATCAATGCCGTCATGGTCCCGCATCCATTTAATCTGGCTTTCGTGACACTCCAGCATTTCCAGCTTCTGGTCGATGTAGTCGCTGACATCCACATACTCGGTAGGCAAGGTTCCCACACCGGCAAGGTTGTCCATGTAGTAAATGGGGGTTACACCCGCCTTGCCCGGGACACCGGTTTCGTAATGGGGACAGCTTGCGGTAAAGGCTGCATCAAATACCAGCTTGCTTACAGCGACATGGTCGGGCATATAGTCGTTGGGGGCATGGGTAATGATAAAATCAGGCTGAGCCTCCCGAATTACATCTACCACTTTATCTCTATGCTCTGGGTTATCGCCATAAACACGCAAATCGCCAATGTCACAAGTAACAACCTTGATGCCGCCCAGCTTGCCTGCGTTTTGTGCTTCTTGGGCACGCATCTCCCGCAGTTCCTCGGGCGAAATAATCTCGTGTCCCATATTTCCGTTACAAACATGACAAACGGTTACATTATCCCCGCGGGCAACGCACTTGAGCAGAGTACCCACGCAGTTGATTTCAGCATCATCCGGATGACAACAGATGGCCAATACATTCATTGATACAATCCCCTTTCGGTTTTTCTTGCGACAAAAGCACCCGCACAATGCAGATGCTTTTGCAAGTTATGCTATTTTTACTATACACCAGAAACCAAGTTCTGTCAATACAAGAGTGCCGAAAAAACTTTCGTTTTCTCTTAGATTAACAGGGAAAATCACGCCAAATTTTACTGCGCAACCAGGACCTCTTTGCCTTGCAAAGTTGTCTTTGCGGAAAAGCTGTCAAAGACATCCCATTTTTGTTCTACCGAGCCATCCGGCTTAATGCCGGCAACATACCGAAGATAGAGATAAATGGGAATGCTTGCCCAGCCGTGGCAGAGGCTTCCTGCGTCGGCGAAGTCGGCGGCACCAAAATCGGTTTCCCAGAAGGAGGTGGCACCCTTTTTCAGCATAGCGCCCCAACGTTCCCCAATCTGCCGGAAGACCTCCTTGGCACAACCGGGGTCGTGCTGCAAGAGAGCCTCGTACTTCACCGAGCCGACGCTCAACATGGCGGGTACGGGGTATTCGTTGTTCAAAAGCTTGGTAAAGAGGATGTTCTTAATTCTCTCATCCTGACAGATGCCGGAATAGAGTGCAAAAATCTGGGAGTATTCCCCCATATGAATCAGCTTACCCTGTCTTTCATAGGCGGCAAAGCCTTGCTCCGCTTCGTTCCAGAATCGCTTACAATAGTTCTTGGCAAACCGTTCCAACTCCGGTTTGTATTGTTCTGCAATCTGGGTTTTCCCAAGCATTTCTGCCAATTCAAGCAGATTCTTCATGGCGTTCCAGAATACCAAATGATAGATGCCCGCATGAAAATCCGGTTCGTCATGGAAGGACGCCTGATAGATTGCATCCGGCGTTTTTCCAGCGTTATGCCCGTAGGTCCATTCGTAAAAATGCCAGAACCCCTCCACATTGGGAGGTGTAATGATGCCGTCCTTTTCCCAGCTTAGGTTGGTGGCAAGCATTTCCGTCAACAAATCCCAGTGCTTTTCCGCAAGGGTCAAGTCTCCGCTGTACTGGGCATATTCCTTCATGCCCAGAATCCACCAAAGGCTGAAAGAGGGAATGACCATGGTGGTGTCAGAAGGAGCGGTCATCCGCACCTGGCCGTTCCCCAACGGATGTTGTGCCAGCAAATCCAGATTTGCACGGGGAAAGTCGTAATCCCCGAAACCGTAGTAGGTGGCAAGCATCTGGAACCGGGAGTCCCCGCCGTAGAGGCCTTGTTCTCTGCCCGGACAATCCTCGTAATGCTCGTGCATACAAAGCTTTGCGGTGTATTTGCTGACCTCAAAGATTTTGTTATGCAGGGAATCGGAGCAGACAAATTCGCTTGCCTTATCATTCAAGGGATAGTCAACACTGATAAGACCCACCCCGTGAACGGTCATTTCTTCAAAGTTCCGGAGCCGAAGCTCTAAATACCGGCAGCCCAAACGCTTGAACCAATGGGTAAAGGTTTGCTCTCCCTCTTTGCAGATGTAGGTAAAGGCAAAGTTCCTTCCGCTGATGAAGGAACGAACCCGCATATCCTCTAGGTGCTCGCCGTAGGCGATTTCGATGATGGAGCCTGCTTTTGCAGTCAATTTCATGGTTAAAAGGCCTGCCATTTCCTGCTCCATATCAAAGAGGAAATAAACGCCGTCGCCCTCGGTGTCCTTGGCGATATAGGGATACTCGGTGTTGACAAAGGGACGCTCTCCGCCCGAGTTCCGGCGGAAGGATAAGAAGTCCGCTTTCATCTGTTGGGCAACGGTGCCCTCGTGAAGCTTCCGGATAAAATAGCCTTGGGAAATCAGCTTGCCATAGGTTGGCTCTGCCAATTCGGTTCGAAGAATCGGTCTGGGAGAAAGGGTGGTTTGGATATCTGCCTCCACTGCGTTTTCCCAAGCGCCGTCCTCTTTGGAGGCATCATAGGTAAACGCAAAACCCACCTGAAAAGTAATCTTGTAATGCTCGCCGCTTTGATAGTGTGCCGATTTTCGGCAGAGAACGGTTTCGTCGCTGACAACGGATTGCGTCCCGTTGGTTAAGGAGAACCAAAGCCCCGGGGTTCCCACTGCATATTGAAGGCTATCCACGCCCTGATAATAAGCGTGAACCGTCAAAACATTCTTCCCCGGCTTTAACAGATTGCCAATGGGGTAGGTGTCGTAAACTTTTTGGTCGGGATAGTCGTCGTACTGGCAACAACCCACCATCTCTCCGTTCAGAAAGAGTGCGTATTCACTGTCGGCGGAGATTTTGATTTCTGCCGCTGCATCCACAGAATCCACGGTAAATTCCTTTTGAAAAACCACATACTGGTTGACGGTTTTCTCTCCGCCCCACCAAATCCATTTTGCCTGATTCATGGCTTTGTCCTCCTAAAGACTATTTTGTAACCGTAATCACGTTTCCTTGTAATTTTGCCGTTGCCCGGAGAGTGCCAAAGACCGGCTCGGTTTCCTGTACCGACCCGTCAGGCTGAATTCCTGCTCCGTAGCGAAGATAAAGATAAATCGGGATGCTTGACCATCCGTGACAGCAGCTTCCGCCTTCGGCGAAGTCTGCTGCACCCAAATCGGTTTCCCAGAAGGTTGTAGCACCTTTTTCCAGCATGACACCCCAACGTTCCCCAATCTGCCGAAAGACCTCTCCCGTGCATGCGGGGTTGTGCTTCATCAATGCTTCGTACTTAAACGCAGAGTTGCTGAGCATGGTGGGAATGGGATATTCCCGATGCAATAATTTGTGATAGAGAATCTCGTTGATTCTCTCGTCCTGGCAGATGCCCGACCAGAGCACCAAGGTAGGCGAAAGCTCCCCGTAGAGAACCTTTTCTCCGTGGTTGTCGTAGGCAAAGAAGTTTTGTGCTTCTTCGTCCCAGAACCGCTGGCAATAGGCGTCTGCATATTCCGCAGCCAAAGGCTGATAGTTTTCAACAATTTCGTGCTTTCCCAGCTTTTGGGCAAGCTCTAGAATTTTTTTCATGGCAATCCAGAAAATCAAATGATAGATTCCTACATAAAAACCATCCTCGCCGTAATGAGGCTCCATCTGTTTCTGGATGGTGTCGGGCTGTCCGCCGTGCCCTTCGGTCCATTCGTAGAGATGCCACCACTTGGGCATTTTGGGCGGACTGACAATGCCATCCTTTGCCCAGCTTACATTGGTTTTTAGCATATCAGTCAGGGTGTCCCAGTGTTCTTCTGCCAGCGTCAAATCTCCGCTGAATTCGGCGTATTCTGCCATGGCAACCGCCCACCAGAGGTTAAAGCTGGGAATGGTTTCGGGACCGCCGTAGGGACCGCACATCCGAATCTGACCGTTGCCCAGAGGCTTTTGCCCCAACAAATCCAGATTGGAGCGGGGGAATTCATAGTTCCCGAAAGCGTAATAGGTAGAGAGCATCTGGAATCGGGAATCCAATCCCCAGAGTCCCTGCTCCCGCCAGACGCTGTCCTCGTAGTGCTCATGGGCACAGAGATTCAGCGTGTGCTTGCATACCTCAAAGATTTTGTTGTGCAGAACGTCGTTGCAGACAAACTGCCCCGCATCCCTGTCAAAGGGATAATCTGCATGAATTAGTCCCATTTCCTGAATGACCGCCTTGGTAAAGTTCCGGATATGTACCTGAAGATACCGACCGCCCAGACGCTTGAACCAATGGGTAAAGGTTTGTTCGCCCTCCTTGCAGATATAGGAAACTGCAAAATGCCGATTCCCAATCTTTGAGCGGACCCGCAAATCCTCCAGATGCTCCCCGTAGGCAATCTCCATGACTGCTCCGGCGTTTGCGTCTACTGTGAAGGTCAGGTAGCCGGTACGTTCCTTTTCCAAATCAAAAATCAGGTAGACACCGTCCCCCTCCCCTGCCGTCAGAGCGATGGGAAAGTCGGTGCCGTCAATCATTTTTTCCGCACCCATGGCACGGCGGAAGGAGAGATAGTCCCGCATCATCTGCTGGGCTACGGTTCCCTCCCAGAAAGTTCTCATAAAATATCCCTGAGAAATTAGCTTACCCGGAACAAAGCCGGTCAGCTGTACCTGCTCAATGGGACGCGGCGAGAGGGAGGCGTTTCTTCCTACCTCTGCCGCATTCTCCCAAGGGGCATCCTCCCCTTGGGCATCATAAGCGAAAGTAAATCCCAATTCCTCCGTGAACATTTCCCGCTTTCCGGAGGCATACTTGCCGGATTTCTGGCAGAGTACCGATGAATCGCTCAAAATGGTCTGGCTGCCGTTGGTAAGGCAGAACCAAAGCCCCGGTTCCCCGCCGGGGTATTGGGTGGATTCGGTCCCTTGAAAGTAGCCAGCTACCGAAAGGGTATTCTTCCCCGGCTTTAGCAGATGCCCAACCTTGTAGGTGTCGTAAACTTTTTGGTCGGGATAGTCGTCGTACTGGCAACAACCCACCATCTCTCCGTTCAGAAAGAGTGCGTATTCACTGTCGGCGGAGATTTTGATTTCTGCCGCTGCATCCACAGAAGCCACGGTAAATTCCTTTTGAAAATCCACATACTGGTTGACGGTTTTCTCTCCGCCCCACCAAATCCATTTTGCCTGATTCATGGTAATTCTCCTTATGAAATCCCTAATTAGTCGATGTCGTCCGGCTTATCTTCCAATTCCAGAGGGAAATCGCCCAGCTTGTTTACCTTAAAGCCGTTCTTCTTGTATTCTTCGTAGTCAAAGGCTTCCATTTCGTCAATGGAGAGCTTGTGGAATTCGTAGAAGTTCTTCCACCATTCGTAGCCGGTACCCAAATCTGCATTCAGGTATGCATCTGCAATCTCGCAGCCCATCTTGGGAGCCACATAGAAAGCACCCATTGCCAGCACGTTAACGCCGTTACCGGTAATTGCACGAAGTGCTGCGGGAACGCTCTCAACAACGCCTGCGTGAACATGGGGACACTTGCTTGCTGCAATGTGAATACCCATACCGGTACCGCAGAATGCCAGAGCACGCTCAAACTCGCCCTCGGCAATCATAGAGCCGATGCGAAGACCCACTCTGTGGAACATCAAATCGGTATCGTTGGGGTCGGAATCAGCCTTAACGCCGATATCGGTAATGGTCCAACCCTTGTTCCGCAGATATTCGCAAACTGCCTCCTTTAAGGGATAGCCTGCAAAGTCTGCACCTACCAGTAACTGTTTGTCTTTGATTTTTTTCATTGTGTTTTCCGCCTTTCTATTTTAAAAATATTTTATCGTTCATTCTTTGTAGGGGACGTCGGTTTCCGCCGTCCCGCAAGGGGGAAGGCTTTTTTACATCCCGTGAATCATCTCGAACAAGGACCATGCAAAGAGCCAGTGCATATCATGGGTGGGATGATTGATAAAGTTGGAAAGCAGACGAATGTAGTTGACCTTATTCTGCTTTAACACATCCCATTTGTGGAAGCAGTCGCAGACAGGAACCTCCAACTCGGAGCACAGCTTCTTTGCCTCGTCGATATAGAGATACAAATCATCATGATGGGGTGCGATTCCGGCATAAACCTCCCGGAAATATTCGCTCCGTTCCTCCCAGGTGGATTCGTGTGCCATCAGGTTGGGGGTCATAAAGATAATTTCGCTGCCGGATTCTTTGAGCTGAGTAAAAATCTGACGCAGGTTGTCTATGTAAAGGTCTATCTTGTCAGGGCCGCCGCAACAGTCGTTCAAACCAAAGCATACCACCGTCAAATCCGGATGATACTTCAAAACGTCCCGCTCCAGTCTTTGCAGACCGGCAGTGGTGCTTCCGCCACTGATGCCGGCGTGAATCATATTGATAGGAACCGAGGGATAGCTCATCTCCAAAAGGCTCCGCAGCTTGTTGTGGTAACCTTCAAAAACACGGAACTCGGTCTGGAACGCACGCTCTGCGGTATGGTAAAGCTCAAAACAACCTTGGGTTACACTGTCCCCGAAGAATGCCAGTGTTACCGGTGCCGCAGTAACGGGATTGTCCTGCTTTTCAATAAATTTTTCGATAATTTTCATTGGTTTGCCGCCTTTCTTATTATAATACCCGATTCAAATAATCCAGAGATTTCTTGGTTCTCTCAAAGAGGTCAGCAGAAGAGTTGATTTCAATGGTCAAACCTCCGTCGTACCCGCTCTTCTTCAAGATAGAAAAGATTTCCGGGAAGGGAATCTCGCCGTCGCCGATGGCAACGGAGTCTGCTGCGTTGCCATCTACCTTAATGGCACCATCCGGTTTTCCAATAACATCTTTTAGGTGAACATGATAGGTTTTATCAGCAAATCGATTTGCTGCCTCTACCACGTCGGAGTTGTTGAACCAGAAGTTCCCGCAGTCCAGAACGTAACCCAGCCCCGGAACCTTGTCCAATAGATAGGCAATATCGTCAATTGTGGCAAAGGGACAGGAGGTTGCGGAGTAATTCTCCAACACCGGACGGATTTGATATGCCTTTGACTGCTCCACCACGTCGGCAAGATATTCCACAATCTTGTCCTGACAGATTTTTCTGTCCTCCGGCGTTGCGTGAACACCGCCGACAAAGGGGACGGGCATAAAAATATCACATTCCAAGGCCGCTATGTAATCCAGCTGTTTTTTGGTATGTTCCCGCATCAATTCCATGTAGTTTGGTTCCATGTGGGGAAAACGATGCCAGCAGAATACCGAGCCGACCCGGATGCCGCAATCCTTTAAACTCTTCAGTAATTCCTGGGGAGGTGCATCTGGCGTTGCAATACCGGAATCCACATCCACATAGGAAAGTCCCATCTGCTTATAGGCTTCCAATGCGGCAGGAAGGCTCTTGACGGCACCGTCCTGCACCGCCCGTTCCACCTGCTGATAAAATGTACCAATTTCCATCTTAAGCCCCTCCTTATTCTGCGTTTAAAAATTCCTTGACGTAAACAATGGTCTTTTTAATGTCAATGATTTGCTGGTCGCCGTGGATTTCCCGCTCAATGTATAAATCGCCGGCATAGCCTTGCTTTAAAAGCTTGGGCAGGAAGACAGGATAGTTAACCTGTCCCTCGCCAACCAACTGTTCGATGCCCATCCGCTTGGGGTCCTTGGTGTAATTGGCATCCTTTACATGAACACCCCTTACATAACCCTCGAACAGATCCAGTGCGTCCACCGGATTGCCCTTACCATAGATAATCAGATTGGCAGGGTCTAGGTTGATGCCGGTGTGCTCCGGGTCATCCAGTTCAGCAATCATACGCATCAGGGCAACCGGAGTTTCCTGACCGGTTTCGAAGTTAAAGCAGATGTCCTTTTGTGCACAGTAGTTTACCAGATACTTTAGTACGCCAAAAAGGGAGCGATATTGTTCACTGCCGGGATTCTCGGGGATAAAGCCAACATGGGTTGCCAAATTTTTTACCCCCAGCCATTCTGCAAAGTCGGCACCCTTCATCAATTCCTGAAGACGTTGGAAGCGGTATGCCTCCGGCACCAGACCTAATGTATAGGGACCTTCCCAGAAGTTCCAGATTTTAGGGCCGGTCCAGCCTGCCCAAAAAGAGGAAATCCGAATCCCTGCATCATCCATGGACTTCTTAACCTTTTCGGCATTTTCCCGGGTTAAAAGATCCGGCGTAAAGCACTGCAGTTGCACGCAATCCAGACCAAGTTCTACCAATTTGTTTGCCCCAACCTCTAAGGCTTCCTTTAATTGATAAATGACACCAATTCCATTTTTGCACATTTGTTTCGACTCCTTTTTCAGTCTGTTTTCACAAAAGATGTTCTTTCTCTCATTATATCGGCGAAGCCTTTGCTTGTCAATGCTTTTCCACTTTTTTTGTCATGAAAAAAGATAAAAAAGAATAGAATTTCTACTTCCTCTTATGCAGACAGTATTCCACAAAAAGCCAAGCCATCCAGAGGATGCCGACGGCTCCAAAAAAACCGTAAAGATGTGCCACCAGAGAGGAAAAATCAATAAAGGCAAAGGGTATTGCCAAAAGACATAGGAATCCTGCACCTGCCATTCTTTGGGAGAGGGTCTTTAAAGGGAAACTCTGCAGAATTCCAAACCCTTGAGAAATTGCCGTGGTGCAAATTGCCATAAAAAGAACGGCGGTGTATACCTTTTTCTGGAGCCGGCCCGCCATGGCGGCAAGCTTGAGCATGGGAAGCTGGGAATCCCAAAGGGCATCAAAAAACATGCCCTGGCTTGCCCAGATAACCAAGATTAAAAGACCCAGAGAAAATCCGCCTGCTATGGCGGCAATGCGGATTTCCTTTGAGGTCATTCCTCCTTGCAAGGGCACCAGAACAGACGGAGCGGAAATGGTGTTGTAGCTGACATAACAGATGGCGGAGGTCAGAATGCCCCTGGTTATTCCATGAAAAGAAAAGACATC
Source organism: Ructibacterium sp. (assembly GCA_045606185.1). Classification (GTDB taxonomy): domain Bacteria; phylum Bacillota; class Clostridia; order Monoglobales; family Monoglobaceae; genus Ructibacterium. Next base: position 9,911 of record JAZURN010000051.1, read on the forward strand.
GGTGGTTCCGAACAAGGCGGCGGAAACACAAATGTAGAGGATGCCGAGAATCATACAGGGCACCATCAGGGCATTGGCAGCAACAATTCCCCGCAAATCAAAGGAGAGAACCAGAAAACAGACCGCCGCAAGCAGGAAAATCCCCACGGGGTCCGGCAGCATATAGCTCTGGGCGAGGAGGGCACCGCTTCCTGATAGCATGGTAAAAAATCCGCAAAAAAGATAGATAAACAAAAATGCCTTTAGCGCCGGGGCAAACCGCCCTGCCACCGCCACAAGATATTCATTGCAGGTGGTTATATTTCCTTGATTGGCACGGGATAGAACCAGATAGCAAACGCCGATCAGCAGGAAGGTGGCAAGGACAATCCCGCTGTGGTCGGTGCCGGAGGGAAGATTGAAGTATTCCATGATTTCCCGTCCGGAAGCAAATCCTGCACCAATCACAAGTCCAATATACACAAATGCTAGAGAAAGTGCCTTCTTCATTTTTATCCTCCTTAACAGGTCGGGGTTCTTTCCTAATATATATGCAACGGGTTTTTCTTCCATGCATCATGGAATCTTGTGTTTTTTTCAAAACCCCGACCGCCATATGTTGTGTTTGGGAAATTTTTTGCGGTTTTTCTGAAAAAAAGATTGACAAACCCTTTGGATTGTGATACACTATTACCACCTCTCGAAAGAGGTTTTATTTGTGTGAACAAAAGGTTGGGGCTTTCCAAGCTTTTGAAATTAGATGGACGAGGTGAAAAAGATGCAAACCAAAATTACTTTAGCCTGCACCGAATGCAAGCAGAGAAATTACGATACCACCAAGAACAAGCAGAACTGCCCTGACAGACTGGAAATGAACAAGTACTGCAGATTCTGCCGGAAGCACACCCTGCATAAGGAAACCAAATAAGAATCCGTTGCGGGATATTTCCTGTAGAAAAGGAGTTGTAGAAAATGGAACAGACAAAGCCGAATTTCTTCGCAAGAATCGGGAACTTCTTTAAGGAAGTAAAGTCCGAGCTCAAGAAGGTTGTATGGCCTACCTTTGCGAAGATTAAACAGAATACATTGATTGTTATTATTTATGTTCTGGTAATTGGCGTGGTTATCTGGGGTCTGGATCTGCTCTTTGGATGGGGCATGTCTCTCTTCGTTAACCGATAATTAGTAATAGGAGGGAAGGGATTCGTTCCCCAATATTATGGCAAACGCAAAATGGTACGTCGCCCACACCTATTCCGGTTACGAGAACAAGGTGATGACGGATATACAGAAAACCGTAGAAAACCGGAATATGGCTGATATTATTCAGGAGATTCGGGTTCCTATGGAAGAGGTTGTCGAGATGAAGGACAACCAGAAAAAGATTGTGGAGCGGAAAATCTATCCCGGCTACGTGATGGTCAAGATGGTTATGACGGATGAAAGTTGGTATGTCGTCCGGAATACCCGTGGTGTGACCGGTTTCGTTGGCCCCGGCTCCTCTCCCGTTCCTCTTTCCGAGGCGGAAGTTGAGAGCATGGGATTGGAACGCACCACCATCGAGCTGGATTTTGCTGCCGGCGACAACATCCGGGTCAAGTACGGGCCCTTGGAGGGATTTGTCGGCGTAATTACCGAAATCCAGATGGACAAAAAGAAGATTCGTGCCAAGGTTTCCATGTTCGGCAGAGATACCGACGTGGAGCTGGAATTCAACCAGGTAGAAGCTTTGGTATAAAAACATCGTTCCCCACACGGATGATTCCGTTTTTATATTCCGGTAAAGCAATTTGCCGGTCTGTGGGAGGGATGCGGCAGGTAGCTGCTCCCGGTAATACCACGTTTGTAAAACAAGGAGGTGTATTGAAATGGCACAGAAGATCACAGGTTACATTAAGCTGCAGATTCCGGCTGGTAAGGCAACTCCGGCACCCCCGGTAGGTCCTGCACTTGGTCAGCACGGTGTTAACATCATGGATTTTACCAAGCAGTTTAATGAAAAAACACAGAAGGATGCAGGTCTTATTATCCCGGTTGTTATTACCGTATATCAGGACAGATCCTTTACCTTTGTAACCAAGACTCCCCCCGCACCTGTTCTGATTAAGAAGGCTTGTAAGATCCAAAGCGGATCCGGCGTTCCTAACAAGACCAAGGTTGCACAGCTGAGTAAGGCGGACTTAAAGGCAATTGCTGAACAGAAAATGCCTGACCTGAATGCAGGTTCTGTAGAAGCAGCTATGTCCATGATCGCTGGTACTGCTCGCTCCATGGGCGTTACTGTTGAGGAGTAATTGATTCGGTTACGAGTATTTGAAAATAGTGGGAGGAACAGACTTTCTGTTCTGTAGAACCACCATAGGAGGATTTAACATTGAAGAAAGGTAAAAAGTATCAAGACAGCGTAAAGCTGATTGAAAAGGGTAAGTTATACGACCCGGCTGAAGCACTGGATCTGGTATGCAAGACTGCTACCGCAAAGTTTGACGAAACCGTTGAACTCCATGTTAAGCTCGGTGTTGACTCCCGTCATGCGGACCAGCAGGTTCGTGGTGCGGTTGTACTCCCCAACGGAACCGGTAAGACGGTTCGGGTTCTGGTATTTGCCAGAGAGGGTAAGGCCGACGAAGCAAAGGCTGCCGGTGCTGACTATGTTGGTGCTGAGGAGCTGGCACAGAAGATCCAGTCCGAGAACTGGTTCGATTTCGATGTTGTTGTTGCAACCCCTGACATGATGGGTGTTGTAGGTCGTATCGGTAGAATCCTGGGTCCCAAGGGCTTAATGCCTAACCCCAAGGCTGGTACCGTTACCCCTGACGTTGCAAAGGCAATCGAGGAGATTAAGTCCGGTAAGATTGAGTACCGTCTGGACAAGAGCAACATCATCCATTGTCCCATTGGTAAGGCATCCTTTGGCGGCGAGAAGCTCTCTGCTAACTTTAACGCTCTTATGGGCGCTATCGTTAAGGCAAAGCCGGCTGCTGCAAAGGGTCAGTATCTGCGGTCTGTAACCGTAGCTTCCACCATGGGCCCTGGCATTAAGCTCAACCCCAATAAGGTAGAGGGCTAAGCCAACATTCCAATTTGAAAAAATAATATGGATAACCATTCCGCAGACAGCAGGTGGCGCAAGCCGTAAATCCTGCCGAGGATGACGATACGCTGATATTATGTGTATTCTGTCCCTCGCATTTCTGCGAGGGATTTTTTCTCGCTCGAGTCTATGACTTGTGTGGAATGAAAAAATAGAAAGGAGGATGTACATTGCCAAGCGAAAAAGTTTTAGAAAGCAAAAAGGCGATAGTTGCACAGCTTACAGAAAGATTCCAGAACGCCCAAGCTGGTGTTCTGGCAGACTACAGAGGACTTACCGTTGAGCAGGATACCGCGCTCCGTGTAAAGCTGAGAGAAGCAGGGGTTGAATACACCGTTTTGAAGAACAACCTGACCCGGTTCGCTGCCAATGCAGCAGGTCTTAACGAATTGGACTCCGTCCTGAAAGGCCCGACTGCTATTGCTACCAGCACCGATGATGTTGTTGCTCCGGCTAAAATCCTGGTTGAGTTTGCAAAGACCAACGAGGCTCTGGAGATTAAGGGTGGTTTCGTAGATGGTAAGGTAATCTCTTTGGATGAGGTTAAGACCTATGCTTCTATCCCCAGCAAGGAAGAGTTGATTTCCAAGATGATGGGCTCTTTGCAGTCCCCCATCGGTGCTTTGGCTCGCACCTTGCAGGCTATTGTTGACAACGAAGCCGTTCCCGGCCAGGCAAAGGCTGAAGAGGCTCCCGCCGAGGAAGCTCCTGTAGCTGAAGCTGCTCCCGCTGAGGAAGCACCTGCAGAGGAAGCTGCACCCGTAGAGGAAGCTCCCGCAGCAGAGGAAGCTCCTGCAGCTGAAGAAGCTTCTGCGACTGAAGAGGCTCCTGCAGACGCAGAGTAATGACTCTGTCTGACAGCAAAGGCAACGACAGAATAGTTACTATCAATTAAAATCAAATAATATTTTAAAATGGAGGATATTAAAATGGCTGACGTAACTAAAATTCTTGATGAAATCAAAGAACTGACCTTACTGGAAGTAAATGATCTGGTAAAGGCTTTAGAAGAAGAATTCGGCGTATCCGCTGCTGCTCCCGTTATGGTTGCAGGTGCTGCTGGTGCAGCTGGTGCTGCTGCTGAAGAGAAGAGCGAGTTTGATGTAGTTCTGGCTAACGCTGGTGCACAGAAGATTAAGGTAATCAAGGTTGTAAGAGAGATTACCGGTCTGGGTCTGGCTGAAGCAAAGGCTCTGGTTGACGGTGCTCCCAAGACCGTTAAGGAAGCAGTTGCTAAGGACGAAGCAGAAGAAATGAAGACCAAGCTGGAAGAAGCTGGCGCAACTATCGAACTGAAATAAGTTTTTTGGATTTCAAAACCCTTGGCACCATGGTGCCAAGGGTTTTTCTTATGAATGTAATTTGCTGATATTAAATTTATAATAGCGGTTCTTTCCCTCTTGATTGCATAGGAGATAACCATGTTCTGAAATGATAGCAAGCCGTTTCCGTACAGTAGGCTCGCTGATTTTCAAGTGCTTACTCAATTCCTTTGTGCTGATGCCGTCAACGGCAAACAAAGCGGCTTGTATGAGATATGCAGCGGTTTTTTTCAACGCAGTATCAAAAAAATCCATTTTCTTAAGGTTGAGATATGCCTCAAACAACAGTTTCCTTTTTTCCCACAAGGCTTCGTATAACTTTTCAAAAGCTTTAGAAAGAATTCCCAAGAAAATAAGAATAAACGGCGTCAAATCCCCTTTGTTTTTGATGTCGTTACAAAGTTTGAAGGCTTCATAATAATCCGAGATATTTTCCTTTATTGTATATGAAAGACGAAGACTGATTAGTTTATCCATGTGCTTTGCTAAAAGGTAACTGCTGATAAACCTGGAAGTTCTTCCGTTCCCATCATAAAAAGGATGGATATACCCAAATAAATAATGAAAAACAGAAATCCGTATCAAGTCAGGAATCGTCTCGTCGTTCAAAATCAGCAAAGCTCGGTTCATATTGTCAATAATTTTCTCTTCCGGATATAGTCCTTGATGAATTACTTTTTGCGTGGGGCTGGTTACTTCTGCTAATTCTTTCCGAAAAATTCTTCCATCAGGAGCTTGGGCAGGATCGTCATTCATAATTTCCGGCAAGACCAACTCGTTATAAATCGCCCGAATATCCTCGCAGGAGTTTAAGGCTATTGTGCTATCTCCAAGCATTTGATATCTTGTAACCAGACCGGAAAACCGTTTTCTTTTCTTACGACAGCCTTCTTTGTTTTCATTAAGAATTGTTTTAATTTCTTTACGAGTGCTATAAACACCCTCCATGTCATTGGTCAAAAAAATCTCATCAATTAGGCTTTTGTTTGCAAACTGCTGAATTGCAACGCCAGGCAGATCCATTTCCAAGGCCTGTACCTTTTTTTCTAATTCCATAATCTTCATGCTTACATCGTAAAGGTCGGAATTCATGCAGTAAAACGCTCTGTTTTCGTGTATGGTAATATCCAGAAACGTTGTGTTTTCACTATGGATTCTTGAGTAATAAAGTTCATCATATTCCTGTTCACTTTTATAATAAACTTTTGATAATATCTTATAGCGCAATAACATCACCTCTGTTATAATATGTAATTTTTTTCTGTATATGCATTTATTTTAATTTCAACGAAAAAAAGGGGCATTTTTTTCGTTAAAATGATTTTAACATGAATTAATTCTTCTGTCAAGCATAAATTCGGGGAACAAAACTTTGTGCGATAACAGCCGAAGTTAGCACTTCTCAAAAAAGGGTGTTCCTCTTAAAAAAGAGGGACTTCTTTAAAAATACGCAAAATTTTAGCCTAAAAAGAGGAAATGGCGTTTCGGTGTCGAAATAATAAAGGTAAGATATTTTAGAACAGGAGTGAATCCTCATGGCTGAAGAGTTATTTGATACATCCAAACTGAAAGTCATTCCCGTTGAGATTAACAGCGAAATGAAAAAGTCCTACATCGACTATGCAATGTCGGTTATTGTAGGTCGTGCGCTGCCTGATGTCCGGGATGGATTAAAGCCGGTTCATCGCCGGATTCTCTATGCAATGTACGAGGACGGCATTACACCGGATAAGCCTTATAAAAAGTGTGCAACCACCGTAGGTAACGTGCTGGGTCGGTATCATCCCCACGGCGATGCGTCGGTGTATGATGCCATGGTTCGTATGGCGCAGGACTTCTCCCTCCGTTACCCCACTGTTGACGGTCATGGTAACTTTGGTTCGGTAGACGGCGACGGTGCAGCAGCTTATCGTTATACCGAGGCGAGAATGCCCAAGCTTTCTCTTCATCTTTTGACCGATATTGAAAAAGAAACCGTGGACTTTATGCCCAACTTTGACGAGAGCCGGAAAGAACCGGTGGTTCTTCCTTCCCGGTTCCCCCATCTGTTGGTAAACGGCTCCAACGGTATTGCGGTGGGTATGGCAACCAATATTCCGCCTCACAATTTGACCGAGGTTATCAATGGCATTGTTGCTCTGGTGGATAATCCCGATATCAGCATTGACGAGCTGATGGAATACATACCCGGCCCCGACTTCCCCACCGGCGCTCAGATTATGGGTGTTAGTGGTATTCGTGCGGCATATCACACAGGACGGGGTAAGATTCGTGTCCGTGCCAAGGCAGAGATTGAAGATTGGAAAGATACCCGCCAGAGAATCGTGGTTACCGAGATTCCTTACGGGGTCAACAAAGCACGGCTGATTGAGAAGATTGCGGAACTGGTTCATGATAAGCGGGTTGAGGGCATTTCCGACCTTCGTGACGAGTCCGACCGTGATGGTATGCGTATCATCATTGAACTCAAACGGGATACCAATGCCACCGTTGTGTTGAATCAATTGTATAAGTATACCCAGTTGGAGGACAGCTTTAGCGTAATTATGTTGGCGTTGGTCAATCAAACCGACCCCAAGGTGCTGAATCTCAAGGAGGTTCTGGTCAACTATGTGGACTTTCAGAAGGATGTCATTGTCCGCCGAACCAAATTCGATAAGAAGAAGGCAGAGGCACGGGCGCATATTTTAGAGGGGTTAAACAAAGCCCTCGACCATATTGACGAGGTTATCAGCATTATCCGGAAGAGCTACAATGACCCCAAAGAACAGCTGATGAACCGGTTCGGGTTCTCGGATTTGCAGGCGCAGGCGATTTTGGACATGCGTCTTGCCAGACTTTCCGGTCTGGAACGGGAAAAGGTGGAAAAGGAATATGCCGAGATTCAGGCACTCATTGCCCACCTGACCGAGGTTCTTGGCAGCGAGCAGATGGTTCGGGATATTTTGAAAGAAGAAATCATTGCCATTCGGGACAAGTTCGGGGATGAAAGACGGACTTCCATCGAACCGGCAGTGGACGATATCGACATTGAGGATTTGATTGAGGAAGAAGAAAACGTGGTAACCCTGACCCATCAGGGCTACATCAAGCGGTTGGCAGCAGATACTTATAAGAGTCAACGCCGTGGCGGCAAGGGCATTATCGGTATGCAGACCAAGGAGGAAGACTTTGTTTCCACCATGTTTGTTACCTCCACCCACGCCCACATCCTCTTCTTTACCAACACCGGAAGAATGTATCGAATTAAGGCGTATGAAATTCCCGAGGCAGGCAGAACCGCCAAGGGAACGGCGGTAGTCAATCTGCTTGCATTGGAGCCGGGCGAGAGCATCTCTGCCGTGATTCCTATTCGGGAGTATGAGGATGGCAAGTTCCTGACCATGTGCACCAAGGCAGGGGTTATCAAGAAGACTGACCTGATGGAATACAAGAATGCACCCAAGGCGGGCAAGATTGCCATTCGCCTGGACGAGGGCGACGAGCTGATGCGGGTTGTCCTGACCGACGGAACCAATGACATCTTCATTGGTACCCATCTGGGTAAGATGATTCGCTTTAACGAAGCGGATGTTCGGGACATGGGTCGTGTTTCCCGTGGTGTTCGTGGTATCAACCTGGAAGACGGGGATTATGTTATCGGCATGAGCCTGTATCGTGAAGACGGCAAGCTTCTGGTGGTCAGCGAAAAGGGCTACGGCAAGAAGACTGAGCTTTCGGAGTACAAGTGCCAGAGTCGTGGCGGTAAGGGAACCTTCTCCTATAAGATTAGCGAAGCAACCGGTGCGGTAGCGGGACTTCAGGTGGTATCCCCTCAGGACGATGTGATTTTGATTACCTCCGAAGGCATTATTATACGGATGGATACCGAGGACATCAGCACCTTCGGCAGAGTTACCAAGGGTGTCCGCCTGATGCGTCTTGCCGAGGGCGTTAACGTGGTAACGGTAGCCTGCGTGGAAAAGGAAGAGGAATCCGACGAGGTAACCGAATCCCAGCCTGATGAAACAACCGAAACCACAACCGAAGAATAAAGAAACCGAGAACCACCGGCAACGGTGGTTCTCATAAACTTACGAGGAATTTTTATGAAAAAAATTTTAAGCCGGGTTCGCCGAGCGGTGGACGATTATCACATGATTACGGAGGGGGACCGGATTGCGGTGGGCATTTCTGGTGGCAAGGACAGCTTGACCTTGCTTTGTGCGTTGGCAGGGCTTAGGAAGTTTTATCCTAAAGCCTTTGATTTGGTTGGTGTTTCCTTGGATATGGGATATGAGGGAATGGACTTTTCCGGTGTGGAGGCACTCTGCAAGGAACTGGAGGTTCCCTACGTGGTTAAAAAAACCGATATTGCCGAGATTATCTTTGATGTCCGGCAGGAGAAGAATCCCTGTTCCCTCTGTGCCAAGATGCGGCGGGGCGGCGTGAATGATTTGGCAGTAGAGCTTGGTTGTAACAAGGTGGCACTGGGGCATCATAACGAGGATGTCTTGGAAACCTTCTTCCTCTCCCTTTTTTTTGAGGGACGGCTTAACTGCTTTTCTCCCGTAACCTACCTGTCCCGTCGGAATGTTCATGTTATTCGTCCCATGATTTATGTCCCCGAGGGGGATATCAAGGGATTCTCCAAGCGGGAGAAGTTACCCATTGTCCACAACCCCTGTCCGTTAGATGGAAAATCCAAGCGGCAGGATATGAAAGATTTTATTGCCGAAAAAACCAAGACGGATAAGTTCTTCAAGACCAAGATTATGCACGCCATTCAAACAGGAATTCCCACATGGAAACTGGATGGAGAGGAGTCCTGATATGCAGCTCTTTTCTCTTATTAAAAATGATTTGAAGTCCCGGTTCGCCGGCTCCCGGTTAGGGATTTTGTGGGCGCTTTCTTCCCCTGTGGTAACCATTGGGATTTACTGGTTTGTCTATGCCGTGGCACTCAAGGGCGGAAATGTCGCCGGCGTACCTTATCACTACTTTTTAGTTGCCGGGATTCTTCCCTGGTTCTTTTTTGCCGAGGGATTGACGGGCGCAACGGCAAGCTTTTGGGATTATCGGTTTCTGGTCTGCAAACTCCGGTTTCGAACCCAGTATCTCCCTTTGATTCGGGTCTGCTCTGCTTTTTTTGTCCATTTGATTCTGATGCTGCTCTCTTATCCGGTCCTTAGCTTATGGGGTGTTCCTGTGGTTTTGGGTCAGCTTTGGGTTCTTTTCTGGATGGTAGGTGGCTTTTGCTTGACCTTATCGCTGGGAAGAATCTTTGCTCTTTGGAACGCTTGTTTCAAGGACGTGGGGTATGGCTTGCATGTGGCAATCCAGCTGGGGTTCTGGCTGACGCCGGTTTTCTGGAGTTCTGCCGCCTTACCCGGGTGGTTGTTCCGGCTTATTGCCTGGAATCCGGCGGCGGTTCTGGTGGAGGGATACCGACAGGCGCTTCTTTTTGGTGCACCGCCAAAATTCCCCGATACATTGGTTTTCTGGGGAGAGGTGTTGGCTTTTTATGGCTTCAGCGTCATGTTGATGAAAAAAATAAAACCCACCCTGGCGGACCGGCTTTGAAAATGGAAAATGGAAAGTGTGTAAAGAAAATCGGCAGAAAGCCGATTTTCTTTACACAACAAAAACCCTTCCGTACGGAAGGGTTTTTGTGGTTTGTATTGTTTTTCCATCCTAGTGGATGATGATTTGTTCGGTTTCCTTATCGAACAAATGAATCTTATTGGCATCCAGAGCAATCTTAATCTTGTCGCCCAGCTTGGTGGTGCTTCTGGGATTTACTCTTGCGGTGCAGTTTACATCGCCGATCTGGAAGTACAGATAGGTTTCAGCGCCCATCATCTCGGTCAGGTCAATGCTTACATCAACCAAGCTATCGGGAGATGCAGAAATGAATGCTTCGTCGTCGTACATATCCTCGGGACGGATACCCAAAACAACCTGCTTGCCGTTGTAAGCCTGAAGTTCTGCCTTCTTGCCCTTGCCATCCGGAAGCTTGATGCTGATGCCATTGCCGGCAAGGTAAGTGCCGTCTTCCTTACAATCAACAGTAACATCCAAGAAGTTCATCTGGGGAGAACCAATAAAGCCTGCAACAAACACATTGCAAGGATAGTTGTAAAGGTTTGCGGGAGAATCAACCTGCTGTACCACGCCGTCCTTCATAACAACGATTCTGGTACCCATGGTCATAGCCTCGGTCTGGTCGTGGGTTACATAGATAAAGGTGGTGTCCAGCTTCTTATGTAACTTACCGATTTCGGTTCTCATCTGAACACGAAGTTTAGCGTCCAGGTTGGAGAGAGGCTCATCCATCAGGAAGACCTTGGGGTTACGAACGATAGCACGACCCAGAGCAACACGCTGTCTCTGACCGCCGGAGAGAGCCTTCGGCTTTCTGTCAAGCAGTGCCTCGATACCCAGAATCTTTGCAGCCTCGTCAACCTTAGCCTTGATTTCGTCCTTGGGAACCTTTCTCAGCTTCAAGCCAAATGCCATGTTTTCATATACGGTCATATGAGGATAGAGTGCATAGTTTTGGAATACCATTGCGATATCTCTGTCCTTGGGAACAACGTCATTTACCAGAGTGTCGCCAATGTACAGTTCGCCGCCGGAAATTTCCTCCAGACCTGCAATCATTCTTAAGGTGGTGGATTTACCACAACCGGAAGGACCTACGAAGATGATGAATTCCTTATCTTCGATTTCCAGATTAAAATCCTTTACTGCGCAAAAACCACCTTGGTAAACCTTGGTGATGTTCTTTAAACTCAAACTTGCCATCCTACTAATTCCTCCTAAAAAATATACGCCTATTATTTATGACAGTATTGTAACATACCCTCAAAAAAAATGATAGAGTCATTTTATCCAAACTTAAATTTATTCTTTTAGCGAAATTATATAATCAGCTATTTTTTTATTTTTTGCTATGCAAACTAACCAAAAAGCACCCCTGTTCCTTTGTGCACTCTGCCATGTCCTCCATTTTCCTTCTTTTTCTGTGGAAATACTTGCATTTCTTGCAAAAAGGGAGTATAATAGAAAGGATTTTGAACCATTCTCCAAGGAGTTGATATTTATGATAAGAGTCGGTGTTTTAGGCGGTACGGGATATGCAGGAATCGAGACGGTTCGACTTTTGCTTCGCCATCCGGAGGTTACCTTGACCAGAATTGTTTCCCAATCCTATGCGGGAAAGCCCATTTCGGAGGTTTATCCTAACCTGATGGGGGTTTGTGATTTGGTTTGCTCCTCTCTGGATGTTGCAGACATCAAAGAAAACTGTGATGTGGTCTTTACTGCACTGCCCCACGGAGCTTCCAAGGAAGTAATTCCTGCTCTTTACCAAGCTGGATTGCGTATCATTGACCTGTCCGGAGATTTTCGATATCTGGATGTGGAAGTTTACGAAAAGTGGTACGGAGAACCTCACACCGACCCCGAACTTTTGAAAAAGGCAGTTTATGGTCTTTGCGAACTCCATCGGGAGGAAATTAAGACCACAAGACTGGTGGGGAATCCTGGGTGTTATACCACCTGCTCCATTTTAGGTTTTGCGCCTCTGGTTAAAGCAGGCGTGGTGGACAACAAGAGCCTGATTATTGATGCCAAATCCGGCGTTACCGGGGCAGGACGGAGCTTGAACCTGCCCAGTCTCTTCTGTGAGTGTACCGAAACCATGAAGGCGTATAAAATTGCAACTCATCGGCACACCTCGGAGATAGAACAGGAGCTGTCTTTGCTTGCCGGGGAGGATTTGATGCTTTCCTTTACCCCTCATCTGGCACCTATGAAGCGGGGCATTCTTGCCACCTGCTATGCCAATTTAACGGATGACTATACCGAAGAAGAACTCTTAAAGCTCTATCAGGATTTTTATCAGGATGAGCCTTTTATCCGCATTTACAAGAAGGGAACTTTGCCGGAGGTAAAGCACATTAACGGCTCCAACTGCGTGGGTATTGGCTTGGTGGTTGACCAAAGACTCCGCCGTGTCGTTGTGGTTTCCTGTGTGGACAATCTGATTAAGGGCGCTGCCGGACAGGCAGTCCAGAATATGAATTTACTCTTCGGCCTGCCGGAAACCACCGGTCTTACAGACCCGGGACTGTATCTTTAGGAGGGAATGATATGGAACGTTCCATTGAAAAACTCATTGGCAAAGCCGGCGTTCTGGTGGAGGCATTGCCTTATATCCAGAAATTCTACGGCAAAACTGTGGTTATCAAGTACGGCGGCAACGCCATGATTAACGAGGATTTGAAGAACCGGGTTATGGAAGACATTACCCTGCTCAAATACATTGGGATTCATCCCGTTGTGGTTCACGGCGGCGGCCCCGACATCTCGGCGGCACTGACCAAGAACGGTGTCCAGAGCGAGTTTATCAACGGTCTTCGGGTTACCGATGCCCAGACCATGGAGATTGCCCAGATGGTTTTAATCGGGAAAACCAACAAGGAGATTGTGTCCTTGCTGGGCACCAAGGGCGGCAAGGGTCTTGGTATATCCGGTATTGACGGAAACCTTTTAACCTGTGAAAAAGCGTATACTGAAGTGGACGGCAAGCAGGTGGACATTGGCTATGTAGGGAATATCGTTAAGGTCAATGCAAAAATGATTTCCCACCTGACGAGAGAGGATTATATCCCTGTGATTGCCCCCATCGGTGTGGATGAAGAGGGCAATAGCTACAACATCAATGCAGACACCGTAGCAGGTGCCATTGCGGAGGCGTTGGAGGCAGAAAAGCTGATGCTTTTGACGGATACCGAAGGAATTAAGGAATCTGCCGACAGCGAGGGAGCGATTCCACGGCTTTCCCGCCAGGAAATCTATCAAATGATTGATGATGGTAAGATTGTAGGCGGGATGATTCCCAAGGTTAAGGGTTGTATTCAGGCAATCGAAGCCGGCGTGAATTCGGTACATATTATTGATGGCAGAGTGCCTCATTGCTTGCTTTTGGAAATCTTTACCGACCATGGTATTGGAACCATGATTACGAAATAAAAAAGACCCTGCGGGGTCTTTTTTATTTCGCTCCAGTCGTGCTTAAAAATCCGGCAACCTTAGCTCGCTGCTTTGCCTTCCTCTGTCGGTCATGTACACAAAGCACACTCCTTTCCGTGAAAGACTCGCATCAAACCAATCTTACCAAATTTTCTTCGCACTCAAATTGTGGTTGCACCATGCGTTAATCGTTGTAGGGGTCGGCGTCCTCGACGACCCGTATCAAAATGTCCTCTACAGTACGTCCCATATGGGGATATTTTTATTTTACAATGTTCTCAAAATATGCAATTAGTTTGGGGTCGTCGACTTCGGTTACCACGTCAAACATGGTGTAGATACCCTCAATCAGAGCACCTTGCTTGATTAAGTCATCAATCAGGGCAAGAAGACTGTCATAAAATCCGTCCAGATTCAAAATCACAATGGGGGTGTCAATCCGTTTTAAGTATTTTAGTGTCAGTACCTGAAAAAACTCGTCCATGGTTCCGATGCCGCCGGGGGTAATTAAGTAGATGTCGGCGTACTCTTCCATGATGTTCTTCCGTTCACTCATGGTTTCCACCCAGACCTTTTTGTCGCATTCAAAGAGCCCCTCGAAGTCTTGCATAAAGTGGGGGACAACGCCAAAGACAAAACCGCCCTCTTTTTTGATGCCTCGGGCAACAGCACCCATGCATCCCTGACCGCCGGCACCGTAAACCAGAGAGAGTCCCTTTTGTGCAATCAACTGCCCCAAACGCTCAATCTGTTCTTTATGATGGTCGGCAATCCGTTCGCTGGCACCGCCGTAGACACAAGCATAGTATTCTCTTGACATAAGCAAAGCCTCCTTGGAAAATCGTCATTCTGTTTTAGTATATTATGCCGGAGAGAAAAAGTTAACTCTTTTCCAGAATATTCCGAATTTCCTGCATTTTCTGATCAATGGTATTGCTGCTTTGGGCACAATCCAGAAGCTCCTGATTGACCCGTGCCAGAAGCTCCGGAGACAAATCCTTCTTGTAGCGGAGCCGGTGCTCCAAATTCGCCCAGCTTTCCATGGCAACGGTGCGAATCTGCACCTCTACCTTGACATATTTCTTCTCGCTTTGGAGAAAAATCGGGATTTCAATAATCAAATGCAGACTTCGGTAGCCGTTGGGCTTGGGGTTTTTGATATAGTCCTTTCGGGCAATCAGCCGGATATCATCCTGCTCTAGCAGACAATCTGCCAGCATATAAATATCGTCCAGAAAACCGCAAATAACCCGGATACCTGCCACATCGTTCAGGTTTTTCTCGATGGAAGAAAGGTTCATGGGGAAACATTTTCGCCGCATTTTTTCCCCGATGCTTTCCATGGACTTCAGGCGACTGGTAATGTTGGCAATGGGATTCCGCTCGTGCTGCAAACGAAACTCCTCGTTTAAGACTTTTAATTTGGTTTCTACCTCCAGCATAGCACAGCGGTAGTAAGTCATCAGTCGCTCGGTATTTTGGAAAACTTCCTCGATTTCTTCGGTGGATTTTCCTTCAATTAAGGACATTAAACCTTGTCTAATATCCATGTTATTCATCCTTTCTTTTCTCCCTTGTGTTTATTATAGCATAAAAAAATAAGAAAAGCAATGGAAAAACACTGGGAGAAGCACCTTTTAAGGATTACAAACCGAACGGGGGCGATAGTACTGCTCGATTGCTTGTTCTAAAGATATCGCTTTTTTGGAACGGCACAAATAGCTACACTGCTCCCGATGATATTTTTCTCCATATGTGGTTACATAAACAATATTGCTATGAACCGGCGATATTGCGTCTTCCGGCAGAATCTCAACTGTCTCAACGGAAATTTTTTTCGGCTCGGGAGAAACAACAGATTCCGTCCCGCCCCAACAAACAGTTACCACCCCATATTTGATAAGTGCCCCAACCATAGCGAACGCCAATACATAATAGGATAATGTTCTCATTATAAAAAAACACCCTTCGTACGTTTATATAACGTATTTTACAGGAATAATTATGCTATTGTCAAGTAAAATACGTTACAAAGGCGTGGTTGCATTATCATGAAGAAAATTATTTTTGGAGAAAACAAAAATTTGATACACAAGAATCTGAAAGTATACCGCATCAAAAGGGGTTTGACCCAGAATCAGCTTGCCGCAAAACTCCAGACAGAAAATATCAACATTGACCAGCAAATGATTAGTAAAATTGAGAACAATAACCGGATTGTTACCGACTATGAATTGATGACGATCTGCCGGATTTTGAAAGTCAGCCCGGAAGAATTAGTAAGGGATGTGGAGGAATAGAAAGGAGAACGCTATGTGATTCACTTCGTTCTTCTTCGCTATTGCTTATTCCTTCAAGAAATCCATACACGAAAGGGGTTTTAGTGAATAGTGAAGAGCGAAGAGGTAATAGTGAATAAGAAAAAATCCGTACACGAAAGTGTACGGATTTTTTGGTGGAGGTGGGGGGAATTGAACCCCCGTCCGAAGAAGTATCCCCAAAAGGCGGCTACGAGCGTAGTCTGTGGTCAGGATTCCCCGCCTACAGAGTCCGCAGACAACCTCTGTAGGTAGGTAGCTTCATGGTTCATGGCCGGGTCAAAGCTTTCCCGGCTCACGTTCACCGCTTTCGTTGATGCCCTGATTCTGAACCGCGGTACATCAGAGAGGACAGCTGCGTAAGTTAGGCAGCGTAAGCTAAATTCTTATTAGCGTTTAATTTAAAAGTTGGGTTTGATACGCAGTACCCGCTGCGGCTCGCTCCTCTTGTCTCTACAACCCCGTCGAAACCTTTACACCCCCATGTTTTCTGTCTGATTAGACGGTGTTAGCGCTGATTTTGTTCCTTCAGCGCACGGTCCATATTCCGCTTGGCGTCCCGCTCCGCCATAGAGGCGCGCTTGTCGTAGTTCTTTTTGCCTCGGCAAAGACCCAGCTCCAGCTTGACATACTGCCCCTTGAGATAGAGCTTTAAGGGAATCAGGGTATAGCCCTCCTGTTGGGTTAGACCAATGAGTTTGTTGATTTCCCGCCGATGAAGGAGCAACCGACGAGAACGCAACGGCTCGTGGTTAAAGATATTCCCAAAGTCATAGGGACTGATATGCATGCCGATTAAGATAGCTTCCCCCGTCTTGCAGGAAACATAGCTGTCCTTGAGATTTACACGCCCTGCCCGTATCGACTTGACTTCGGTTCCCGAAAGAGAAAGCCCTGCCTCAAAGGTTTCGTCTACAAAGTAGTCGTGATAGGCTTTTTTGTTCTGGGCAATGACCGTGTTTTTCTTTTCCTTTGGCAATCAACTCACCTCTTATCCGTTAGAAAACTCAACGAATTTATTATACCCACTTTTTCAGGAAAAGTCAATTCTTCAAACAAAAATGCCCGGTATGAATTTCATACCGGGCAGAATGTTTTGAGAAAGGTTAAAAGGAGATAGCCGAGGTCAGCGGGGACAGGGTTTCGGCATCCCAGAAATAGATTCTGCCATCAGAGCCATCCCCTGTTTGCCGGGGAAGTTCATAAGTGTACAGGGTGCGCTCCCTGCCGTCGAACATCCGCTCTCCGTCCCGAAGAGAATGGGTAATTCCGTAACTGACACCCGAGGCATCTTGGAGTCGGGAGAAAATCGAGATGGCGCCGGGACTCTGGGTATGTGCATAACGGATAACGCCGTTTTGCGGGGCGGAAAAGAGCAAACGGGAAGTAAGCCCGGGGGCAAGAAGAGGGGTGCTGATATAGCTTGTAATCAAATGATAAAAGCCATCCTTCTTGACAAACATCTTTTTAAAAGGAAGGTTAAAGAGATATCCGCTTTGATATTGGGTGCTGTCACATTCGGGGAGGGGATACAAAGGGGAAGTCCACTGGGAGGGCCGGTGGTCCTCCATGGCGCTGTCCGGACACAAAAAGTAGTCGTGAGAGGCACGGTTTGGAACATCTGCACCGAGGACTAATGAATCATCCCATGTGGTATCCAGATGGTACCAATCGTCGTTCAGCTTAATGTAGTTCCAGATATGCCCGCTGTTGTAGCAGTAGCTGACCTCAAAGCCCAGCTCTCTGGCAATACCCAAGAAGGCTTGGGCATAGCCCTGACAAACTGCCTTCTTGGCAGAGAAAAGACCGTAGGAATGAAAGGAAAGGGCTTCTTCCCAGGTAAGGTCGCCGGTTTTCTCCGCAACGGCGGTGTCGTAGGCACAGAGGAGGATAAGGGCATCATGGATATAAAGAAGCTGGTCCAGCGGTTCGGTATGTAATTCTTTTGCTTTATTGGCATAGAATGTGAAGCTGTTCTGCAGAGCTTGACGTTGGGAGGGTGTGTCCTCGGCAGAGAAAAAGTAGGTGGGGCGGATATATTGCACAATATCGTCCCGAATGCTCCAAGACCAAGAGGTATCAAGCAGAAGCTCCGGATAAAGCATACAAAATTGGTAATAAAACGTTCGAAAATCAGAGGTGGTAAGTCCAAAGGCGGAAACATTGATGGTTTCTACATGGGCATAACAACCCTCATACAAGGTTTCGGTCAGGGTCTTGGAGGAAGAAAAAAGGGATGCCTGAACCTGGGATTCGTCCAGGGAATCCGGAGGAAGCTCCGTCACAACGCAACGCAAGCCGGACAAAGGAACAGGGACTGTCTCCTTTGTGGGGAGACTCTCTGCTAAAGAAGCTGATGCCACGGTTCCCGCAAAAAGGGATAGAATCAAACATAAAACCAGAACACGAAAAATTGTTTTATACATAAGAAAGCCTCCAAATCAGTCTTTTTCAAGACCAGTATATACCAAAGGACGGAGAATGTCCAGCTTTTTGCAGAAAAAGACAGTCAAGCACCGAAACCGGGTTGCTTCATACCATAAGAAAAAGGAGGTGCAACCATGGGAGTTTTTCTGCGAAAGTTAAGGTTTCGGTTTCGGCGACCAAGAAGAGCCTCGAAAAGACGTTCCCCGGGAAAGCGCCACAAGGGGATCTGGATTCTGCTGATTTTTCTGGTTTCTGCGGGAGCGGGACTGTGGCAGATGGAACGGCGGTTGGGACCGATTGCTCAGGAAACTGCCTTATCCGTCTTAAATGGAGAGTTGATTCAGGGAATCAACATGGCAGTAAGCGAAGCATTGGAGGAGGAAGGGATTGATGCTGGCTCTATTTTGCAGGAGGACAAGGACGCAGACGGCACCATTGAAAATATTGTGACCGATTACACTGCTGCCAATCGGGTCAAGGCTGCCATTGCGGTTAAGGTCAGGGAGCTGATGGAGCAAACCCGGACGGTGGTTGCCTATGTGCCTATGGGTGCACTCTTTTCTGATACCATGCTGACGGGATACGGTCTTCCCATTCCGGTGCGGGCGTTTTCCACCCATATGATTGATATTCAGTTTCTGGATACCTTTGATTCTGCCGGAATCAACCAGACCCGTCAACAGTTGAGTATTCTTATCAAGATTCCAATTCGGATTGCGGGAGTTTTTTCTTATCGGGATGCAGAGGTTTCTACCGAGGTTCCGCTGGCGGAGAGTGTCATCATTGGTACTGTTCCCCGCACCTATGTTTCCACAGGAGATTAAGGGTTGATTATTTGAGAAAGTTTTGGTAAAATTAAAACATAGGATATAGGGGGCGGCGGTTTCCGACGACTCGAAAATATCCAAATATAGCATTGTTCCAATGATGATTGATGGGAAATACAGGAACCGAAGAAAAGGGGAAATTACCATGACCCAACAGGATGCAAAAGAGAAAATAGACGCTCTCCGGCAGGAGCTGGAGCGGTATAACTACGAGTATTATGTAAAGGATACTCCGACTGTCAGCGACTTTGTCTACGATGCCAAAATGAACGAGCTTTTGGAACTGGAGGCAATGTTCCCGGAATTGGTCACGGCGGATTCTCCAACCCAGCGGGTGGGCGGACAGGTGCTGGAGGGATTCTTGGAAGTGGAGCATACTGTTCAGATGCAGAGCCTTGCCGATGTGTTTTCCAAGGAGGAACTGGGGGATTTTGACACCAGAACCGCCAAGGCATTGGAACAGGAAAACCCCGAATACACGGTGGAAATGAAGATTGACGGACTCTCGGTTTCCTTGGAATACGAAAACGGACAGTTTGTTCGTGGCTCTACCCGGGGCAACGGGTATGTGGGAGAGGAAATTACCGAGAATCTTCGTACCATCGGGAGTATTCCGCTGCGGTTGACCGAGCCGATACCCTACCTAGAGGTGCGGGGGGAAGTCTTTATGCCCAAAGCCAGCTTTCTGAAGCTGAACGAGCAGCGGGAGGTGGCGGGCGAGCCGTTGTTTGCCAATCCCAGAAATGCGGCGGCAGGCTCCTTGCGGCAGTTGGACAGCCGGATTACGGCGGGACGGCGGCTGGACATCTTTGTTTTTAATGTACAACAAATCCGGGGAAAGACACTGTCTACCCATAAAGAATCTTTGGAGTATCTAGAAGAGCTTGGCTTTAAAACCATTCCGGCAGAAAAGGTGTTTTACGGTGCAGAGGAAGCCTACCAGGAGATTCAGCGCATCGGCGAGATGCGGGGAGAGCTTCCCTTTGATATCGACGGTGCGGTGGTAAAAATCAACCGGTTCTCGGAGCGGGAGACCTTGGGTGTAACCACCAAAACACCCCGTTGGGCGGTAGCATACAAATTCCCGGCGGAGCGGCAGCAGAGTAAGCTGATTGACATTGCCCTGCAGGTGGGTAGAACCGGTGTGATTACCCCCAATGCGGTCCTGGAGCCGGTGCGGATTGCCGGGTCCACCGTCAGTCGTGCGACCTTGCATAATGAGGATAATATCCGGGATAAGGATATTCGAATCGGGGATATTGTCGTCATTCAAAAGGCGGGGGATATCATTCCCGAGGTGGTGGAGGTTGTCAAGGAAAAAAGAACCGGTGCCGAAATCGTCTTTGCTATGCCCAAGGTATGCCCCGCTTGTGGCGAACCTCTCTATCGGGAAGAAGGGGAGGCGGCGGTGCGGTGCGTAAGCTCCAACTGTCCCGCACAACAGATGCGGAGCATCATTCATTTTGCCTCCAAGCCCGCCATGGACATCGACGGGTTGGGGCCTGCCATTGTGGAGCAGTTGTTGGATGAGGGATGCATTAAGGATTGCAGGGATTTGTACACCCTGACCTATGAAGACGTGGTAGGGTTGGAGCGGTTTGCGGAAAAATCGGCAAGGAACCTGATTGCCGCCATTCAAAAATCCAAGGAGCAGGGACTGGACCGAGTTCTGTTTGGCTTGGGTGTCCGGCTGATTGGTGCCAGAGCGGCACAGCTTCTGGCAGAGCGGTTTGGGGATATGGATGCCTTGATGGGAGCGTCCAAAGAGGAACTCTCGGCAGTTCCTGATATTGGCGAGAAAATGGCAGAGAGTCTGGTTCATTATTTTCAGGATGAAAAATCCATAGATTTGATTGCTCGGCTAAAGGCGACAGGGGTGCGGATGGACTACGAGAGCAAAAAGGTAGGGGACAGCCTCTTTGGTAAGACCTTTGTGCTGACCGGGACCCTGCCCACCTTAAAGCGGAGCGAGGCACAGTCCTTAATTGAAAATCATGGCGGGAAAGTTAGCGGTAGCGTTTCCAAAAAGACCCATTTCGTGGTTGCCGGCGAGGAGGCGGGCAGCAAGCTGGACAAGGCAAATGCTTTGGGGGTTCCGGTGCTGACCGAGGAGGAATTGCTGGAGCTGTTGAAGACCGAGTAAGAGAAATAACGGGCAGACAATTCTGTCTGCCTGTTTCCAGAAAAATTATTCGGCAGGGGAAGACAAAAACCACCCCAATTTTTTGAAAAAAATTTTGAATTATGTATTGACAAGCCTGATAAAATGTGATAAGATAAACAAGCTGTTTCAAAGAATACAGTTTTGCTGCCCTAGCTCAGCAGGCAGAGCACTTCCTTGGTAAGGAAGAGGTCGGCGGTTCGAATCCGCTGGGCAGCTCCAGAAGAAAGCATCAATCTTGTATCAAGATTGATGCTTTTTTCAACTAAATCCGTCTTGCGACGGAATAAATCTGCTACGCAGATGAAATCACTTCGTGATGAAATCTTGCTTCGCAAGGATAAAAAGACGGATTTAATTTCATCGAGGCCTTATGGCTTTGATTTCATCCAAACTTGTTTGGATTTCATCGTGAACAAAGTGAACGATTTCATTATTGAAGCATTCAAACTTTTATGGTATAATTATTGATGAAATGAGGTGTTTTGAATGGCTGAAAATAAATTGGCAGATTTATCTATGGATTTTGCTGTTGAACTTTTAAAACTATGTGATAATATCAAAGGTCATTATTCTATTGTTAATCAATTAGAACGAAGTGCCACAAGCATTGGTGCCAATATCAGAGAGGCAAAATATGCACACAGTAAACCTGACTTTATATCAAAGCTTCATATTTCCTTAAAGGAATGCTATGAGACTGAATATTGGCTTGAACTTATGCAAAAAGCCGAAATTTTGTCAGATGTTTCATCCCTTATGCACAATTGCGGTGTAATTCGGAAAATGCTCATTTCCTCTATCAGCACCGCAAAACAAAATATGGATAAATAAAACTGCCATACTGTGGCAGTTTTTTCGTTGGTTGAGCGGCTTGACATTCGGTAACGAAATTCTTATAATGGGATTGGAAATCGAGAAAAAGGGGGACATAATATGAAAAGAAAACCAGGAATCGGCTTGATGGTGCTGGTGGCAATTCTCGGGACAATGCTTCCGGCATCGGCGTTTACCTTTCCGGAACCGGATTGGGGGGCATTGCTTCGGGAAAAGGAAAAAATGGTACAGGAAGCCGACTTCGAGTTATATACAGAAGCACCCGTAGAGTCTGCTCCGTATTACGGAGCGAAGTTTGAGCCAAGAGGGGGCGCTTATTTAGGCTCCGTTGCGGAAACTTCGGCACCGCTTCAGCCCCTGGGGAGTTATCTTACCTATATTGACGATATGGCGCAGTCGGATTTATACTATCCCGCCAACAAAATGATAAGGGAAGACGATGTCATTACCTTGGTGGGTTGGACCATTCATGATATGGGAAATGTGGATTTTAGTCAGGTTAGACGAACCTTGGATGCCCTGAGTCAGTACAACAAGCCCATGTTGATTCGGTTTGCCAACGAGATGAATTGCTCCAGCCTTGGGGATGACCCGGACAGATATATCGAGGTATTCCGGCAGGTTGCGGATATGATTCATCAAGACCCGAATTTCGCCGTAGTGTGGTCGCCCATTGATTTGGGGGCACTGGACAGACCCTTTGGATATTTTTATCCTGGGGACGAATATGTCGATTGGATTGGTGTCAGCAGTTATGCTATTAAGTATTTTCAGGGCAGTCGTTCCACCGATGAAATCAGTGCTACCTACTTCATGACGGGGGACTATGCCTGGGCAACCAACCGCATCAAGCCCTTGATGGAATTTCTGCAGAAAAACAACATCCAAAAGCCGGTCATGATTAGTGAAGGCGGTGTTGCCACCGGAAACCGATATGGGGAAAACCTGCAAGCATGGGCAACCCCAAGACTCCGGAATATGCTATGGTATCTTACCATGAAGTATCCTCAAATCAAAATGATAAACTATTTTGACACCCATCGGGGAAGCGAGGCAGAGCATTTTGATATTTCCGGGCATTCCTATGCGGTGGAGATTTTCAACGAGGCGAAAAACAGCGGTGCGTATCTTACCGGTTACCGAAAGAAAGCGGATTTTGTGTTCCGACCTGCAAATTCTGCCGAAACGATTCATGCAGAAAACGGAATGGTGCCCCTTTATACCTTGGCGTATTTGGTAAAGCAGCCGGAACTTACAGTAAATTATTATTTGGATGGCGCTTGGTACCATGCGGCATCCTCCATACCTTATGTTTGCAATCTGGATATTTCTAATCTGGCAGACGGGCAGCATACGATTAAGATTTCGGCAGCCGACGTTTCGAAGGAGTATCACTTCTATAAGAAAGGTCAGAGTATTCGTTTTGGAGCTGGGCAGTCAGGCGGTGGCGCATCCTCTGTCTTGCCGGAGGAAATTACGGTAACCATCAATGGAGAACCGGTTGCTTTTGACCAACCGCCGGTGATGCAAAACGACAGAACCCTGGTTCCTCTTCGGGCGATCTTTGAGGCGTTGGGCGCAACGGTAAACTGGGACGATGCGACCCAGACGGTTACTTCGGTCAAAGGGGATATTACTTTAACCATGACCATAGGAAGTAAAACGCTCCATATCAACAATACCAAGATTGAACTGGATGTTCCCCCTCAGCTTTTCGGGAGCAGAACCCTTGTCCCCGCCCGGGCGGTGGCGGAGGGATTCCAGTGTATCGTGGACTGGGACGATGCAACCCAAACGGTTATGATTATGAAATAAGAAGCGCACCCATCATTAGGTGGGGTACTGTAGAGGACAGGTATGCGGGACGTCGAGGACGCCGTCCCCTACAATTTGAATGCTAGATTTTGTCAAAAACAAGGGACCGCTGGGGCTAGGCCAGCGGAACGGGGTCTGGCAAAAAGAAGAAAATCTTTATTGGTATACGAAAAGGGCGGAAACATGTTTGTTTCTGCCCTTTGACTGTCCTTAAGCGTATTCTGCATATGGAGGGTGCTTTGGTTCTTAATACCTTACCCAAGCCGCAACCATAGAACAGATTTCCCGGAGGAGGTTGGGGTAAAAAAGTGTCGTGGGTGTTTTTGCCGCAACGCCAATGGGATTTTTAAATCCCATCAGTTTTGCCAGATAACGGGAGCGATAGAGATGGTACTCACTGGTTACAATGGCAATTTGCACCTCTTCTTTTGGGTTTTGTTCCTCGATGATTGCCTTGGCGTTTTTTAAATTTTCGTAGGTGTTTCTGGAAGTGGTTTCGGTCAAAATCCGCTTTGGGGAGATACCCGCTTTTACCAAAGCCTTTTCCATGGCGACAGCTTCGGGAATCAACTCGTCCTCTCCTTGACCGCCGGCGCAAACGGCAACGGACTCGGGGTATTTTTCCAAAAAGCTTACTGCGGCATCAAGCCGGGTTTTTAAAACCCGGTCCGGCGTGTCCCCGTCTAATCGACAGCCGAGAACAATGACATAATCCACATGCTCGTTTGCCGAAATATTATCCGAGGCGGCACCTCCTAAAAGAAGTCCGCCGATGTAGTAGGCTACCAGAATTCCCAACAGGATAAGGAGGGAAACCAGAGCAAATAACCAATTCTTTTTCATAAGGGAATCCTTTCATAACAAAAGAAATTTTCTTTTGATTTTTCAAATTTTTGTATGATTTTGTAAAGGTGGTGCATACTAAAAACAAAATGATGTATGAGCCCGCCAAGGTAAGGCTTGCATCATAGAAAGGAGATTCCTATGGACGCTTTAGCATTGATTCTTGTCATTGTGGGCGCTTTGAACTGGGGAAGCATTGGTCTTTTTGGCTTCGACTTAGTAGGCGCTCTGTTTGGCGGTCAGCTTTCTATCATGTCCCGCATTATCTTTACTGTGGTCGCCTTGGGTGGTTTGTGGGCGATTACCTTTTTCTTCAAAGATAATGTTTTGGGAAAAACCAGGGATTAGCCAAATTTTTCTAAATCAGAACCGCTCTTTTGCGGTTCTTTTTTATTTTAGCACAAAACCTGTTTTTTTACAATAGGCAATCCATGTTGGCACGCAGCGACACTGAAAACTATGGTACAATCCGGGTACATGAAACATCTCCGGAGAATGGCTTCATGAAATACGGTACCGCGAAAAAGCGGGAGAGGAGGAACCTTATGTTCAATTTTACACCCAATCAGAAGCTGCGTCAGCAGGGCGAGGAAGCACCCGCAAAGGAAACTGCCAAGGCGGAAAAAACCAATCCCTATGTGGAGCAGCGGATTGACGAGATTGAGAAGCAGCGTTTGGCTTTTATCCGGAAGAACCCCGATTTTGATATGAAAGCCGAAATGCAGAACCCTGATTTTTTGAATTATGTCTGGGGGAAGGGTCTTACGGTAGAGGAGGCATACTTCTTGGTACATAAGGAGGAGCTTTTGGAAAAAGTTCGCCTTGATGCCGAGGCAGAGCAATCCCAGCGCAGAGAACGGATTCTGGAAAACGGTGCGGGGAAGAATCGGCCTGCCATTGCCAAAAAGAATCCCAAGGACCTGTCCGACAAAGAGGTAGATGACATCATTGAAAGGGTAAGAAAAGGCGAAAAAATTACCTTTTAAAAACAATGAATTTTACCAGATGCAATGAAAAGGAGGATTTAACAGATGAATTATCTTAACACGCAAACTACTACAACCAATCGTCCCGGGAATCAGTTAACCCCGGAGATGAAGACCTATTACGACCGTGCCCTGATTCGTTTTGCCAGCCCCAAGCTGGTTCATGCACAGTTTGGTCAGCAAAAGCCGATTCCTGCAGGCAGCGGCAAGACCATTGAGTTCCGCCGGTTCAGCCCTCTGCCTAAGGCGTTGACTCCCTTGACCGAGGGAGTAACCCCCAAGGGCAACACCTTAAATGTGACCACCGTAGAATCCACGGTAGAACAGTACGGCGATTATGTGACCATGTCCGATATGCTGACCTTGTCCTCGGTGGACGCCGTGGTTAGTGAAACCCAGAACGTTCTGGGGGATCAGGCGGGGAGAACCCTGGATACTGTTATCCGTGAAAAAATCAATGCGGGCACCAATGTTCAGTATGGTAACGGCAAGGCAGACAGAAATCTGCTGGTTGGCGGAGATAGCGACAGTTCTAAGAACGACTATCTTTCGGTAGCGGCGGTCAAGCGTGCGGTTGCTACCCTAAAGAGAAACAATGCTGCACCCTTTAAGGATGGCTGTTATGTTGCCATCATCCACCCTGATGTTGCCAACGACCTAACCAACGACCCCGATTGGATGGCAGTGAAGCAGAATGTGGACCCGGAGGACTGGTACAAGGGTGCTATCGGTAAGATTCACGGTGTTGTTTTTGTAGAATCTACCGAGGCTAAAATTTTCCGTGCAGGAACTCTGCGCAGTGCGGAAACTCTGGAAAAGGGCGACCCCGAAACCTTGACGGTAGCTGCCGTAAATGACAAGACCATCACGGTTAGAGAAGATATCTCCGAAAGTGATGCAGCGGCACTTTCTGGAAAGAGCATCCAGATTGCAGGGTTTAACTATGCCATTGCCTCTGCTACTGCAGGAGAAGCGGGCGTAGCTGCCATTACCCTGTCCGAAACCCCTGAGTTGTCTGTTACCCCCGGTGCAGTAATTTATCCCGCCGGTGCCGGTGCAGATGGCAGAGATATTTATTCCACACTCTTTATTGGCCAGAACGCCTATGGTGTTACCAGCATTACAGGCGGCGGCTTGGAAACCATTCTGAAGCAGAAGGGCAGTGCCGGAACCGGCGACCCGCTGGATCAGCGGAGTACCGTGGGTTGGAAAGCAACCCAGACGGCAGAAATTCTCTCGCCGGAATTTATGGTTCGTGTGGAAACCACCTGCAGCTATTAAACAATAAGAAAAACATAGTCGGGGCGGTATCCGCCGCCCCGGTGCAGAATCAAAGGAGGGATTTTCATGTCTGCAAAGCAAACAACAAAAGGAAAACGTACGCCGGAGGAGTATTATAACGAACCGGTTCCGGTTATGCTCATCAAAGATAACAATCGCTACAAGGATGATGTTACCGTTACGGTAAACGGCATCAACTACCAGATTCAAAGAGGGGTTTCTGTGATGGTACCCCGCTCGGTTGCTCTGGTTCTGGAGCGAAGCCACCAGCAGGAGATGGAGGCACAGGAGTATCTGGAAAGCTTGAAAAGGTAGGTGCTGTCCATGGAACTTACGCAAGTGATTCAAACTGCGGATGCCCTCTGCCCAAACCCATACAGTCAGGCGGAAAAGCTCCGTTGGTGCGACGAGGTATCTGCCGGAATCCGAAGGGAAATCAAAAAGATTTACAACACGGTGGAAACGGTGGTCAATTCCGAGGAGGAACTGATTCTGCCCGATGACATTGACTTTGCTGATATCGAAACCGCATATATCAACGGAAAACTGATGGATAAGTTGGATTTTAGGAGCTTTGCAGCAGGAGATGCCCCGGCGGGGATTTCTTTTCCCGCGAAGCTAAAACTGGTTTTTCTGACCCGTGCCATGCCGGTGCGGATTGTGAATCTTACGGGAAGCTTTGACATCAGCGAGAACTTTATCCGCATGGAGGCGCCCGAACTTTATCCCGGAGATTGCATAGAGTGGGTGCCCCTAGAGGATTTGACGGAGGAACCGGATTGGAGCCATGCCAATCGTACTTATATTGTCGACCAGGTTTATGACGGACTGGTGGTGGAGGATAATACTTTTACCCCCCAGACAGGGGCACTTCTTGCCATTCGGCGTGTCATTGACGACCTGACAGAAATTGACGAACTCCCTTATGAGAGTATGTACATCGAATACCTGCTTGCCAAGATGGCATTGTATCAGCGGGACTATACCGGCTACAGTGCCCATATGACCCAGTATAATCTTCTTTGGGAGGGACTCAAGCGGGACTATAAAACCCGGGCACCCCTCAATCCGGTATCGAATCTGAAAAACTACTGGAAAGAATAAGGAGGGATAGCAGTATGATTTTACCGCCTTTTAGCGCACAGGAAAACAAGTCGGTTCAGGTACTTCAGTTTAAGGGTTTGGACCTGCGAGAGAAGGCAGGAAACGGGTTTTTGGTATCTTCCCAAAACCTTTCTGCCGATGCCTACCCCGCTCTTGTGCCCCGAAAGCCAAGGCAAAAGGTGGCAGAAGCAGAGGGTATTTCCGCTATCTGTCCGCCGGAATATACCGGAGAGCTTTTGACGGCATTTACCGGGGTCTGTCAGGGACGGTTTTATTATCAGGGAGAAGAAATCGGCGGGGCAACTCTTTTAGATGGAGAAAAGTCCATTGCTGATTTCAACGGAAAGCTTTGTATCTTTCCCGATAAGCTCTATTACGACTATCTGCCCGACCCGGACACCGGAGCGGTCAGTAAGGCTTTGTCCCCTATGGAAAGGACTATGGAGCTTTCCGGTGCTCAATTTTATTCCTCTTATGATACCATAACCGGTGCTTATACTGCATATATCCAGAAAACGAATGAGGATTTTTCCGGCTTTCAGCCGGGGGATAGTGTCTGTATCAGCGGTTGTGCAGCGGAGGAAAACAACACCTACATTCTTGATAGCCGAAAAAGCTTTGCCGACGCTGATGCCATTGTCAGTGCGGTGGTGGAATCGGTTTCTGGCTCTCGGCTGAACCTCCTGCTATTTAATAAGCAGGGCGGATATACCACCTTCAAAAATGCCACGGAAAGCGGCACGATTACCATCAAGGTCAGCATCCCTGATATGAACCATGTTTGTGTTCATCATAACCGACTCTGGGGTACTGGCAAAAACGGGGAGTATCTTTATGCCTCTAAACTGGGGGATTGTATGAACTTCCATTCCTTTCAGGGGCTTTCCGAGGACAGCTGGTACGGAAGAATCGGAACCCCGGGAGAGTTTACCGGAATCTGCAGTTACCGCTCTGCGGTGGTTGCGTTCAAGCGGGAATGTATCCATCATGTCTATGGGGACGCACCCCGGAATTTCTCCATGCCCAAGCAGACGCTGGGTGGCTGTGTGGACGGCAGAAGCATTGCGGAACTTTCCGGCGTTCTTTATTACCTCTCCCCCGCAGGCTTTTCGGTTTACAGCGGCGGGGAGCCGTATTGTATCAGCCATCAGCTGGGAGAAAAGAATTACTGCAAGGCGGCGGCAGGCAGCGACGGACGTCGTTATATTGTGGCAGCGTACACCGAAACAGGAGAATGCGATGTTCTGGTTTATGACCCCGCTTGCGGGGCATGGTACCGGGAAGACGACACCCCTTATCTTGGGTTTCTGACCATGGGCGGCAGGCTCTACGGCGCAACCGCAAATGCGGTTTGGGCTTTTCGCCATGGAGAGGAAAGGGTGGCATGGTCCATGACCACCACACCCATGACCTATACTTCGATGCACCATAAGGGCGTGAACTGTCTTTGGATACGGCTGGAACTTTTGGAAAATGCTTCTGTTACAGTGGAAATTTCCCATGACGGCGGGGAGTTTATTCGGTGCGGCGAGCTTTCAACCGGTAGCGGCTTTGGCGTACGAAGGATTCCGGTGCGATTTCGGAACTGCGACAGCTTTCAGCTAAGGATTTCGGGCAGAGGAAATGTTGTCTTGCACGACCTGGAAATTACCACCCATCAAGGAGGGAAAACCTATGGAAAATAACAATGTAAACGAAACCAAGAAAAATCCTGCCGAGGGCATGGTCGGTGTTCGAAAGACCTTGCGGGATATGGGTTTTTCTGATGGCGAAATCGGCTACGATCAGGCCACCGGTATGGTAACGCTGGGCGGGAAAAACCTATTGACGCCGGGATATCTGGATGAGGATGCAGGGGTATCCTATGCGAAAAACTCGG
Organism: Ructibacterium sp.; assembly: GCA_045606185.1. GTDB lineage: Bacteria > Bacillota > Clostridia > Monoglobales > Monoglobaceae > Ructibacterium. Next base: position 39,802 of record JAZURN010000051.1, read on the forward strand.
ATATTCAAAAAAGCGTGGTAAATTACTACAAAAACTCTCCCAATCCGGTGGTGCGGGTCAGCGACGCCTATAGCACTGCGGCAGGTCCTTACGGTCTATCGGCAGATGCCCTCTCCTACGGGAACGGTACCGTTTCGGTGGGAGGCAAACCCCTTGATATCCTCTATATTGATGATGAGGGAAAGGCGTGGGCAAGACAGAATACCGTTCAAAATGCGGTAGAGGGCTATGCGGAAAGGGTAGGAGTCCAAACGCCCAATGCTCTGGCAGACGCCTATGCTAAGAAGTATCTGTCCGATGCCGAGCAGTTGCTGAACCGATTGTCCCGACAGGAGGAATTCTCTTATGACCCGGATACCGACCCGGTCTATCAGGCATACGTGAATAAGTACCGGTTAGAGGGAGAGCGTGCCGGAAGAGAGGCGATAGCCGACCTATCGGCACTGACGGGGGGCTATGCAAATTCGGCAGCAGTTACGGCAGGTGCTCAGGCACGGCAATACTATGCCAAGCAGATGACCGATGTAATCCCGGAGCTTGCCCAGCAGGCGTATCAGCGGTATATTCAAAAATACCAGACCGACCTTACACTGCTCAATGAGATGGTGGATTTGTATGATACCGCCTACCAAAATGCCACATCGGCGGATAACGCACAAAGAAAGGCGATTAACGATGTGGCAAGCTCCAATGTGGAGCGGGATGAAGCGGCATGGGAGAAAAACTGGAAAAATCTGCAAAACCAGCAGGAATATGAAATTGCAGAAAAGGAAAGTGCATGGAATGATATCCTTTCCGAAATGGCAATTGTCAAGGGAAATCTGCAAAATCAAGGCTTAGAACTGAGCAATCTGGAAAAAGAGATTTACCTGGAGTATTACGAAATGCTCTTGCAGGCGGAACTTTTGGGAAAGCAGCTCACAAACAGTAAAAAAACCCAGTCTACTGCCACAAAGTCTTCTTCCAAAGCCACGACTTCTTCCAAAACAAAAGACACGACAGTGATTGACCCGTCAGGTCCCACGGTGCAAGATGCCATCGTTGGCGGAATGCAGCTTCGTGCTTAAGTAAAACAGGGAAATGCGTGAATCCTAGGATTCACTCATTTTCTGTTTTTTGAAAACCGTTATTTAACAATAACCATTTCCTGTACCACGTCGTCGTAAATCTTGACAAAGAGTCTTGCCTCGTTGCCTTCTTCGTAGATTTCGATGTCTGCGGGAGAAACGACCTGAATGTCTGATTTGGGTCTTGTGGAGTCATACAGATAAACCAGTGTGTCGTTTCCCACGGTAAAGTTGTGGATTGCACCATTTACCGTCATGTTGATGCTGCCGCTGAACTTTCTGGTAACCCGTCCGTAAACGGTGGTCAAATCCTCGGTTACGTTGCTGATAAACTCGGTGTTCTTGGCTCTGGTGTCAAAGAGCAGATTGATGCTGTCGATTTCGCCCTTACTATTGGTACGATACTGAATAATATCGCCCTTGGTCAGCGGGGTGGAGCCGCCATCGCTGCTCTTGAGAAGAACCGATTTGTCGGCGGCAAGGAAGTTGACTTCCTTTCCGTTCTGCCAGCCGTAAACACGGTCGGTGTCTTCATAATCCTCATTCTGAGTTGCCCCGATGTGGTCTACAATCAGGATGGGAGATTCAGGAGCGGTTACGCCTACAGAGCTGGTAATCACAATCACTCTTGCCTCGTAGTTTTCCTGCAGGTCGTAGATGATAGCGTCGTAAGAGGAGTCGTTGGACAAGGTATTCTTGGTCCGAACGGAATACTTCTCGGTGTCGGTGCCGGCGTCTGCCGGAATATCAAAGATAATGGTCTTGTCAGAAACTGTTACGTTATCCAGCTTACCGGATGCAGCCTTGTAAACCATGTTATCCTTTCGGATGTTCAAGGTAAAGGTGTCTGTGTTGGGAGTACCCGCCGCCGTGTTGTCTGTTGCGGTTTCGATGGCGTTAATGTTGCCGGCACTGTTGGTTTCGTAAACCACCAGCTGGGGTGTCAGGGTGCCGCCACCGGTCAGGGTATCCAGAACCGTTGCCGGGTCTTGACCATACTGGCCATTTAGACGCATCTTGCTTGTGCTGGTTAAAATTTGAGTTTCTCCTGCCATAGTAAAGATGCGGAATTGGGCAGTTGCGTTAAAGTTATCGTTCATGGCAACGCCAATGAGATATCCGTATTTCTTGTTCTGCCCTTGTTCGGTACCCACTGTTGCGTTGGTATTGACGGCGGCAATTTTGTTTTCCATATCCAGATAGAAGGTGCCACGGTCACGGAGAGCAATGGCGTTGGGGTAATTTGCAGCCTTTTTGTAAAGCTCGGCACTTTCCCCAATGCGGTAGCCGTTGTCGGTTGCTTCGGTAACCATACCGGTAATGGAGTCATCGGAAACGTAGCCCTTAATCAGGTTCTTATCATCGCTGATGGTATAGGAGATGACATTCCATTCTACAAGGTCAGCTACGTCAATTTCTGCACCGTCCTTAATCAGGCTGAACTGAACAGTTTCTTGGTTCTTATCAAAGACCAGAGAGCCGTTCAGGTACTTGTCGGTTACTCTGCCGGTAACGGTGGAAACGGTGTCTACGACCAGATTGGTCACATGGTTCACAAAGACAATTTCATAGATGCCGTTGATGTCAGCATCCAGCAAAATTACATTGCCGGCGGTGGGCTTTAACGCTTCGTTGGTAATGCCGGTCTTGTATTTTCCGTTGTAAATATAGGTGGCGTCCGCCGCAATGGTTGCAGTTTTGGTTCGGTTGTCGGTTTCTGCTGCCCAGTATTCAAAGGTTTTGGGCTGGTCGGCAGCTCCGGTAACCGAAACAATGCTGTCGGAGTTGGCGGTAATGGTCTTGTTTTTATTCTGCTGGGGACGAACGTTGATTAAGGTCTTGTCGTCGGTGGTTTTATCCAGCCGTGCATAGTAAAGAACGTTGTAACCAAGGAGCTGTTTTGCGTTGGTATCCCCTTCTTTGTAATACTTTTTGTCAATCATTAAGGTGTTTCTATCGGTGGTAGAACCGCCGTCCAACGAGGTTTCGGTGGTGGCAGTAATCTGTCCGTAGCCCTTTTCTACATTCAATCTGTCATAGAGCAGGGTCTTGTCTACCACCTCGTAGGAGGTGTTGGTTCCAAATCCGGTCTGCTCCATCAGGTTGACGGTCAGAGAGTTGAAGATGAGCTGCGCAATGTCGCCACGGGTAGCAGGCTCGCCGGCGTTACCGGAAAGACCTCGAAACAGCTGGTTGTTGGAGGCAACGTAAAGATAGCCGGTGGGGTAACCGCCTTTTTCCTCTGCGGCAGGTTCATAACCCATGGCACGAACCATAATGGTTACGGCTTCCTGAAGAAGAACCGGGTCGTCGGGGCGGAAGGTACCGATGTCGTCGCCTAACACCATGCCTTGCTGGTCTGCCACATTGATAGCACCGGTTGCCCAGTGACCGGCGGGCACGTCAGGGAATTTCGTGGAGCCCATAGAACCCTTGGCAATATCCTCAAGCCCTACCGAGTAGACAGCAACCTTTGCCATCTCACTTCGAATAATGTTGTCGTTGGGACGAAAAGCACCGGTTTCCGCATCGCCTACCATGATGCCCAATGCGCCCAGAAGCTCGGCAGCTTCCTCGTACTGGGTTCCGGCAATGTCGGGAGATAAGTTAACCTGTCTGGTGCTGTAACGGGAGAGGGCAGGGGTTTCGGGAACCGTTGTTGCTGCCATTCCGTTGTATTTGGAACTGTTTTCAATTAAATTGGTGTTGATGCCGTCGGCAATATCCAAGGTGCCATCGGCATTGGTTCCGTCAAATGCCATTCGCCCGGCTGTCCCGGATTCAAGCCCCGTTATACCGGAAATTCCGGTTTGGGGAAGCATGGGAACTGCGCTTTCGCCTTCGCCGTTGCCGGATACAGGTTGGGTTTCTTCCATATAAACAGAAGCCTCATTGATGGGTTCTTCCGCAAACACGGGGAACACACCCAAACCGAAGACAAAACAAAGGACGAGAAGCGAAGAGATACTTCTTTTTAACATAATCATTTCCTCCTCAATTGTAAATTGCATTTTTGGTTGTTGATTTTTGTCTATTTACGCATTTATTTTGTGCAGAGGAAGAAAAATTACACGACCAACATTCTGGCAGGATTGGCAAAAAAAGTTTCTTGTATTTTTCGGAAAAAATTTTTGATAGACACTTGAATTATAATAGAAGATATGGTATATTGAAATAAAATGAGTGGAATATCATGTGGTATTTTCAATTTTTTTGAAAAAACAGGAGGAATGAAAAATGAAAAAACACAGACTGCTTTGCGGCATTTTGAGCATCTGTCTGGTGCTGATGTGTGCATCGACCTCGGTGTTCGCCTTGAGCTTTCAGGATGTAGAAGGCGACCCCACCGTTTCCTGGGCAAAGGATGCCATTGCACAGATGACCGCTGCCGGATATATCAAAGGCTACGAGGATGGCACTTATAAACCCTATCGTGCTATTTCCAAGCTGGAATGCCTGCTTTTGATGGGCAGAATTTTAGGGGCGGAAGAACCTGATTATGCAGAGGTTGCCCAGGCGGCAAAAGCGCAATATGGGGAGCTTGCAGCAAAATATAATGGGAACTATGTAACCGAGCTTAGCTATCTTTTGTATTTGGGAATTCTGACCGAGAGTGATTTGGTAAGCTATGCATCTGCAGCCAATGCCAATACCGAGCTTTTCCGGCATCAGGCGGCAGTTCTGATGGCGAAAATGCTGGGTCAGAACACCGAGGCAAAGGCGTTTGTACCTGCAGAAGAAACCTATGCGGACAGCGGGTTGATTCCGGCGGTATCCAAACCCTATGTGGAATATGTTACCGAGATGGGCATTATGAATGGTATGGATGCCAATGAGGCGGGCGAACCCCAGTTCTCTCCCACCACATCTTTGACTCGTGCCCAGATGGCAATGCTCTTATCCAGAATGATTACTATGGTAGACAAGACGGTTTACACCGCTACCATTGACACCTTGGACCTTGCCAACAACGTGATTTTGATGGACAAGAATGGTTCTTACAGCGAGAGAGAGGTTAATGCAGACACCGTTGCCCGTCAGGATGGCATGGAAATTAAGCTGTCTGCACTTCAGGAAGGCAGCGAGGTTGTTGCGGTAGAAATCAATGGACACATTCAGGTTATTACCGTGAAAGGCGAGGGCGAGGGCAATACCACACCCGAGGAGACCGGAACGGTAGTTTATGCGAAGATTTCCCAGTTGACCTCCAATGCAACCGGAAAGAAGATTACCTTGGTAGACACCGAGGATTCCTCTAACACCGCAACCTATACTGCGTCGGAAAATTGTGAGTATTATGTGAACGGCACCAAGGCAACCTTTACCAATCTGTCAAAGGGCAATTTTGTTAAGGTAGTCATTGATGATGGCAGAATCGTATCCGTACAGGTTTCCGAAAAGACAGAAACCATTCAGGGAACTTTGGAAGATGTTACATTTGACGAAGAAAACCACGTCTACCTGACCGTTGACGGTCAGTCCTATGTGGTATCCAATAAGGGTGCCAAGGTAGAGCGGGACGATGACGAGGTTGAATACCGTGAACTGGCAGCCGGCGATAAGGTAACGCTGACCTTGACCTACGGAAAGGTTACCAAGGTAGTTGCCATCAGCTCTTTGGAAAAGTTCAGCGGTGTACTTCAGGAAATCATCATTGCCAAGAAGCCTTCCGTTACCATTCTTTCGGACGGAGAGGAAATCAATTATCCCCTTCGCTCTAATGTAAAGGTAAAGGTTTCCGGTATGGATGCTACCATCTATGACCTGCGTCCCGGCGTTTCGGTTTCCGGAACCATTGACGGCGAGGAAATTAAAAGCATCAACGCTACTACCTTTGTTACCAACGAAAAGGGCGAGTTTACCGCCGAGATTTTGAGCGTCAACACCAATTACAAAGTGATTACTGTGATTGACCAGGAGGGCAATGAGAAGGATGTCTATTACAACTCCAAGACCAATTTCTTAAAGAGTTCCGGCACCACCATTGCTGCAAGAACCCTTGAAAAGGGCATGAAGGTGTCCATTACCGGCGGAGAAACCAACGGCGTCTTCGAGGCGACCATTGTGATTGTAAAATAAAAAGAAGAAAACAAGTGAAGGGCAGAAACCGTACGGTTTCTGTCCTTTTGGTATGTAATAGAGAATACGGTCCGTTTGTCTCTGGATGGGACTCTTTTTATACTTCCAATCGTGCCTTGATGGTTCGAATGTAGGCGGTGGGGGACTGTTTCTCGTATTGCTTAAAGGTTCGGCTGAAATAATGCACCGAAGAAAATCCTACCATAGCGGAAATCTCGGTCAGGTTATAACTTCCCTTCCGCAGGAGGCGTTTTGCCTCTTTGATGCGGAGGTGGTTTACATAGGAAACAATGGTTTCTCCGGTGGCGTCCCGAAACCCCGAGCATAAGGTGGTTTTGTTGGTGCCAAAGAGAAAACAAAGCTCGGAGAGACGTATTTTTTCTTTATAGTTTTCGGTAAGATAGTGGCACAACGCCTGCATTTTTTCATTGGCAATCTCGCTTTGCACATCGTCGGCGGTTGCCATATTACTGCGAATCAGGTCGATGAAAAGGGTTTCCAGCTTTAGCCGAATCATCTGGTCGGCGCCAAAAGGATAGGTTTTTCGCTTTTTCATATCCCGCTGGTTGGGAATATCATAGGGAGGAAGAAAGACCTGTCTGCCCTCCATAATAATCTCGGTCAGGAGTTTCTTCTGGGGGTCGGTCAAAGAGACCGGGACATCCGAGAAAGCATCCAGATGGGAGGAGTTACAGGCAAACCCAATGATAATCACATTTGCTGCCTCGTCCTCGGGACAGGTTAAAGAATGGGTTTCGTCCGCTTGATGAATCAAAAGCTCCCCCGCCTTGAGAATGCCGGTATAATGCTCCCCCTCGGCGTGGATAAAGCCGCTATCCACATAGAGAAGCTCCCGAAAAGGGTGCTTGTCCTGAAAGGTGTGATACTGACGGGTAAACTCAAAATAATGGATGTTGGCAATATGGGTTACCCGGAGGACGGTTTCAAATTTCTTCAGTTTAAATTCCAAAAGACCACCACCTTTTCTTCATTGTAGCACAAGGAAAGGATGATAGCAAGAAAAAGCGTGAAGAAAAATCAATAAATTGAATATTGTGCAAAAATAACGGAAGATTTTCTAAATACAAAACGAAAGAGCTGGGGTATAATCAAATTAGGAAAATGAAAAAACAAAGGAGAAGTTTCTATGTCAAGAATTTGTATCCCCGATTATGAGTACAAAGAAAGAATCCAGAGAGCTGCCAAAATGGTTGCGGACAAAGGTCTGGATGTTATGGTAGTTTGCTCTACCGAGTCTGATTATGCAAATGCCAGATACTTCAGCGGGTTTTGGCCCCTCTTCGAGCGTGCCGGAGTTGCCATTTCTGCCAACGGCGATGCGGCTTTGCTGGTCGGTCCGGAATGTATTATTTTCGCAAAGGATGTCGGTAAAATCGACAAGGTATTCTGTTTAAGAGAGTTCCGTGAATCTGCAGACCCCAGCTATCCCGAGCTGAAAGCCAACACCTTTCACGACGTGTTCCAGGCAATCGGCGTGACCGGCGATAAAATTAAGATTGGCTTGGGCAGCTATGTAGAATGCACCCTTCCCATTTATGAGGGTCTTAAGAACAGCTATCCCGAGGCTGAAATTGTAAAGTGTAATGACATCATGGTAAACCTGAGAAAGATTAAGTCCGAAAATGAGCTGGCTTGTATTCAGGAGGGATTCCGTATCGTTGACCTGGCTACCGACGAGGTTATCCGTCAGTTAAAGCCCGGTGTTACCGAGCTCCAGATGGTTGGTATTGCACAGCAGGTTATTTACGAAGAAGGTGCAGAGTACGAGGGTCTGCCTATGTATGTCTTCAGCGAAAAGTCCACCAGCCATGCAATCAGCCGTTCCGGCTATCGGACCATCAACAAAGGCGACATTGTTCAGCTAAACCTTTCCGCTAAGATTGACGGGTATTCCCCTGCAGTCGGACTGCCTGTTGTTATGGGTAAGCTAGAGGGCGAGAGAAGAAACATTGTAGATTTTTGTCTGAAGGCACATGACTGGACGGTTGACCAGATTAAGGCGGGCGTTCTGGCAAGTGACATTGCCAAGGGCTACTACCAGAAGTTTGTGGATGCAGGGCTCAAAGATAACTATGTATACGGACCTTGTCACGGTACCGGTATGATTGAGGTTGAGCCGCCCTGGATGGAAACCGACTCCGATTACATTCTGGAAAAGAATATGACCTTCCAGGTTGACTCCTTTATTTCCGGCAACGGCTTCGGTGTTCGTTGGGAAAAGGGCATCGTTGTAACAGAAAACGGTTGTAAGTCTATGACGGATTACCTGAAGAAGGGCATCATTGAGTTAGATTTTTAAGGAAGTATCTTAAGGGTTGCTGCATTGCTGCAACCCCTTTCTCAAATAAGATAAAAGGAGGAAATCAAGAATGGCAGTAGGGAAAAAGGTATGGCTCATTCCCGATTGCGAGCTTCCCGAACCGGGAGAGGGCGTAGCAAAGGGTCATGAGTCTGTGATTGTTGTCAACGATAGCAACGAGAATGCAGAAATTGCGGTAAAGCTGTTCTTTACCGATAAAAAGCCTTATGAGGAAATTAAATGGATGGTTAAGGCGGACAGAGTCCGTTGCTTTCGGATGAACAGACCGGAGGATATGTGCGGATTTGAGGTTCCCCTTTGTACCCAATACGCAATGAAGTTGACATCCACCCAAGAGATTGTTGTGCAGTACGGCAGATTGGATAATACCCAGTCGAATCTTGCTTTCTATACAACCCTTGGGTACGCAGAGTGAGGTGAAAAGCATGGAATGGAATATGAGCTTTCCAAGAGAATTGGATAAGGTAAAGGAAAACCGGATTCCCATGGTGCTTTGCGGCGGTACGGTGGAATACCACGGTCCTCATTGCTCCTACGGCTGCGATACCCTGGTTGCAGAGGGTCTGATCAAAAAACTGGCAGAGCGAAAAGAAATCATGATTGCACCTACCATCTACTATAGTCCCTCAAGCTACGCCGTAGCGGACGAAACCAGCGGAACCGTGCATATCGAAGAAGATGTTTTTGAAAGCTACCTCTTTGGAATCTTTACCAATATGTTAGATGCCGGACTTCGGAATATTTACGTGGTAATTCATCATCAGTTTGAGCAGGAAAACCTGATGCCCATGACATTATCTTATATGAAAGCGGCAAAGCGTGCCACCATGCGGTATCTGGAAAAGACCCAAGGCAAGGGCTGGTGGGGCAGCGAAAACTACGCCAGCTATTATGAGAATCTGGGCGGCGGGGATGACCCCTTCTCCTGGATTAAGGTAATTCCTACCATGAGTACTGAGGTGCAGAATGCCACCGGCTATGACCATGCGGGGAAATATGAGTGTTCCATTTTGATGGCACTCTATCCCGATGCGGTAAAGCTGGAGAGATTGGGGGATATTGACCATTGGTTTACCAAGAGTGCCGCCGAGGCATCAGTAGAGATTGGGAATGAGATGGTAGAAAAATCCCTTGCCTATATGGAAAAGAAAATCGTATAAAAAGGGGGCAAAAACCATGTTGCCAAAAATTACAGAGAATAAGATATTACCGGCTCCTCATTTCCCTAATAGAATGTATGCCGTAATTTTTCGCCTTTGGGAGACCGTCAAGGCGGAAAAGATTGCAGAGGGGTTAAATCTTTCCCTTGATACGGTAACCAAGGCTGCCCGGGACATGGGTCTTGGTCAGCAGAAGAATATGGACATCTGGGAAAAGCGGGGGTATATTACAACCATCCGAAACATGTGGAATTTGCTCCCTTATGAGCAGATGCTTAAGGTGCTTGGATGGACACAGGAAAAACTGGAGTTTGTATTAAAGGAAGAGGATTTTCTGGATTGCAAGCTGGGGATAAAGCCGGATTGTGAACCCGTCAAGGAGGAGCCTCTGACGCCAGAGGGGAAAGAACAACTTGCGGCGATTCGGCATGTGATGGAAGAGGAATTAAGCGGTTTGTTCAGCGGTGTACCCGCTTTTGACTTTTTCTCTGGGGAGAAGCCAACAGGCGGCGGCAAGCAGCCAGAGGGTCTGCGTGCTATTTATTCCTACTGTGGGCTTTATAGCAATGTGTTGGATGAGGATATCGAGGTTTCCTATCCGGATGCGCTGCTGGAGGCATATCGCAATACCGGAGTGAATGCGGTTTGGCTGCCGGTACTTCTTTACCAGATGATACCCTTTGATTTTGACGAAAGCTATTCTGTAGGTTGGGAGGGACGGCAGGAGCGTCTTCGCAGCCTGATTGATCGGTGTAAAAAGTATGGCATTCAGGTATATTTGTATTTGAACGAGCCTCGGTGTATGCCCATTGCGTTTTTCAAACACTATCCGGAGCTGCAAGGCTTTACCAAGGAGCGGGAGGCTTCCCTTTGTACCAGTCAGCCTGCAGTTGTGGAGAATTTGAGAAATTCGGTGGAACGGCTATGTAGCGATGTGCCGGGAATCGGCGGGTTAATTTTGATTACACAATCCGAAAACCTGACCCATTGTAAGTCCCGGGGTGCCAGCGAGGGGAGTGCCTGTCCCCGATGTGCCGAAACACCCACCTATGAATTGATTGCAAGAAGCGTCAATGCCATTTATGATGGAGCCAAGAAGGCAAACCCGGATATCAATGTGATTGCCTGGAACTGGGCGTGGTTTGGGGCAATGAATGAAGAAGAAAGCCGGAAATGTATCGACCTGCTTCCCAAGGATATTATCCTGCAGGCAAATGGCGAATACCAGGAGAAGTTCTCGGTAGATGGGATTGATGCCGAGATACGTGACTACAGCATTGCAAGACCGGGTCCCAGCCAGCTGACAAAGAATTTCTGGAATTACGCAAAAGAAACCGGACGTGGTATTTGTGCCAAGGTTCAGTTGAATACAACCTGGGAGTGCAGTACCGTTCCTGCGATGCCGGTTTTCGATTTGATTCGCAAAAGAATGCAGGGATTGAAGAAAGAAGGCGTTGACAATATCATGATGAGCTGGACATTGGGCGGAATGCCCTCTGTCAATTTAAAGGTTGCCAATGCCTATCTGGAGGATTCCTCCGAGGAAGCCTATGACAAATTTCTTGCAGGGGAATATGGGGAAAATGCCGCAAAGGTAAAAGAGGCAGCACGGATTTTTTCGGAGGCATTCGAAAACTTCTTACCGGAAACAGGGGTTCTTTACCGTGGTCCGCAGAATGCGGGACCCTCGACCCTTCTGTATCCGGAACCTACAGGCTTTGACGCTACCATGACCTGTTTTGCCTATGACGATTTGGAACATTGGAGGGCAATTTTCCCAAAGGAAACCTTGCAAAAATCCTTTGAGAAAATCAGCACCCGTTGGCGTGACGGCTTGGCGATCATAGAGGATATGCCTGACTGTCAGTTCAAGCAGATGGCGTGGGCGGGATACCTGCTGATGTATTCCTCCTATCTCCAGATTACCTTCGTTCTGGAACGGGAAAAGGGGAATCGGGAGGAACTGCTCAAGATTGCCCGTGCGGAGCGGGACAATGCTGTAACCATGTACAATTTGATGCAAAAAAATGCCACCATTGGTTACGAGGCGGCAAATCACTATTATTATAACAAAGGTATGCTGGCAGAGAAGGTCATCAACTGCAATTATCTAATCCAGTCGTACTTGAAAAAGTAGTCCAGTCGTACTTGAAAAATCAGTAATCTTCGCCGGAATCTACAAAAGGGATGTTCTTCCGAACATCCCTTTTTGCGTGCAATACTTTTTTCATCTGGCAAGAGTAGACTAGCGTCACGCTCCTTTTCTGCGTACTCAAGTTGTAAAAAAGGCTTCCGGCTCGGCAATCTGTGGTAAACCCTTAACACGAATGATGTCCGGCATTGGGTGGAGCCACTGGCTCCTTTTCTGCGTACTCAATTTGCAAAAAAGGCTTCCGGCTCGGCAATCTGTGGTAAATTCTTAACACGAATGATGTCCGGCATTGGGTGGAGCCACTGGCTCCTATTTGCCCAGATAGCTGAAATGCATATGGTCTACGGTTCCGCTGACCCATGCATTACCGCCCCAGAGCCAGCCATACTTGGCAAAGGTCTGGACAA